>NC_019689.1:1047500-1212500 GCF_000317025.1 Pleurocapsa sp. PCC 7327 | reverse complement strand
ATTGCGTGACCTATGAGGTGGCATTGAATTTAATGAAAGCAGGGGCGGCGGCGGTTTTAGTGGGTATCGGACCTGGTGCAGCTTGTACCTCTCGCGGCGTATTGGGAGTGGGCGTGCCTCAAGCAACAGCAGTAGCAGACTGTGCTGCTGCTAGGGATGATTTTGAGCGAGAAACAGATAAATATATACCCGTCATCGCCGATGGCGGCATCGTTACGGGAGGTGATATCTGTAAGTGTATTGCCTGCGGTGCGGATGCAGTCATGATCGGTTCTCCCATCGCCAGAGCGGCAGAAGCGCCCGGACGCGGGTATCATTGGGGCATGGCAACGCCCAGTCCCGTCCTACCTCGCGGAACTCGCATCAATGTAGGAACTACGGGAACGATCGCAGAAATTCTTACCGGACCTGCCAAGCTAGATGATGGAACTCATAACCTTTTAGGTGCCCTCAAGACCAGTATGGGAACCTTGGGAGCGAAGAATATGAAGGAGATGCAGCAAGTAGAGGTAGTCATCGCGCCTTCATTGCTGACGGAGGGCAAAGTTTATCAAAAAGCTCAACAGTTAGGAATGGGCAAGTAAATTTGTTAGGCGAGCCAAGCTCGCCCACTTTTTTCGGTATTTTTTCAATCTTTGATACGGGGTTACTGATACGGGGTTACTGCTTGCGCTGCTTGGTTTGGGCTTTGTCAAGTCGAGGTAATACCAATTCACAATTCACAATTATCAGTTTGCAATTAGTCAGCAGCTCTGGGTGTAAGGCTTTTTCATTGAGCATCTGTAGCCTTCTTTTTTAGAAATGATATAAGTATAATTGCGCAGAGCTAAAAACGAGCCGCGTGAAAATTAGGCGATCTTGCTGACGAATTTATTACTCCATAGGAGAGATGATGATAGCAACTAGAGATGAGTTCTCTGTTGGGCAACGAACATCGCAATTCGTCATTGTCTAAATGTCAGTCTTACATGCGGACGCTTTTCAGACAAAAATTGCGTGTTATCTCTAAAGAAGGAACCAATTTAGTAGATGCAGTTGTCACAATATACCTAGGCTCTTAGAAGTTTCTTATAGTTCGAGTCAGAAATATCGGAAATACTTACAAGGGTTTGTGTAGCTATCAAGTAGATAGTTTTGTTTTGTTCCTAGTCAACAAGAGTATTAAGCGTATTAAGCGAAGATGAGTTTAAACAATACTAGCACGAAGTCTATAGTTTTAAGCGGTTGGATTGAAAACGATCTCGCAAAGACTAAAACAAACGCCAAACGCTCTTTTAGCTGGAAAAGCGTCGATCTTCTCAAACCTCTGCGGATGCGGCTGAATTCTATTGAAATCGATCGCCCCAAGTTAGCGCATCGCATTTGTCGTCTCATTCCCGCTCGGTGTCCTTTTGCACGTAAAATTCGGCTATTTGGTCGCACGATTGCCAACATTCCTCCCTTGTGCAAAATTAACCCTCTCTACGAAGATTTAATGGCACTCCGTTTCCGCGCTCTTTGCTATCTGGCTGATGAATGTGGTGAGGATATCAGCGCTTATTGCTAAGATTCCTAAGTACCGTTTTTTATCTCAGCTAGAGGAAACTCCTTAAACTATGGCGATTATTGCGCTCAAAGCCTGGTATCTGGAGCATTACGCGCCAATCAAGGAAATTGTCAAACGACCTCACGATCTGCGTCTGAGCCGAAATAGCCTCCTCAAATCAGGAATGCGGGCTGATTTTTTGGACGACGCTCAAGCGATACAAGAATCGGTTTGGTTTCAACGCTATCTCGAAGGAAATCTGGTCGAGTTTTATATTGAGGGAAGTGGCAGCTATGTTATCTCAAATATCGATCTTCTCTCCCACGAAATTTACTTTACTAAACAGGACATTTCGGCTTGGTTAGAACCAATAGTCTTTTTGAGCTGCCAAAATGAATACCCTCAAGCCAGCGAGGCTTTGCGTTCGGCACTTGCAGAAGCCATAGAAACTTTCAATCGGCGATCGCGTTTTCCGATAACTTTAGAAGAATCCCTACGTTCTACGGATACGACCGTGCGGTTAAGCGAGACTCAATTGCGTAAAATTCGCAAAAGTTTATTATTTATCGCCGATGGAACGCCGATAACCAGCATTCCCCAAGAAAGACAACCCCAGTTAATTTTAAGCCCTCTCGTTTGCGTTGAATTGGGTTACGCACTCGAAAGCAAGCGAGCCGGTCAAATTTTGCTGGTGCAAATGGAACGTCCAGATTTAATTGGCAAGTTTTCCTTCGACTTACCCCAGCACCAACAGCTTATCTTTAAGACAGCGACTGAATTGAACAAAACTTTGCCTTCGATGCTGAAAACTCTACTGCAACGGTTTAATTTGCATTATTAGTCGCCGATAATAGTCTTAAAGAATTAAATCGAATTATCATGCCAAGAAAACCTGACGAATACGCGATTCATCTTTTCTTATCTAGCGGCCATCGAGAAGAAGTTCGTTTTACCAGCATTCAAGAGTTTCAGAAATGGTATAGCAACGAGCTAGTACCAAAATCAGATTCCCATGATTTTATGAACATACCAATTAAAAACGTTCAGGGAGAATACATGGTGGTACGTCCTTCTACCGTTGTGGCAATTCGGGTAGAACCAATCTTTTTCGGAAGCGTGGAACGCGATTGAAAATTATTGCGTCTTTGGATTTTGGATTGTCTTCAGCTCTCGACTAAAATTCTGAAGACAATCTCAATGTAAAATCATGAAAAAACGCATTGCCTTACTCTGTTTGGGATTGGGACTGATTTTTTCGACTGCTAACTGGCTTTGGGCAGCCGGGAAAGTTTCGCTAAAACCAATCGAGCAAAACGGGATCGATAAAACGTTAGGATTAGACGAGCAGCTTTGGGGTAGTCCCGAAAAAGCTGGAGATTGGAGAGCAATGCTGAGAGCGATCGACCATAGCTTGCGCTATCTAGAGAGCAATGCTGCTGTCAAGGCGTATCAAAATTATCCCATACCGGGAATTAACCGCGATCGCGTTCGTCGTTCTCTGCTCCGTTTTCGCGAGTTGTTGGTAAAGTCTCGCACGCCAAGGGAATTACAAGCAACCGTTCAAAAAGAATTCGTCTTTTATCAGTCGGTAGGCAATGACGATCGCGGTACGGTTACTTTTACAGGCTATTTCGAGCCTGTCTATAGCGCCAGTCGCAAACCTACTGCCGAGTTTCGCTATCCACTCTATCGAAAGCCATCTAACTTTTCGAGTTGGTCTAAACCCCATCCAACTCGTGCCGAATTGGAAGGGAAAGATGGTTTGTTGGGCAATAAAAGCCCTCTAGCAGGATATGAACTGGTTTGGCTGCGCGATCGCTTGGAAGCCTATTTAGTGCACATTCAAGGGTCGGCAAAACTTCAGCTTACAGACGGTCGAACGATGAGCGTCGGCTATGATGAAAGCACCGATTATCCTTATACCAGCATCGGCAAAGAACTGATTAAAGAAGGGATTTTTAAGCCAGAAGAGTTAAGCTTGCCTGTAGTCATCGATTATCTCAAAGACCATCCCCAAGAACTCGATAAATATTTACCCAGAAACGACCGATTTGTGTTCTTTAAAGAAACTCATGGTGCGCCCGCTAAAGGCAGTCTGGGACTTCCCGTCACTGCCGAACGTTCCATTGCTACCGATAAATCGCTCATGCCGCCTGGCAGTTTAGCATTGATCCGCACGCGAATTCCCTCTGCCGCTTGGAAGGGCGATTCAGGAATGCCCCTTGTCAGTCGCTACGTACTCGATCAGGACACTGGAAGCGCGATTAAAGGCATGGGACGAGTAGATATTTTTATGGGGACTGGAAAAGTGGCGGGCGATCGCGCTGGATTAATCAATCATAGCGGGGAACTCTATTATTTGCTCCTAAAAAATTATAAGGACTATTGACTCGATCGCTGATAAGTGCATAAACACAATTAATTACACGGGCAGGGCGGGTTTTGATATAACTCTAATGGTTGTTGAGTGGCAAGGCTTTTCCCTAAACCCGCCCCTACAAGATTTTGGGGAATTAATTTTGTGTACCTACTTAACAACTCTAGTCACTCGTCCGCTACCGTCCACCAAGCGAGGGCGTAAGGTTGAGTACCTTCATTGACCTGTTGGCGATAGCTGACGCGAATTTTGTAACGCCCGGACTTGGGAATGGGACAAAAAATATGTTCTACACTATCGACATCGCTGATTGACGCGCAGGTACTTTTAGCGGTGTTAGTTTCATCGGCGCTCATGAGATAGATATCGAGGTTATTCAAACCGCGATCGCGAAAATCCTCTCCGATATCGTACTGTTTATTGTTATTAGCATCGTTGAGTTCTACCAGGCGATTCCAGGTCAAAGTAATCGAGACAAAGCTATTGGCTTTTAAAGGTTGTTCTAGAACGTAATCGCGATCGCCATTAGCCGCCACCGTGCGATAATCCCAACCCCGGCTCGGAACGGGATTTTGAGGACTCCACCGACCTGCGCTAAATTGCTCGTAGGCGCGAAAAGCATCGAGATGTCCCGTACCCATTTCCATATCTAGCGGGATTTTCGGATCTTTGTAAGCATCGGATTCCAACCAATTGCGATTATTTTTGGTCAGGGTAGTGCGGGTCATGCCCAACAGCAGACCATCTCCCTTATCTTGAAGTTTGTCGGCTGAGTTGAGCAGGACGGCTTTCATAACCTCGTGGCGGCGGGAATCTAAACTCCAGTCCGAGCGAGATTTCCTCAACTGGCGATCGCCATATTCCTGCAAGAGCGCGATCGATGCCGTGATGTGAGGCGCGGCAAAACTGGTGCCGCTGACTTCATTGATGGTTCCTTTTAAATCGTAGAGTCTAATTTTATTACCGGGAGCGAGCAAACTTACGGAACGTCTCGTCCCGGCATTAATTTCTCGCTTAATCAGTCGGCTGCCGCTTCCCGTTGGTTGAGAACTTAAGTTGGCAAAGTCAACTTTTTTAAACTTGCCTTGCCGTTTGGCGGTGTAAGCGGTGGTAATGCCGTTGAAATGGTCGGTAGGGATGGGGATGCCGCCAGTTCCCTGATTTCCTGCGATCGTATAGAGAACGTTGTGAACCCGCGCCGACCAATCGATACATTGAGTTAACAAAGCATTTCCGTCGAGGACGGCATTTTCTCTAGCATCGCGCTGTAGGGACTCCCCAAAACTAAAATTAATTGCCCGAACGTCTCCTCCATTTTGCAGAGCGACGTGCTGAGAGGCAAGACATTCTTCTGGCTGTCCGCTTTCGGTAAGAGAGCCAATGGCAGCAGAATAAAGTTTAGCTCCCGGCGCGACTCCTGGCAGACGTTTGTCATGAGAGACCATGACGTTTGCCACCATCATCGCATGGTTATCGACATTTTCGTTAGGTTTGGCTTGCTTATTTCGATAGAATACGCCAGCCAGCGGGATAGGGGGATTCCAAGTCGCGGCTTTGTCTAACCCAAATTTTCCGGGTCTGCCGATTTCGACTTGCCCGATCGCGATTTTGCGACCGAGCAAATTGTAGGGATCTTGATGTAACTTATAAGCGTTAATGCCCGATTCTCCTACCGTACTGATATCTGACGCTAAAACGGGTGCAATTGTTCCCGAAACCGCAATTCCACAAGCTAGCCAAACCCATTTTTGACCCATAGATGCCTATCTAGTAATTTTTTTCTATAACTATCCTAGGCGCGATCGCAGCAAACCGATCGAGAAGGTCGCTCTCTTTTTTGGGGCTAGAGTAGCGATCGCTCGAGCTAGAACTATCATAAAAAAATACAATTGTTATCGCATGTAATGCTAGTAACTGATGCAGCTTGAAGATAGTAGCAACTCTCTCCAAGCAACCCTGCGCCAACGACGACAGCGCCTAGCTTGTATAGTCAAAACCCCCGTTATTCTCTGGTCGGGACGCGCTCCGGCTCGCAATTTCCCTGCCAATCGCTATCCGTTTCGCGCTAGCAGTCATTTCCTTTATTTTGCTGGTTTTCCCCTCGATAACGCCGCCATTCGCCTAGAAAATGGCAAGCTGGAATTGTTTCTCGATGACGCTTCCCCAGAAAGTGCCCTCTGGTACGGAGAAATGCCCAAACGCGACGAGATCGCCGCCAAAATGGGGGCGGATGCTGTCTATCCTTTTGCTGAGTTAGCCTCGCGGACTGCCAATGCTGCCACCGTTGCCGTGCAAGATATCAAAACCTATCAACAGCAATGCCAACTGTTGGCAAGAACGGTAGCGCCAGCCAACGCACCAGAAGGGATCGATCTCGAATTAGCCAAAGCCATTGTTTCTCTGCGATTGAGCCACGATACCGAAGCGCTAGCAGAAATTTGCCAAGCCGCTGCCGTATCGGTAGAAGCTCACCTAGCGGGAATAAAAGCAACTGCTAGGGCAAAGACGGAGGCGGAAGTTAGAGGGGCAATGGAAGGAGTAATAATTGCCCATAACATGCAATGTGCCTATAGCAGTATCGTGACGGTGCATGGAGAAGTATTACACAACGAACGGTATTACCACCCCTTGAAATCTGGAGACTTATTGCTAGCCGATGTCGGCGCAGAAACGCTCATGGGTTGGGCTGCCGATATTACTCGCACCTTCCCGGTTTCGGGAAAGTTTTCTTCCACCCAGCGCGATATCTACGATGTGGTCTTGGCGGCGCACGACACTTGTATTGAAAAAATGCGTCCTGGGGTAGAGTACCGAGATATTCATTTACTGGCTGCCTCAGTTATTGCTGAAGGATTAGTCGAGTTGGGCATTTTGCGGGGAAACCCTACTGATTTAGTGGAGATGGACGCTCATGCGTTGTTTTTTCCCCACGGTATCGGTCATCTTTTGGGCTTAGATGTCCACGATATGGAAGATTTGGGCGATTTAGCTGGATATGAGGCAGGGAGAACGAGGAGCGATCGCTTTGGTTTAAGCTATTTAAGATTGGATCGCCCCCTACGTCCGGGGATGGTCATCACCATAGAGCCTGGATTTTACCAAGTTCCTGCCATTCTAAATTCCCCCGAATTTCGCGCTAAATATCGAGATGTCGTCAATTGGCAGCGTTTAGAACGGTTTAGAGACGTGCGGGGAATTCGTATCGAAGATGATGTCCTCGTTACGGAATCTGGGACGGAAGTTTTAACCGCTCGATTGCCGAATGCTGCCGAGGAGATTGAGGCACTATTTTAATACCTCGACGGAGAATGACCGATCATCCAAGGTCGTCCGCTTTGGGGACTTTGATACTTGGGTTTTTCGGGTTCTCGCTCTCGCTTGACTAACTTGGGTTCCCTGACATTTCCCTGCTTCGCTTGGAAGCTACCGACGTTTAAATTGATATTAGGAGGCGAGAAAATGCGTTTGGCAACTCCCTCGCAACTGGGACATTGCACGGGTTCGCTCAGTTCGGCAATCGTGCGCCAAGCTTCAAACTCTCCGCAGGAATCGCACCGAAACTCATAAAGTGGCATAAGATACGCTCTTAGTTTCTAAGTTGGCAATATATTCTTGTCAAAAATTTCTGTTGGCAGGGCTAGGGTACAGCAAGCGTTGGGAATATCGACAATGCCGCTGACTCGACCTTCTACAGGCGCGCAACTGAGGAGTAAGTATGCCTGCTCTCCCGTATAGCCAAATTTCTTCAAATATTCGATCGCGTTCAAACAAGCGCGGCGATAGGCAACGTGAGCGTCTAAATAATATTGCTCCCCGGTAAATTCGTCTACAGAAATTCCTTCAAAGACTAAATACTCGGAGTAGCGAGGTTCCACTGGTCCCGGTTTAAAAATGGGATTAACCATGCCGTATTTTTCTACGCCGCCTTTAATGAGATCGACATGGAGGTCGAGATAACCTGCCATTTCAATCGCGCCGCAGAAAGAAATCTCTCCGTCTCCCTGAGAGAAATGGATATCTCCCATCGAGAGTTTCGCGCCTTCTACATAAACCGGAAAATAAATGCGCGATCCCTTCGAGAGGTTTTTGATATCGCAGTTGCCGCCGTGTTCGCGAGGCGGAACGGTACGTGCCCCTTCTGCCGCTACGCGATCGAATTCTGCCCCTTTAAGCGAACCCAGAATAGCATTTTCTGGGTTGGGCAGGGCAGCTAGAGGTGGAATCTGCGGCTTCCAGGGAGGACCTCCTTTTTCTACCAATGCCCTTTCCCGCGCGTTCCACTTTGCTAGCAGTTCGTGGGAAGGGGCGCAACCAATCAAACCGGGATGGGAAATGCCAGCAAAGCGAACTCCTGGGATGTGTCGGGAACTGGTATAGATTCCCTGAATATCCCAAATCGCTTTGGCTGGATTGGGGAAATGATCGGTCAAGAAACCGCCGCCATTGTCCCTAGCAAAAATTCCGGTAAAGCCCCATTCGTCTCCTGGTAGGGGGCCGATGTCGAGGAGATCGACCACGAGAATATCTCCGGGTTGAGCGCCGTTAACGTGAATGGGGCCGCTGAGAACGTGAACTACGCTGAGTTTTACATCGCGAATATCGTTGGGATCGTCATTATTTTTAATCTGTCCGTCAGTCCAGTCTTTGCACTCAATGCGGAAAACATCGCCGGGATTGACTGAAACGACGGCGGGAATATCGGGATGCCAACGGTTGTGACCTACTAATTCCTGTTCGTACATGGGCTTAGTTAGGTCAACTTTGAAGAGAGTTTTTGGCATAGAAATTGCTCCTCGGTTTGCTAACTTTATCTCAAGCTAAATTGTTTTTTAATCGCCTGAAATTTTTGAAAGAAAAATCATTGAGCAAAAGCTAATAATTGAAACCAAAGCATTTTGCCCTAAAAAGAAATTGGGCAAAATATAATTTTTGCCTAAACTTACCAATTTGACTCGATTGACTTTTTAAGGTTTAGCTAGGTTATCTTCTCTTACCAAAAATAGCTTTAATGTCAATTTTGCTACAAAGATCCTTTATTTTTGTTTAAAAGTTGATGAAGATCGAAATGATAATTATTATCAAATTTGTTTTAAAAAAATAGCGATCGTAGCAATTTTATTGGGTGTGCGAGTGCGAGCAAGATACTCGCACTACCGATTAATTGCTAATAATTCCCTGCACTTCTAGCTAGAGAGAGGATTAATAGGAAATTCTTGAGAAAGATTAAGATCAAAAATCTATCTAAAAATTTTTTATAATTAATCCCAAGAGAGTGTTACATTCGATAAGTTTTCCTACTAATCCAATTTTGGATAACAAAACTTATTTGCGATCGCTACAATTTATCTAGCTCAGATTTGAGTCGTCGCCGTCCAAATCGTCCACCCATCTATCAGCAATAAAAACAAAGTAAACACCAACAAAATCAAATACATCCAAGGTTGCGATAGCGGACGAATATCGGTAGTACCGATCCCCGTTTTTTCCTCAACGATTTTCACCAAACGAGCAAATCCTGCCACTCGCATTGGTAATAAATACGCTTGATCTGCCCCATGAGTAACGAAGTAATAAACCAATCCGCCTTGTCCGGTAGTACGCAGTTTTAAATCCTTAATTTCCGACCAAGATAGCGACCATCCCTTGCGAAAAAATAGAGAAAACCAACGAGGATAAGTCACTTGAATTTTCTCTTGATCTAGAAGAACTCGTTCGCTTAATGCTCCATACAAGAAAATGAATCCAATAACAATTCCCACCCATAAAATTAGAGGTGAAACAGGAGCAGATGTAACTTTTGCCAAGAAAGGTAAGGGAATAGTCAAAGCAATATATAAACTCATTAGAGTAATGCGAATTAAGAAAGAAATGCGAAAGATGGACGGTAAATTAAAATGATTTTCTGTCACGATTTTTTTTACAATTTGGTTACTTTACACTATTTGACATTTTCTCGTAGGTATTTGTGTTATACCAGAAATGTCAAGGGTCGATAATAAAGGAGGGTATATGTTCTTAATACATAAGCCTCATGGCGAGTTAGTAGAAGTTCTCACGATAGAAAACTTGTACGATCCGTGTCAAAACCAGATTATAGGAAGATACCACTGTGGGGAAGAATTGCAAGAACCTGAAACCTTTATGAAATCGGAGCTAATGTTTCCGTCGGGTGAATCGCTTCCTGTGTGTTGGTTAGATCCGAATTATCGCCAGAAAGCCGCTTAATTCTCTCTCTATTGTGAATAAGAATTGAAGAAATTCCTGTTGAACTGCCAGGATAACCTACGATCGCAAGTAGATTTTCCTAGCAGTTTTTTAGGAGTCTAAATTATTATTGTTCGACTGTTTCTTCAGGTGTCCAAACGTAGCGATCGCCCTGTCCCCAAAACCCATTATATTTGGTGATGCGAACATCTCCTAGCACTTTCGTTTGACATGCCAAACGACGATTTTTGGTAGGAGAATGGGGAGGCAGCGATCGCCTGGTTTTGTCTTTCCAGTTAGGTTCGGATACTTCACCTTCGATTTCTACCGCGCAAGTTCCGCAACTGCCAATCCCCATGCAGTTGATAATTTTAGCATTGCCGTTATAGAGATCGATGCCATTTTCTATTAACACTCGGCGTAAGTTGGCACCTTGAGGGCAGGTAATAGTTTTTCCTTGGGCTGTTACTGTAGGCATTGGCGACTACCTTCTCAAAAACTGTGTTTCTTTTCTTTACATAAGTTTACATATTGTAACGATTTCATGAGTACTGCTAACCAGATTTGGCTTTACGATACCACTCTCAGAGATGGCGCACAGCAAGAGGGAATCTCCCTATCTGTGGAAGATAAACTGAGAATTGCGCAAAAACTAGATGAAATGGGAATTCCCTTTATTGAGGGAGGATGGCCCGGAGCCAATCCAAAAGACGTACAATTTTTCTGGCAGCTAAAAGAGCAACCCCTGACGCAAGCTGAAGTCGTCGCCTTTTGCTTCACTCGCCGTCCTAACATTCCCGTCGCAGAAGATAAAATGCTGCAAGCGATTCTCGCTGCGGGGACTCGTTGGGTGACGATTGTTGGTAAATCCTGGGATCTCCACGTCACTGAAGGATTGAAAACCTCTCTCGAAGAGAACCTCAACATGATTCGCGACACGATCGCGTATCTTCGCTCTCAAGGAAGGCGAGTCATTTACGATGCCGAACACTGGTTTGACGGTTACAAGCACAACCCTGACTATGCTATGCAATCTCTCAAAGCAGCTAGGGATGCGGGTGCAGAATGGTTAGTTTTTTGCGATACCAATGGCGGCACGCTTCCCCATGAAATTAGTCAAGTTGTCAAAGAAGTTGTCAGAAGTTTATTAGAAGACTCAGCTACGATTCCCCGACTCGGCATTCATCCTCATAATGATGGAGGTACAGCGGTTGCCAACGCGATCGCAGCCGTCTTAGAAGGTGCGACCATGGTACAGGGAACGATCAACGGTTATGGCGAACGCTGCGGCAATGCCAATCTCTGTACGTTAATCCCCAATTTGCAACTGAAACTCGGCTATCGCTGTCTCGAAGATTGGCAACTGGCACAACTAACTGCAACTAGCCGTTTAGTGAGCGAGGTTGTCAATATGGCTCCCAACGATCGCGCGCCTTTTGTGGGACGTTCGGCATTCGCTCACAAAGGTGGACTTCATGTTTCAGCCGTCCAAAGAAATCCGATTACTTACGAACACATTGAACCGGAATTAGTCGGCAACGAACGTCGAATTCTCATCTCCGAACAATCGGGATTGAGTAATGTGTTGTCTAAAGCACGTAGTTTTGGGATCGAGTTAGATAAGCAAGATGCCACTTGCCAACATATTCTAGAACGCCTCAAAACGCTAGAGAATGAAGGATATCAATTTGAGGCCGCAGAAGCGAGTTTTGAATTATTGATGCGCGAAGCTTTGGGACAGCGATTGGAGATGTTTCAGGTGAAAGGGTTTCAAGTACACTGCGATATGTTAAAGTGGACGGACATGCCTTATAGTAATGCTCTGGCGACGATTAAGGTAGTCGTTAAAGGAGAAGAGATCCTGGAAGCAGCAGAAGGAAATGGTCCCGTATCAGCATTGGATAATGCATTGCGGAAAGCGTTAGCGAAGTTTTATCCAGAAATCGCCAATTTTTATCTAACCGATTATAAAGTCCGAATTTTAGATGGCGGTTCGGGAACCGCAGCCAAAACCCGCGTTTTAGTGGAGTCGAGCAATGGCAAAGAACACTGGACGACTGTAGGCGTTTCGACCAATATTTTAGATGCGTCCTATCAGGCAGTAATTGAAGGAATAGAATATGGTTTGCTATTAAAATCGACGGCAAAAACTGCTGTAACTTCAATTTAATTAAAGATTTTTTTCACTGCAAAAAAGCAACGATCGCTATCTTGTTCTACGTTTTAAACGACATAGCGATCGCTTTTTGCTAAGATAACTTTCAGTTACCTAAAAAAGCATTTTATGCAATACCAAGACAGGGATTGGGAAATTATTGATTATCAGGGATTTTATTTACCAAATGTGGCAGAAAAATCTTTTAGAGGACCTAAGCCTGAAATCTTAGAAGAAGGACAATATTTCGTTTGTCTGGGTGCTGCTCAAACCTTTGGATGTTTTTGCGAAAAACCTTACCCAACATTATTACAAGAAAAATTGAATATCCCAACGCTCAATATGGGACAAGCAGGCGCTGGTCCATACTGCTTTCTTGAGGACAAGTCGTTGCTGGAATATATTAATAAAGCTAAATTTGCCATAATCCAAGTCATGTCGGGAAGAAGTGAAAGTAATTCTTTATTTGATAGTGGCGGTCGCGAATATTTAACCAGATTATCTGATGGAGTAAAGATTGGAGCCGACCTTGCTTACAAAGAGTTAATAGAGCAATATGACCAAAATTACGTTAAAAAAATTGTATCCGAAACAAGAGCTAATTGGGTTAACAACTATCAGAAACTACTTCAACAAATCAAGGTGCCAAAAATTTTATTTTGGTTCTCAACAAGAGAACCGTTTTATATAGAAAAATATACAAATATTAATACTTTATTTGGAAGATTTCCCCAATTAGTTAATTCAAAAATGGTCGAGCAAATTAAAAAATATAGCGATGAATACGTGAAATGTATAACGGCTAGAGGAATGCCCCAACTACTGATTAGTAGATTTACAGGCAAACCAACTTCAATCGACAGCGGTAGAGAAGATTTACGCAACCTTTACGGCAGCAAACATATGTTTAACAAGTATTATCCCTCGCCAGAAATGCAGATAGATGCTGCTAAAGCACTTGAGAAAGTATGCAAAAAATATTTATTTAGATAAAAATCGGAATTGGGGAAAATATATTCAATGCTGAATGAAACAAATTTGCTCGAAAATAACTCCAAAAAAGAAAGTAAGTTAGCTAAAATTTTGCGATCGCAGATGGTTATAGTCGATATTGGGTCTAATTCGGGAAAGTATACCTTTGAAGTAAATAAAGCTCTGAGTAGTGGTAGTATCTATGCTATCGAACCCAATCCAATTAAGTTTGAAAAACTGAAAGAAAAGTGCCCTCAGTGGGAAAAAGACTCTGATAATAAGATACATCTTTTACAGATAGGTATCGGCGATCGCGACGGACAAAGCAATTTTTTCTTCTCTAATTCTCCTACTCATGGCAGCTTTTTAAAAGAAGATATCTCTCAAGTTAAGCAAGAACTAGACGATGCGATCGCTTGGGAAGAAATTACAGTAGATATCTATCAGCTTGATACTTTATTCAAACCGATTAAACCAGACATTATTAAAATTGATGTAAAGGGTAAAGAGTTACCAATTCTTCGGGGAGCATCCACTTTTGGAAGAAACACCCAATCAGACAGCAAGTAAACCATTAAGATAAGCACAACGAACAGAGAGGATGTGATTGACACTTTCAACATTCCACTGTGCGCCAGAAATTTTGATCCTTAAACCAATTTGTTTAATTGCAGATTCAACTGCCCCTGAACCGATAGAACATAATTGTTCAGCCTGATAATAGCTGTAATTGACAATGCGAGGGAGATGTTTTTCCAGATAAGCGATGAAATTTTTAGCTTGTTTACCTCGGCAATGATTAAATAGGGTCTTGGCCGCTTCTACCTGACCTTGCCACAACAGAGTTTCCGCAGCTTTGAGTCGCTTTAAAGAACCACCAACTTTATAAAGATTTTCCTTCAGGTGATACCAATCCAAAATTTCACAGCGAGAAAACTGGTCTTGTCCAAATTCTCTCACCAGATTCCAGACACCATCATGTCCATCTCCCAAGCAAACAAGAGGGTCTAACAACTGTTGGCTATTGACATAATCAATTAATGATTGGTTGTCATCAAAAAATGCACCATAGTAAATCCCTTGCAGACGAACGGTTTTATAGTCTCGCCAGTGGCAGCCTGCTTTCGGTTTACCCCTGAGTCGGACTTTTCCTCCATCTACGCTGACTTCTGAAACTGATTGTTTAGCAAGTGGTAGTTGAAAATCTTGTGACAGCACTAGTTGTTGTTGTGTTGAATGACCAACTTTTACTCCTGTCAATGCCTCAATCTCGATTTCTGCTTTTTGGTATGATTCGTTAGCTGATAACCTCAAACAGCACTTTTGAAGTAATGGACTTAGGCGAGTTCTTGGCTTTAAACCTAGTCTAATAAGCTGTTTGGCTTTTAATTTCAGTTCCCCTACTAGGCTTTTTATTTTCCTAGTTTTACCTACTTTTGTTCCAGTTTTTTGTTCGATAAAAAAAGGGCTATTTCTGGGCTGACTAGTTCTAATACTTGACTGCGAACTGTTTTTTCTATGCCTTCAAGGTCTGTCAGCTTACTTTTGTCTGCTTCTTCATACAGCAGTGTTGACAATTCTTGTAAGCAGGCTTTGATCCGTTCTTGTTTCTCTTGGTTCATTGTCAGCGATCGCACAGGATTATTTCCCTTTACATTTTCCCATAAATGGTAAATCTTCCAAAACTGGATGCTCCCATTCTTCGAGGCTGTGTAGGTATTTTAAAAACTGGAAAAGCTAAATTTTTAATCCAATTTAGCCATCAAGATTCTTCTGAAATTGAGATAAGTAAAAAGAAGATATACGAATTAATGAAATCCTTTGATTACTATCCAAGCAACTTCTATAGCATGGTTCTTTTTCGTAACCCGAAGCAAGATAATAAATATCGTTTTGATACTTTTAAGCTAGTTACGCGCCGACTGCTATCCCCCTCTGTTCGTCACTGGATTCGTGAGTTTATCAAAAAATAAATGTTAAGTCCGATTTAATTCAATATCGGACTTCCCAATTCAATATCAACTATATTTTTCTTGATATTTTTGTATTAAAACTTTCGAAAGATTTGATTGAAGTTTTTTAGATTTTAGTTTAATTTTGATCGCTCGATCGTCCCCAATAATTTTAAATTTTTTGGCAATTTGATAGAGCTTATACTGATATCGATTCAGAACCTTTACTCTATCCTCATCAATAATTTTTAGATATTTTAAAACTTGATTGACTTGCTGTTCTGGAGATGCTACAAATTGTTCGTACTCAATTACTAATGGGGAAATTTGACGCTGCTCAAAAAATTCCTCCCAAAAACGTTCTTCTTGCAAGATCCATTGGTAATAACCGTGCAATTTTTCGAGATCGGCATCTTCTATTTTAATTTTGTTAAGACTAGCTTGATAAGCTTTATACTTTTTATCGGTATCAATATGCCAAGTTTTTGTTTTTTGGGCAATGTATCCTGAAGCTGCCTGTGCGATTTTATCTCGCCTGATTAAATAAATAAAATTGAATCGAGCAAGTATTTCATCAAGATCCAAATTATTTTGCTCTCGAACGGGAAAAAAATGAGATATAAATTTGGTTCCAAAAACTCCATTTTCGGTGGTTCGATAGGTCATCAAATGCCGAAGATATCTAAGGCAATCGAAATGACAATTTTGCGTAAGGACTTGACTGGACTGTCTTAAATGTTCTTCGGGAAATCCAGCAATTTGCGTTGCTATTAAAGCTTTACATAAAACCGTCGAACCCGATCGCGCAGTAGAGGCGATCGCATAGGCAATTTTAGGTACAGTAAATTTACTGTCAGATGCCTGTAACAATGGGCGAGCTGACGCAACATTGACAAAAAGATCGGAAAATAACTTTAAAATAGGAGTTTCTAGATTTAATTGCTCAAGCTCTTGTTTGAGGCGATCGAAAATGAAATGCTCATCATCAATAGATGCAACGATAATAGCTTGGTAATTTAATAGATCGTCGCGACTGTAATTAAACCCATCTGAGTTTTCAGACAAGCAGTAATAATTATAATGACTATTAGTATTACTGCGAGCGAAAAAATTTTGTAAATATTGAATCGTTTCTTCTTCGCCAACAAAAAGTAAATTTCCGCGATCGCTCAGTTTTTTTAGTAAGCGAACTTCAGCAATGCGATCGAAGATTTCCTCTACTTTCATATTAATTTTTCTTCGCTTGCAGGTTTTTATCATTATATAGCGCAAAACTTACAAGTCTTGCGCTCAAAAAAAGAGCGTTTCAACAGGGAAACGCTCAAATTTAATCGAGTCATTGGAGGATTACTTAACTGATAGAAACAGCTTCACCACCTGCCAAAACCAGTGGAAAGTGATGGGTATTCGGCGCGTGCATTGCTCTCAAACCCAAATTGGCACGATTGATTAGGTCGGCGTCGGTATAAATTGGATGACCGTGGCTGTCGAGAATGGATTGGTTGAAATTGAAACCGTTGAGATTGAATGACATCGTGCTAATGCCCAGTGCAGCACACCAGATACCTATCGTGGGCAATGCAGCGAGCAAGAAGTGGATGGCACGGTGATTGCGCATGGCCAGACTGGGGATGAGAAGGCGACCCAGATAGCCAACATGTCCAGCAAGCAGATTATAGGTTACTTCTTTTTGACCGAACTTGTAACCAGCATTGATCGATTCCTCATTTGTAGTTTCTCGAATCAAGCTGGACGTGACCAAAGAACCATGCGTGGCAGCTAACAATGCGCCGCCAAATATGCCAGCAACTCCTAACATGTGCAGCGGATGCATCAAGATATTGTGATTGGCTTGGAATGCCAACATAAAATGGAACGTACCGCTGATACCCAGAGGCATTCCTTCCGCAAAAGCCCCTTGACCGATGGGATAAACCAAGAATACGGCTGTGGCGGCTGCGGCAGGTGCCGAGAATGCCACGGAAATCCAAGGACGCATCCCCAAGCGATAGCTGAGTTCCCATAGACGACCTAGATAGCACCAAATGCCAATCAGGAAGTGAAGAATAATTAGTTGATAGGGACCGCCATTATAAAGCCACTCGTCCATGGAAGCCGCGTCCCAAATCGGATAGAAATGTAGGCCAATCGCAGCAGAAGTGGGAACGACGGCAGCAGTAATAAGATTGTTCCCGCCCAATAAAGAACCGATTATGGGTTCCCGAATGCCGTCCATATCCACTGGGGGAGCGACGATAAAGGCAATGATAAAACAAACGCTGGCAGCGATGAGGGTGGGAATCATCAAAACACCAAACCAACCAATGTAGATGCGATTGTCGGTACTCGTTACCCAATTGCAAAATCCTTCCCAAATCCTGCCAATGTCTAACTCGCGGCGACGTTGAATAACGCTGGTCATAGCCATTAGCTCCTACTATGAAAACTACAAGAAG
Source organism: Pleurocapsa sp. PCC 7327 (assembly GCF_000317025.1). NCBI lineage: Bacteria > Bacillati > Cyanobacteriota > Cyanophyceae > Pleurocapsales > Pleurocapsaceae > Pleurocapsa > Pleurocapsa sp. PCC 7327. Next base: position 1,194,859 of record NC_019689.1, on the reverse strand, counting down.
ATTTTTGGAAATTTCAACTAAAAAACTCTTGAAAAATTCTAGGATTTTTTATCTTAATCTACATCTATTGTAAAATGAGCATTAGAGAGATAATAGCCTTATTGTTGCTTTTTGAATTAATTTTTATCAATTGGTAAAAGTTTTTAAAAAAGTCAACCAATCTAAATTTTTTTATAAAAAACTTAATATCTAGAGTTTTTTAGAATTTCCGATAGGATTGAAGAAGTCAAATTTTTAGAGAGGAAAACCATGGTTTTCCTCTTTTTTCGTTAAATTCTACCTTTTAAAGCTTCTAACTCTTCTCGTAGCGATCGCGGTTGATAACCTAAAGCAAAAGCTTTAGAGCTATCTAAAGAAGTATCGGGAGAACGAGGAGCAGACATCGGTACATCTTTTTGTTGGCAAGTTTTGATATTTTCTTGCGGAAGTTCTAAGATTTCTGCCAATAAGCGACCAAATTGATAGCGAGAAATGCTTTCTTTGCCACCCAAATGAAGCAGTCCTGCAATCTGTTTTTCTAGGGCTAATAACAGTCCGCTAGCTGCCGTCGAACCACTGACAGGCGTTCTAAATTCATCGGTAAATAAACTGAGTTCTTTTCCTGCTTTGAGGATCTCGATAAAAGGTTGAATAAAACTACCGGCCACCGGAGAAGCAACGCCAAACATTAATGGCATTCGACAAATGGCAGTCCTGGGATAGCATTCCAACATTCCCCGTTCGGCGAGGACTTTTTGCTCGCCGTAATAGCTAATCGGAGAAACGGGATCGGTTTCTTGATAGGGGGGATTGAGACCGTTAAAAACTAGGTCAGTGGAAGTAAAAACGCAAGGAATAGCGCGATCGCTACACAAGCGGGCAATATTTAGGGAAGACGTAACATTGATGGCATAAGTTTCATCGGGATGCTCTTGACAAAAATTTGGCTTGGATTGAGCGGCGGTATGAATGACGGCTGCTGGTTGAATGTCTGTAAATAATTGTTTGAGGGCATGAAAATCTGTTAGCTCGACCTTGAGAAGCGTAACGCCGGGAATTTCAACCGCATGGGTAAAATAAGTCCCCCAAACGTCCCATTTTTGTCGGGCTTGCTGACAAAGATTCCAGCCCAAAAAACCGCTAGCCCCTGTGACTAAAAGTTTTTGCATAAGAACTGGTCATTGGTCGCTAATAACCGAACACTGTTAAGTGTAACTCTGCCATAATTTTTAATAGGGACGATTCGGTTATTGCTGGGGCAATGAGTTTATCTATGAAACGGCTAGGCGTATATTTGAGTTTGCTAGCAATCGGCGCGGGCGCAGGAGTAGGAGGAGGTTATTACTTACTTTCCCAACAATCTAAACAGATGCAAGAAACGCCCCAGATAGTTCCCACCGCTTTTAGTAAAACCTTGCCGATTCCATCGGGTTCGGCATCCCAAGAAAATTTAAACTTTATTGCCAGGGCAGTACAAAAAGTAGGACCCGCCGTCGTGCGGATCGATGCAGCTCGTCAGGTGAGCCAACAAATTCCGGACTCGTTCGAGCAACCCTTTTTTCGACGATTTTTCGGTCAAGACTTGCCAATTCCCAGAGAATATATAGAGAGAGGAACGGGATCGGGATTTATTCTTAGCGCCGACGGACGCTTGCTTACTAACGCACATGTAGTCGAAGGCGCAGCTCGCGTTAAGGTAACGCTCAAAGACGGTCAGGTGTATGACGGTCAGGTAGTAGGAATAGATAAGGTAACGGATGTAGCGGTGGTGAAAATTAACGCCAGCGACTTACCGACCGTGACGCTTGGCAATGCAGAAAACTTGCAACCGGGAGAATGGGCGATCGCAATTGGCAATCCTTTAGGTTTAGATAATACCGTCACGGTAGGAATTATTAGCGCTTTGGGTCGCTCTAGCAGCGATGTCGGCGTTCCCGACAAACGAGTCAGATTTATCCAAACCGATGCCGCGATCAACCCCGGTAACTCTGGCGGTCCCCTTCTCAACGCCGCAGGCGAAGTCATCGGTGTCAATACTGCGATTCGTGCCGACGCTCAAGGGTTGGGTTTTGCCATTCCCATCGAAACCGCCCAGCGAATTGCCGAACAACTGTTTACAAAAGGAAAAGTGGATCATCCGTATTTGGGAATTCACATGGTTACACTGTCTCCCGAATTGCGAGAAGAACTCAATCGAGACAAAGAACTCAACTTAAACATCTCTACGGATCGAGGCGTATTAGTCATCCGCGTCATCCCGAACTCGCCCGCAGCAGAGTCAGGTTTTCGAGCGGGAGATATCATTGAGAGAGTCAGCGGTCAAAAGGTAGCCACGGCTACTGACGTACAAGAACAAGTCGAAAAGAGCCAAATTGGAACGACACTAAAAGTCGAAGTCAATCGCGATGGCGATAGGAAAACCCTTGCCGTCCAACCCGCAGCGTTTCCAGCGGAGGCAGAAAACTAATTTACTAGACGCTCGCAGGCATATCCTTTTTCTTTCCACGCTTGTAAATCGACATTCGCCAACTCTTTGACATCAAAGCAGGGGGGCTGAATCAATTGGCTAAAAAATGACCAAACTATGCTGCGAGTTACATCTAGTGTGGTCTTCAGTCTGGATTCTCGATTGCCCGGAATTCCTTTTTCTTGGACAGGATCGATTTCGACTGCCATTCCTTGAGCGCCTAGTAAAATTTTTGCCATCCATTCCGCCCGTTCTATATGACTGCCAGAAGTGACTAATTTAACTTTGTGAGCATTCCAGCGACGTAGAATTGGCGCGCTGAAAAAGAAATTGCCAAAAGTTGAATCGGCACATCTTTCTAACCAGACTTGCTCCAATCTAGCGCCCGCTCGTTGAAAAATGAATAAGATACAGGGATCGTCAGAACCATGTGAAATTAAGAAGGGAATATCTGGATAGTCTTTTGTCAACCATGCTGCATGAATTTCTCGTTGGATACTACCTCCCAATACCAACACGGCATCTACAGGTTTCGAGGCATTGGAAGGCAATCGCACGGCAATATTGAATAACAAACTAGCTAGCATCGCGCCTAAGATAACGATCGCGACTACTTTGAGCAGTCTTTTTCGTTGCTTGCGAGCTAATTTGCGGCGCAAATCCAGCTTTTTCACGATTAAAATAACCAGAAGTGACCAAGATAACCTTTACCATTGTTACACTTCTGTTGCCCTTGTAAGACAGCGATCGCGTAGGCTTATCGGCAATATCTAGTCAATTGCTCGAAAAATTAGGCATATTAATAGAGTTTAGTTTTCGACCTCGAAGAATCTCCGAAAAAACTGTGGCTTTATCTCGACGAAATTTTTTGACTTTAGCGGGTGCAGGTGCTGCTACTTTTGCCTTAGCTTCTCTGCTGAGGAATTATTATGTGAGGGCAACTACAGGTCAATCTCTATTGGCGAAAGGATTTGGCGAACTGATTCCCGATCCCAATGGAATTTTAGATCTTCCAAAAAGATTTCAATATCGCATTCTTTCGCAAACGGGAAAGCTGATGAGCGATAATAATCCCGTGCCAACCAGTCATGATGGCATGGCAGCTTTTCCTGGCAAAAATGGAGCAACAATTTTAGTCCGCAATCACGAACTCAGTCCGGGACAAACTCCCGCAGTTATGGCAGCAAATACTAATAAATACTACGATCGGCGCTCGAGTGGGGGAACGACGACTCTAATTGTGGATAAAGATCGCCAAACCATTGAAGAATTTGTGTCTCTTGCTGGTACGAATCGTAACTGTTCTGGGGGTTCAACGCCTTGGGGGTCGTGGATTAGTTGTGAAGAAGACGATTTAGCACCACAATCTTCCGATCTCAGCCATTTGACAACAGAATCTATCAAGCACGGCTATAATTTTGAGGTTTTTGCTGATGGAAAAATTTCCCCTCCTCTTCCCCTTGTCGCAATGGGACGTTTTCGACACGAAGCGATCGCAGTCGCTCCCAAAACAGGCTATATTTATCAAACCGAAGATCGAGAAGATAGCTGTATTTATCGCTTTCGTCCTAAGCAAAATGGTAACTTAAAAGCGGGGGGAATTTTAGAAGCTTTAGTTATCAAAGATATGCCTGCGGTAAATACCAGCCTCGATTTTCCGATGGGCAACCCTAAAAAAGTAGAGTGGGTCAAAATTGAAGAAGTAGACCCCGAAAAAGATACGCTCCGCTATGAAGCACAATCGAAAGGAGCAGCTATTTTTAGGAGAGGGGAAGGAATTTGTTTTGGAAATGGCGAAATTTATTGGACTTGTACCAACGGAGGAAAGGCAGGGACAGGACAAATTTTTCGCTACAATCTTGCTTCTGAAACGGTAGAATTATTTGTCGAATCGCCAGGAATGGAAGTCTTGGATTATCCCGATAATTTAATCCTAACTCCTTTCGGTCATTTGATGGTTTGTGAAGATGGATTGGGCGAACAATTCTTAGTAGGAATTACTCCCGAAGGAGAATACTATCACTTCGCTCGCAATGCTTTTAATAATAGCGAATTTGCCGGAATTTGTTTTGCTCCCGACGGACAAACTATGTTTGTTAATATTTACGATCCTGGAATTACTCTGGCAATTTGGGGGGAGTGGAATCAAACATAAATTATTGCTGCGCTCGAAGACAATAATATTTTTCAACCTTAAAGTAGACCGGTTAGATAAGGTTAATTATAAGTAACAGATACGAGTAGAAAAGATGCGAGAACTCTATCCACCAATTGAGCCTTACAATGAAGGCAAATTAAAAGTTTCCGATTTACATACAATCTATTTTGAAGAAGTAGGCAATCCTCAAGGAAAACCCGTTATTTTTCTTCATGGCGGACCAGGTGGTGGCATCGATCCTATCTATCGGCAATATTTCGATCCCCAACAATGGCGAATTGTTCTTTTCGATCAACGGGGTTGCGGGAAAAGTACGCCTCATGCTGAGTTGCAGGAAAATACAACTTGGGATTTAGTCGGCGATATCGACAAACTACGGGAACATTTAGGAATTGAAAAATGGGTAGTTTTTGGAGGGAGTTGGGGGAGTACGCTGTCTCTTGCCTATAGTCAAACTCATCCTCAACGTTGTCAGGGATTAATATTACGAGGGATTTTTCTACTGCGAAAAAAAGAATTGCTTTGGTTTTATCAAGAAGGCGCTAGTAATATTTTTCCCGATGCTTGGGAAGAATATCTGAAACCCATTCCTCCTGAAGAAAGAGGAGATCTCATCTCGGCGTACTATAAACGGTTAACTAGCGAAGATAAAGAAATCAGATTGCAAGCTGCGCGTGCTTGGTCGATTTGGGAAGCAAGTACAAGTAAACTTTTTCAATCTGAGGATCTGATTCAAAAGTTTGGAGAAAATCAATTTGCTGATGCATTTGCCAGAATTGAATGCCATTATTTTGTCAATGGTGGCTTTTTTAAAAGCGAAAATCAACTGTTAGAAAATATCGATCGCATTCGTCATATCCCAGCAGTCATCGTACAAGGACGCTATGATGTAGTTTGTCCGATGATAACAGCTTGGGAACTGCATAAAGCATGGCAAGAAGCAGAATTTATCATCGTTCCCGATGCCGGACATTCTATGACAGAACCAGGAATTCGCAGTGCTTTATTAGATGCCACAGATAAGTTTGCTAGTTTAACCTAGCCGTAATAATAGTAACGGGATTTAATGGAGAAAAACGGGTCATATTTCCGATGGGAACGGAACGGGATATTTGTACTTGTAATAAACGATAACTCCAATCGCGATCGCGCAACCAAACCAAACTACTATTTAAATGTTCTAAAGTCGCTAAGGCTAATACTAGAATCCCATCAGAAGCTATTTTTCTTTGACACGTTTCTAAAATATCAAGTAAATTCCCACCGCTACCTCCAATAAAAATCCGGTTGGTTTCTGGTAAATCAGTTAGTATCTCTGGTGCATTTCCATGAATTGGAATAACGTTAGAAACTTGCAAGCGTAGGCAATTTTTTTTAATCAAATTAATTCCCATCGCTGTTTTTTCGATCGCATATATTTGCGAGGAAGGACACAGACGAGCTATTTCAATCGAAACCGAACCCGTCCCAGCACCAATATCCCAAATAATTTGTCCATCTTGTAATCCTAATTCGCCCAAAAGACAGAGGCGAATTTCTCTCTTGGTCATTAAACCAGGTCGATCTTGAAAACTTAAAAATATGCTATCTGGCAATCCTAATAAAGGTAGATTTTCAACATTTAATGGTCGTTCTTTCTCCTCAGATTGACGCAGTAGAATAACGATATTGAGATCGGCAAAATTATCCGCTAGTAAATCGGCTAATTCTATTGCTGAAAACTGAGAAACTTTTTCTTGAGAATCTTCTAAATTTTCACAAATCCAAAAATCATATCGCGTCGGCAAATCCAACCCTAAATAAAAACGAGCGATCGCGCTTGGATTATTCTTTTCATCTGTCAAAATAGCAATTTTTTCAAAACCTTGTTGTAGTAGAGGGGTTAACTTTTCTAAAGACCGTCCGTGAACGCTAACAACTTTTGCATCTTGCCAAGGAACTTTAATTCGATTAAATGCTAATTGTACTGACGTAAGGTGGGGATGAAATCTTAATTGTTCTGATGGAAATTTTTCTAACAGCAAACGCCCCAATCCAAAAAACAAAGGATCGCCACTGACTAAAATAATAACTCGTTCGTCTACATGCTGTTTGATTTCTTTAATGACTTCAAGAAAATTGCTTAAAATTAATTTTTTAGCTGGATGTTTGGGGAAATAACTTAAATGGCGATCGCTTCCAACCAATAAAGTTGCATTTTCTACAATAGCTCTAACGTTCTCTGACAGTCCTGCCGCTCCATCTAATCCAATTCCAACAACTTCTATCATTATTTATATTTTTAATAATTATAAATTCTCCCACGCTAGCACTAATAATGCATTTAAAATTGCAGCAGCGACGGGCGATCCTCCCTTGCGTCCTTCTACTCGAATTTGGGGGACGCTTAGCCGTGCCAAAGCTTGTTTCGACTCTACCACGGAAACAAATCCCACGGGCGCACCAATAATTAATCCTGGTTTAAGGTTTGACTCAGAAATGCGATCGCATAATGCTAGTAAGGCAGTAGGTGCATTACCAATGACATAAATTCCCTGGGGGTATTGCTCAAAGCATCTTAGAATTCCTATCTCCGTGCGAGTTCTGCCTGCATCGGCTACTAAAACTTGCTCGACAGCAGCCATCAAAAAATTGTTAAAAGTTTTTGCTACCATGGTTGTTATACCCTGCTTAACCATGCCGACATCGGTAATGATGGGCACTTTACGGCGCAGGCAAGCCATACCGGATTCGATCGCATCGGGACTGAATCTTAATAACTCGGCAAATTCAAAATCAGCGGTGGTGTGAATAACCCGACGGGCGATCGCGTATTCCCAAGAATTTAAGCTATGATTGCCAATCTCTTGGTCGATAATCGCAAAACTCTGTTCGAGAATGGGATGATTTAACCGTTCTCCGTCGCGCATAATCTTCCGATTTTGAGGATTTATAGCGTTTTACTGGAAAATTTTCGGAATTCAGTTTCCCAGTTGACACTCTAATTACTGTCCCACTCGCTGTTACATAACTTAATGGATTCGGAAATAATAAATATTACGTAAACTTCGTCAAGTTCCGAAACCCAACCCCAATCCGCTGAATCTTTCAGCAGGCGCACAAAAACATAGTCCTCTAATCTGCTATGGTATCCATTGCTCGTAAGAACCTACTCGAAGACTTGCCTCGTTTCTTAGTTGCCCAGGCAGGTATCATGTTTGCCGTTAGCCTAGTGACAATCCAAACTGGCATTCTCAACGGTTTTTCTCGCTCTACAGCCCTCCTCATCGATCGCTCGAAAGCAGACATCTGGCTAACTTCCGATCGGATGGTTCAATTCGAGTATACAGAACCATTGACCTACGCACAACTAGAAGAGGCAAAACAAGTAGAAGGAGTCGAACGGGCAGAACCTATTACTCTTACTACGTCGAGATGGTATCCAGCCAACAGTACCGAAAGTAGTTCCGTGCGCATCATTGGTTTCGACCCAAACGGAAGACTCTTTCAACCGGGAGATATTACGCAAGGAAGCCTAAAAGCGGTATCTAACCCCTACACTATCATGGTAGAAGGAAGTCGCATAGAGGAACTACACATCAACTCTATCGGTCAGATGGGGAAAATCGGAAGCTTGCCCGCTCGCGTAGACGCAGTTACCGAAAATACTCAATCTTTAGTAGCGTCTCCGTTTGTCTTTACATCTCTTAAGAATGTTAATACCTACATGAGTGCTGGGTATACCTCTAGGGTCAACTGTCAGGCAAACGAAAATGGAAAGTTCGATTGTACGACAATTTATGAGAAGGCTTCTGATGCCGAAACCAAGCAGTCGCAGATGCCTCCACTCAAAGCCTTGAGCTTAACCGATCCCGTTACCTATATTTTGATAAAAGCTAAACCGGGTCAAAACATGGAAGCGCTCAAAAAGCGCCTGCAAGAGACCATCCCCGGAACGACTGCCTATACTAAGGCAGAAATGTCGCAAAAAACGAGAGATTACTGGAAAGTTCGCACGGGCGTTGGCGTGATTTTGGGTATCGGAGCGGCAGTTGGGGTAATCGTCGGCATGGTCGTTGTGAGCCAAATTCTTTATTCTTCCGTGTCCGAACACATTAAGGAATTTGGTACCCTCAAAGCAATCGGCGCGTCGGATAAGCTGCTTTATGGGGTTATCGTAGAGCAATCGATCTGGATGGCAGTTTTGGGCTATATTCCAGGAATGCTGATCTGCCTAGGCTTGAGCGCAGCCGTCGCCGAACAGGGAATTATCATTTTGATTACTCCGGGAGCGGCAGTTGGCGTGTTTGGTATTATTGTCGCCATGTGCATCGGTTCTGCGTTTCTCGCCATTCGCAAGGTAACGCGAATCGACCCTGCGATGGTTTTCAAAGGCTAATCCTGGTTAGTAGTTAGTAGAGATACTTGAAAACCTTACGTGTAGGGTGGGCTAATACTAGCCCACCCTACAATTTATATCAAATCTGAACGAACAAACACAATAACCAGTAGTGCGAGCTTCTAGCTCGCGTTCGAGCAGGCATGAAAAGCGAGCAAGACGTATGCGCTTACGCACACGCTACGCGAACGCACCGCACTCCATATTATGGTCAATTATGGTCAATGAAACGGATTTAATATTATTTAGTTGATAATTGCTGTAAGAATGAGTTTACCGATCGTCTACCATCCAGACTACATTGCGCCATTGCCAGAGGGACATCGCTTTCCGATGTCTAAATTCAAACTCCTTTACGAATTGCTACTCGCCGACGGCATCGCTCAACTCGACTGCGTTTACCGTCCAGAAGTCCCGTCGCGGGAGTTAATTGAATTAGTACATCTACCAGAATACGTGCGAGCCTATTGCGAGGGAACGCTCGATCCGAAGGCACAGCGCCGCATTGGCTTGCCTTGGAGTCCCGCTTTAGCCAATCGGACTTGTGTTGCGGTCGGCGGAACGATTCTGACGGCTCAACTGGCTTTGCAATATGGATTGGCTTGCAATACGGCAGGGGGAACTCACCATGCTTTTCCGGGTTATGGTTCGGGGTTTTGTATTTTTAACGATTTAGCGATCGCAACTCGCGTCTTGCAACAACTCGGACTGGTCAAAAAAGTCCTCATTGTCGATTTAGACGTTCATCAAGGCGATGGAACGGCTTGTATCTTTCAAGACGATCCCAGCGTTTTTACTTTCTCGATGCATTGCGAAGCGAATTTCCCCAATAACAAGCAAAAAAGCGATCTCGACGTGCCGCTACCCGTTGGTTTAGATGATGACGGCTATTTACACATCCTGGCTAAATATCTCTCCGATGTACTCTCTCAAGTCCAACCCGATTTGGTGTTGTACGATGCTGGCGTAGATACTCATGCGAGCGATCGCCTGGGAAAATTAGCCCTAACGGATCTGGGAATTTATCGCCGCGAAATGCAGGTTTTGACTACCTGTTTGGCAGCTGGCTGTCCTGTTGCTTGTGTCATTGGCGGGGGATACGCCGACGATCTCCAAGGATTAGTCGCTCGGCATTCGCTCTTGCATCGAGCTGCTAAAGTAATTTACCAGCAATGTTTGGCAGTGCCTTCGTAACCAAAACAATTTACGTTAATAAGAAAGCCACGATTGGCGATCGCGGTTGGGAATGCTCGGAGCTATTCTCAACAAGCGTTGGAAAGTAGATGGATAGTTTGCCGTCCAAAGGTTTAAAGCCAAACAAGTACTTGCCAATCCCAGCAAAATAAAGGTGACGGGGGTGACAACCTCGATCGCAAACCAAGTTCCCACGTGCAGGACTAGGATTAAAGCTAGACAAGCCGCGATCGCTACCGACCAACGAATATGAGATTGAGGGCGAGTCAGTAAAACCATCGCTAAAGTTTGTAAGGTTATCAGCAGATTGGCTGGAACGAGAAAAGCGCAGATGGCAATGCAATGATGGTGGGAAAAATTCAAAACCGATGTAAAATCTAGCATGATTTTTATCTGACAAATTTTTTAGGGTGGCTAAAAGCTTGGCTGGGAAGAGAAATCGCTGGCGATCGCAATTTTTTTCCTCGCTTTGGGCATACTAACGCTAATGTGACATAAAAAAAATCATTCGAGCAATGGATTCAATCTTAGATTATCTGGCTTCTCAGTCCGAGCGCGTCGTTTCGCAGTCTAACAAAAACGCGATGGAGTTGCTAGTTGCCCAAGAAATCAAAAAACAACTAGAGCCTTGTTCGGCTGAAATCAAAGAGTTAGTCAATCAAGTCGAGGTAGCAACCTACGCTCTCAATCGTTTGCCCTCTCTCTACGCTTCGAGCGAAGAAGGTTTAGCTTGGCAAAAACAACGGGGTCAAAAAGAAATGCAACAGTTAATTACAGCCACTGTTCGCGAAGCGCTAGAAGTGGTTCGGAAAGACCCCGCTAGATTTTCCACGCCGCTTCTGCCGCCCGAACGCCAGGAAATCCAAGAAGCTAGAGAAGCCCTACAAGAGCTGTTAGATTGGCTTTGGATGTATCAAGGCGAAATTCCTCGCAACGATGCTTCTTGGCGCGAACTCATCAAAATAGTTAAGCAAATTGTCAGTCAAGCCGTCAAAAAAGAAATTGATGAAAGCGAAACTCAAGCGCTAAGCTAATCCAGTTTTAAATAAATTTTTATTTTTTTTACTAAGCCACTTCTGTCGTTAGGGGTGGCTTTTTATCGATCTTCATAACTCAATTCCAGAAAAATTAATCCTTTATAAAAAAGTTGCTTATGAACTTTCAGCCACCATTAATCGTGAAACTCTAGTTTCAGAAAGCGAGATAACTATAGCTTATCGGTTTAGTTTACATGGTGAGAGGAGTAGCTTAATAACCCAAAATTCTCTACCTTCTATTCTTCAAAAGAAGGGAGATGAATCGATCTGTCAAAAAAAGGAAAAACCATGAAGATAGCTATTGCTAAAGAAATTGAAATTGGAGAATTTCGGGTGGCGTTAGTACCAGATACCGTCGCCCGATTAGTCAAAGGAGGTTTTGAAGTCTTGGTTCAGACTGGAGCGGGTGCGGGAGCGCACTTCTCGGATGATGCTTATGAAGCGGCTGGCGCTAAACTGATTGCCGATCCCGCCCAACTTTGGGGAGAAGCCGATCTCCTGCTCAAAGTTTCCCCTCCCAGCGAACGAGACGGACAGCCAGAAATTAATTGGCTCAAACCAGGGGCAGTTTTGCTCGGAATGCTCGATCCGCTAAGCGATCCTGCTGGCATCAAAAAATTAGCCGATCGCCAGATTACCGCGTTTAGCCTAGAGCTAATTCCCCGCACCAGTCGCGCTCAAAGCATGGACGCGCTGTCATCTCAAGCTAATATTGCTGGCTACAAAGCTACCTTGCTAGCTGCTGCCTATTTGCCCAGAATCTTCCCCATGATGACCACTGCCGCAGGAACCATTCCCCCTGCCAAAGTATTAGTTATCGGCGCAGGGGTAGCCGGGTTGCAGGTGATCGCGACTGCCCGCCGTTTGGGAGCCGTGGTAGAAGCCTTTGATATCCGTCCGGCAGTCAAAGAAGAAGTCCAAAGCGTCGGCGCTAAATTCATCGACATTACTTTAGAAGAAGACGCGGTGGCAGACGGTGGCTATGCCAAAGAAGTTTCGACTGCCAGCCAAGAACGAGTTCGCGAAGTCCTGACCGAACACGTCAAACGAGCTGATGTCGTCATCACCACAGCACAGGTTCCTGGCAAGCGAGCGCCTCTAATCGTTACCGAATCGATGGTTGCTCAGATGAAACCGGGTTCTGTCATTGTTGATATTGCTGCCGAACAAGGTGGGAACTGTGCCTACACCGAACCGGGCAAAGATGTCACGCAATACGGCGTTACCATCATCGGTCCGATTAATTTGCCCGCCTCAGTACCCATTGATGCCAGTCAGATGTATGCCAAGAACGTACTGACCTTGGTGCAGTATCTCGTCAAAGATGGCGAGTTAAAACTCGATTTTGCGGATGACATTATCGATAGCGCCTGTGTGACCCATGCAGGAGAAATTCGCAATTCGCGAGTTCGCGAGGCTTTGTCGATCCCTGTTTAGCCCCTTCAGGGACAACAAAATCATTGACAGACAAAGGAATGAAAGGGTCTATGAGTTCAGAATTACTTACAGGTATCGTTGTATTCGTGTTGGCATCATTTGTTGGTTTTGAAGTAATTAACAAAGTTCCGCCAACGCTACATACGCCTCTCATGTCAGGATCGAATGCAATCTCCGGCATCTCCATCGTCGGGGCATTACTCATGACTGGAGCCAAGGAATGGAGCCTGGTAACGATTTTAGGCTTCATTGCCGTCATTTTGGCAACCATCAACGTCGTAGGCGGCTTTTGGGTAACAGACCGAATGCTGCAAATGTTTAAGAAGAAGGAGGCGAAAGCATGAGCGACTATTTAGTAACCGGGATCGAGCTAGCTTATCTAGCGGCGGCGGTTCTGTTTATCCTGGGATTGAAACAACTCGGTTCGCCTGCCACCGCTCGTCAGGGGAATGTAGTGGCAGGAGTCGGCATGTTAATCGCGATCGTTGCCACTCTGCTCCATCAGTCAATCCTGAGCTATCAGATGATTTTAGTAGGTATCGTCATTGGCTCTCTGATTGGAGCAATTTCTGCCCAAAAAGTTGCCATGACTGCCATGCCTCAGATGGTCGGGATTTTCAACGGCGTGGGCGGTGCGGCCTCGGCACTAGTTTCTGTCGGCGAATTTTGGCGACTACTCAAAACCACTGGCACCGTGCCGCTAGATGCTACGATTATTGCCATTTTAGGGGTTTTAATCGGCGGCGTGACGTTTACAGGTAGCATCATGGCATTCGCCAAGTTACAAGAGCTTGTTACTGGCGCTCCTGTGACTTTCCCCTTCCAGCAGCCCTTCAATGCTTTTCTTCTCATTAGCTTTCTAGTCAGTAGCGGCTACCTACTGGTTTACCCAGAAAATCTAGCAGTTTTCCTAACTTTGGTGGGGATTTCTCTGGTACTTGGCGTTATGTTCGTTCTGCCCATCGGCGGCGCTGATATGCCAGTGGTCATCTCGCTGTTGAACTCCTTCTCCGGTTTGGCTGCTAGTGCGGCGGGCTTTATCTTGGCGAATAATATGCTTATCGTCGCTGGTGCTTTGGTGGGAGCTTCTGGCATCATCTTGACCGAGATCGTGTGTAAAGCCATGAACCGCTCTCTTACCAACGTTCTCTTTGGTGCGTTTGGTAGCGATGGCACGGTTGTTGCTGGCGGATCGGGAGTGCAGCAGGATAAAGTCGTTCGCTCCGTCGATCCTGAAGAAGGGGCAATGATGTTGGGCTATGCCCGTTCTGTTGTCATCGTTCCCGGTTATGGGATGGCAGTAGCTCAGGCACAGCACGGAGTTCGAGAACTTGCCGATTGCTTGGAAAAAATGGGCGTAGAGGTTAAATATGCCATTCACCCCGTTGCGGGACGAATGCCGGGACATATGAACGTGTTACTGGCAGAGGCAAATGTCCCCTACACCCAACTCTACGATATGGATGATATCAACCCCGAATTCGATCGCACCGATGTCGCTTTAATTATCGGTGCGAATGATGTTGTCAACCCAGCCGCTCGACACGATACGAGTAGCCCTATCTACGGAATGCCAATCCTAGATGTAGATAAGGCGCAACGTGCGATCGTCATCAAGCGCAGCATGAGGACAGGTTTTGCCGGAGTTGATAATGAGTTATTTTACAAGGATAAGACTCTAATGCTCTTCGGCAGCGCTCAAGATGTTGTAGCTCAGTTGGTCGCGCAGGTGAAAGATCTGTCTAATTAAGGATTTGGGCGGGCAATCCCCGCCCTTTTTATCCCCCCAAATCTTTACTTTTTGTAACAAAAACTACTGACAATTGTTACCCTATTTAATCATCCTTCTTTCAACTGAGAGAAATTTAGATTGCTGGGCATTGGTAACGTAAAGTTATCTAATCCAAACCAAGATTTAACTTGCTTGCCAAGAGAGAATACTATTTGCTCATCTTTTAACTTTAACCACCTTGCCGAATAAGAGACTAAAGTTATCGCTCGGACACAAACTCTTCTCGATATTGCTTGTTTAACTTTAATTCTGCTGCTTTTTTTAGATCGGCTTCGGCTCTCCTTTCAAAGCCTAATTTAGAGAAAATAAAGCCGCGATATTGATAGGCTTTAATATAATTGGAATCGAGACGAATGGCAATAGAAAATTCCTCGATCGCGTCTTGATAAAGTTCTTTTTGGGCATATTTAACTCCCTCTTGATAGTGAGTTTCGGGAGTCGATCGCTGAGTCGAAAATTTCGATCCAACTGTTGAAGTTGACGCAGCCGTTGAAGAATTTGCGCTTGGTTGATGATTCCTCAGTACCTCATAGGCTTCGAGAATTTTTTTAAATTTCTCTGCCGCCTCTTTTTGTTCCTGAGAGTTATTGGGAAAGCGATCTGGATGCCAAGTTTTGGCAAGTTGGCGATAAGCTTTTTTAACCTCTTCTGGAGAGGCATTTGGGATAAGTCCAAGAATTTCGTAGTACCAATGGTATTGACTCATTTTTGGAAGTTTTATCGCAATCTCCTTCTGCGTCACTAGAACAATTGGAAAAATAATATCTGTCCGATCTCGCCCTACCCTAAGAAAAACTTCTCTTTAGGAAGAAGATTAGGAGAGGCAAACGCCTGTAGGCTCTATGCAATTAAGAGCAAAAATTTAAAAAGTTTTTTTGGTTCTGGTTAAATATTAAGTAATACTAACAAGATGAGATTGACTATTACCCGTGAAATCGCAACCATTACCCCCACTGAGCCATAATTCCAGCAAACCGATAAAGGAGCCGCAATTACCAACGATCCTAGCAGATACCCTAACCGTCTTTTGGGGAGAATGGTTGAAATTGCGATCGCGCATCGTACAAATCGCTTCAACGGGATTAATCTCGCCTTTAATTTACATTTTCGCCTTCGGTTTGGGATTGGGCGGCGCTCTCGATCGCGCAATGAAACCGC
Source organism: Pleurocapsa sp. PCC 7327 (assembly GCF_000317025.1). Taxonomy (NCBI): domain Bacteria; kingdom Bacillati; phylum Cyanobacteriota; class Cyanophyceae; order Pleurocapsales; family Pleurocapsaceae; genus Pleurocapsa; species Pleurocapsa sp. PCC 7327. The sequence goes on along the minus strand of NC_019689.1, from coordinate 1,179,259 downwards.
CAGTAGGCGATAATTACCTAGAATTTATTTTGCCAGGAATGGTCGCGCTGTCTTCTATGACCATCAGCTTTGGAGGCACGACTTTTTCGATTTGCGGAGAACGCCTTTTTACTAAAACCTTTGAGGAAATCTTGCTTCTACCAGTACATCCGCTTGCCTTACATCTCGGCAAAATGTTGGCAGGAATTGCGCGGGGACTAATGACTTCGGGTTCGGTTATTTTGGTAGCGGTGCTGTTTACTGGAAAAATCGGTAGTTTTCTCAATCCTTTATTTTTGTTGCTACTAACGCTCAATTGTGCCGTTTTCGCAGGGTTGGGAGTAATTGTAGGATTGCGAGTTAAGTCTCTCGAAAGCGTAGGACTTTACAACAATTTTCTGATCGTTCCCATGTCCTTCTTGGGTGGAACCTTCTTCGATCCCAGTACCTTGCCAGTCGCCCTTAAAATAATAGTCTATTGCCTGCCTCTAACTTATACCAGCGTCAGTTTGCGGGCGGCAGCATATTCCCCTTTGTCTCAATTTCCCTGGTATTCCCTTCCCATCTTGCTGGTTGCCGCGATCGCGCTTTCGGTGGCAGGGGCTTATCAATTTTCCCACCAGCAGGATTGAAGGGGACTGGGGAGTGTGGGGAGACTAGGGGAAGTCGGAAACCGGAAGTCGGAATTCGGAAGTAGAGGGAGTGTGGGGAGACAATTAACGACTAACCACTAACTAATCCCCAATCCTTGCATCCGCCGTTCTCCTTGAAGAGGTTCAAGGAGCGTGCGGCGGCTTCGCCAAAATCGAAAATCCTTTCATCAAAAAACTGGTTACTGATGAATTTCTTTTTGGATCTCGGCTAACATCATGCGTAAAGCTTCGTCGTGCAGCCAACCGACGAAACCGCTGTAGAGACAGTTTTCCTCGCGATCGGCTACAAAAATATGCTGGATTTGCAATGGATTGTTCCAAGTCCGAATCGTAATGCCATTGTTGAAAGTGATATGAATCTTCGATCGCCAGAAATCTCTGGGATGGGTATCCGTCATCCCTGGAAGCGATTGCAAACGTTGAATTAAGTGTTTTGAGAAATCGGGTTTTGGAGCGACCGTTACGAGCGGATTAGCCCAAAAATCGTGAATGATGTCTACTAGATCGGGATGATTTTTCAGGGCGGCGTGAGAGATTCCTTTCAGGCAGACAAACTTGACGGGATCGAACTTAGTCGTCTCGACGGCAATCGTGCCATCGCTGCCATTGTCGATATCTCCAGCGATGACTAACGTCGGAATTTTTGCGGCGATTCGTTGCGCGATCGCTCTCCGATTGATGCCCAAATCCCGTGCGATGCCAATACCGATGCCTAGCGGATCGATCGCGCGGGCAATATCTGCTCCTCCCACAGGAGAGGCAACCAATACTAATGACTCTACCTGCGATCGCAGTTGCGGGTAGCGATCGAGAACTTCGAGCCAAATTAAGCCACCCATCGAATGACCGACAATCCTAATAGCCGCGTCGGGATAGCTGGCAACTGTCTCGATCGCAACTCGTGCAACATATTCGATGAGGGGTTCGATCCACAGCCAGGTTTTCAAATAACCCAGATTGGGAGCAATAACGAGAGTTTTTGGCGTAGCTAAGGCTTTTTTAGCGAATTGAGCGATCGCGCGGTTGGTATCTGCCCATCCGTGTTGGGCAAAGAGAATGTAATCTGGGGACATAAAAGATTCGATAGGGCTAGAGGATTTCCTGGCGAGATCGCGTGGATATTAGACTTCTTGCTGAAGTTGGGAAAGGGAAATTAAATTTTGTGCTTGAAAGCAGGAGGTCTATTCTTATTATGCAAGAGGCTGGTGACTATTGGCTTAACTGCCAGTTCAATTGTGCGATCGTTACCAAAAATCGAAGCGGCGATCGCATTTGAAGCCGCCTCTTGTCATCGATACTCAAAGCTTGCACCTTTCCACCAATTCTATGACGATAGCCAAAGTCCTCAGGACTTTGGCTATCAGCTAGGAACTCGATCCTGGCTTAGATAGGCGTAATCGCGACTCGGATAACCGCATCGTTATAGTCGGCGTCGCCGCCATTGACGAGATCCTCGAAACCGAAGGTATTGTCTCCGAGCAATCGCAGATGATCGAAGCCATCCGCATTTGACGCTAGGAAGGGGAAGTAAGCTTGCGATTGGGAACCGTTGGCAAGAATATAGGGCGCATAGAAAACACCGCCTTCAACATTGACTGTCGCAGAAGTTGTGTCTTCGTCGAACTGACCGACACTTTGAGCTAGCGCCGCCTCTGTATACCCTTGCTGACCTGGAGTTATCAAAGCGCCGGTTAGGGGATCGCGCACCGCTCCAGTAGCATCCTCCAGGCGATAAAGACCTACAATATTGTCGTAGGAAGCTTCTTGGAAGATAGATATCTGAGCTTGCAAGGTTTGCCCAGTCAACTCGGTCAAATCCAACAGTTCCCGTTGACCGTCTCCTTGCAGTTTACTGCCGATGGGAATGGGTTCGTCGGTCACTTCTACGGTCAGGCGCATATCATTAAAGTCGCGATCGCTCCTCTGACCGCGATCTTCCCAACCGAGAGAGAAAGCACTCTCGACTTCGCCGACTTCGAGATGGTTGAAATTATCGTTATTAGCTTCAGTCGTGGCAAAGAAGACGTTATCGGGAATCTCGCCTGCATCGATGCGAGCGAGAACTTCATCTACAGTACTATCCTGTACGAAGAAGAAATTCAGGAGGTCGTCAGAACGGAAGCCTTCCATAATGCGGGTGGGATTTTCCCCAAACAATTGGGAATACCCACTCAAGGAGGAGAAGATAACGCGACCCGATCGCAGTGCCGCTTCTACGTAACCCGCTTCGCCTGGAGCAATGCCGTCAATGGTGCCGTTTTCATCATCGACTTTAAAGAAGCCTACCTCGCTGACTAAATCTGCCTGGTTTTCAGTGAGAGTAAATTTGAGCCGCACCTCGGGCGCTACATTGACGTTGACCGTCGCGGTTTCTTCGTTACCATCGGGGTCGCTAACAGTATAGGAGAAAGTATCGGTGAACGGTTGGAAGTTCCCTCTGATGGAGAATAGACCTCGATTGCCTGCTCGATTAAGGCTAAAAACGCTTTCTCCTCGGTCATTGGGCGCGTATAAAATGCGGTCGTCGCTGGGATCGTCGGGCGTGCCGTTGTCATCGATCCTTACCGTCCCTCGCAGCCCTTGCGTTACGCTAACGATGCGCAAGGCTTGTCGGTTGGGATCGCTATCGTTGCCCAAAACGTTGATGAATACGTCTGCACCAGGAATTACAGAAACATCGTCATCGGCAGCATTGGGGCGATTGGGGTCTACCTTGACAGAAACAATCGCTTCATAAGAATTGCCCAAAGCATCGATCGCCGTGTAAGTAAATTCGTCTTTCCCTTCAAAACCCGGATTAGGCGTATAGACGAGAAAGTCGTCCCTGGGATCGTTAGGAGTACCGTTGTCGTTGATGGTAACGGTGCCGTTGACTGGGTTGGTAACCGAACCGATCCTCAGTCCCCTGCCATCGTTGTCGAGAACTCGAATATTAACGGGTTTGTTCGGCGGTGTAGCAATACTGTCGTCTTTGGCAGGAGAAGGGTTTCTAACGGCGACAGCCACGTTAGCAGTAAACTCGTTGCCTTGAGCGTCTCTGGCGGTATAGCTAAAGCTATCGCTGCCTGTGAAGCCAGGATTGGGAGTATAGACGAGGAAGTCGTCTGTAGGGTCGTTGGGCGTGCCGTTGTCGTTGATGGTAACGGTGCCGTTGGCTGGATTGGTAATCGAGCTAATTCTTAGTCCCTTAGCATCGTTATTGAGAACGTTGAGGAAAATCGGCGTATCCCTAAGCGTCCTGCCGCGATCGTCTGCGGCTTGGACTAGAGGGCGATTAGGGTCTCGATCGGGAATGCGACTATCAGTGCGATCGGGGATGCCATTGCCATCGCTATCGAGGTTGGGATTGAGGGGCACTCCGCCTGTTTTGGGATCGACGCTATCGGCTAATCCATCTCCATTACTATCGCTGAAGTTATCAATTCTGCCGTCATTGTTGGCATCGACTCCGCCTGCTTCGACGAGATCGAACTGTCCGTCCCCATCGCTGTCGAGGTCTTGGAAATCTCTGATGCCATCGCCGTCGATGTCGGGAAGAGATAGAGGCGTGCCTCCAGTTGATGAGCTAACCCTGTCTGCTATTCCATCGCCGTTGCTATCGACAAAGTTATCGATGATGCCGTCGCCGTTGGCGTCGATGCCTCCGGCTTCGATGACATCGGTAATGCCGTCGTTGTCGCTGTCGAGGTCTTGGAAATCTCTGACCCCATCGCCATCGGTATCGGGGATGGGCAATGGAGATCCTTCTACGTTGTCGGCTAATCCGTTGCCGTTGCTATCGCTGAAGTTGTCGATGATGCCATCGCCGTTAGCATCAGTTCCGCCTGCTTCGACGAGATCGGCAATGCCGTCATTATCGCTGTCGAGGTCAAAGCTGTCGGGAATCCCATCGCCGTCGCTATCTCTGGTGGGATCTCCGTTTTGTTCGATGCTATCTAAAATGCCATCGTTGTCGTCGTCGAGGTCGGCGCTATCGGGAATGCCATCGCCATCAAAGTCTCCATTGTCTAGGCGATCGGCTAGTCCATTGCCATCGCTATCGAGGTTGGGATTGAGGGGCACTCCGCCTGTTTTGGGATCGACGCTGTCGGCTAGACCATCGCCGTTGCTGTCGCTGAAGTTATCCACTTTGCCGTCATTGTTGGCATCGACTCCGCCGGCTTCGACGAGGTCGAACTGTCCGTCGCCGTCGCTATCGAGGTCGCGGAAATCGCTGATGCCATCGCCATCGATGTCGGGTGCGGATAGAGGCGTGCCTCCAGTTGATGAGCTAACCCTGTCTGCTATTCCATCGCTGTTACTATCGACAAAGTTATCGATGATGCCGTCGCCGTTGGCGTCGATGCCTCCGGCTTCGATGACATCGGTAATGCCGTCGTTGTCACTGTCGAGGTCTTGGAAATCTCTGACTCCATCGCCATCGGTGTCGGGGACGGGCAACGGAGATCCCTCAACGCTATCTGCTACTCCATTCCCGTTACTATCGATGAAGTTATCGATGATGCCATCGCCGTTAGCATCTACTCCGCCTGCTTCGACGAGATCGGCAATGCCGTCGTTGTCGCTATCGAGGTCAAAGCTGTCGGGAATCCCATCGCCGTCGGTATCTCTGGTGGGATCTCCGTTTTGTTCGATGCTATCTAAAATGCCATCGTTGTCGTCGTCGAGGTCGGCGCTATCGGGAATGCCATCGCCATCAAAGTCTCCATTGTCTAGGCGATCGGCTAGTCCATTGCCATCGCTATCGAGGTTGGGATTGAGGGGCACTCCGCCTGTTTTGGGATCGATGCTATCGGCTAATCCATCTCCATTACTATCGCTGAAGTTATCAATTCTGCCGTCATTGTTGGCATCGACTCCGCCTGCTTCGACGAGATCGAACTGTCCGTCCCCATCGCTGTCGAGGTCTTGGAAATCTCTGATGCCATCGCCGTCGGTGTCGGGTGCGGATAGAGGCGTACCTCCCGTAGCTGGAGCGACGCTATCTGACAGTCCATCGCCGTTGCTATCGACAAAGTTATCGATGATGCCGTCGCCGTTGGCGTCGATGCCTCCGGCTTCGACTACATCGGTAATGCCATCGTTGTCACTGTCGAGGTCTTGGAAATCTTGCACGCCATCGCCATCGGTGTCGGGGACGGGCAACGGAGATCCTTCTTGGCTGTCGGCTAAACCATTCCCATTGCTATCGACAAAGTTGTCGATGATGCCGTCGCCGTTAGCGTCGATGCCTCCGGCTTCGATGACATCGGTAATCCCGTCATTGTCACTGTCGAGGTCTTGGAAATCTCTGACTCCATCGCCATCGGTGTCGGGGACGGGCAACGGAGATCCTTCTTGGCTGTCGGCTAAACCATTCCCATTGCTATCGACAAAGTTGTCGATGATGCCGTCGCCGTTGGCATCGATGCCTCCGGCTTCGATGACATCGGTAATGCCATCGTTGTCACTGTCGAGGTCTTGGAAATCTCTGATGCCATCGCCGTCGCTGTCGGGTACAGCAACTGGATCGACGTTATCTGCGAGTCCATCGCCGTTACTATCGACAAAGTTGTCGATGATGCCATCGCCGTTGGCGTCGATGCCTCCGGCTTCGATTATATCGGTAATGCCATCGTTGTCGCTGTCGAGGTCGCGGAAATCTCTGATGCCATCGCCATCGGTGTCGGGAAGAGATAGAGGCGTGCCTCCAGTTGATGAGCTAACCCTGTCTGCTATTCCGTCGCTGTTACTATCGACAAAGTTATCGATGATGCCGTCGCCGTTGGCGTCGATGCCTCCGGCTTCGACTACATCGGTAATGCCATCGTTGTCACTGTCGAGGTCTTGGAAATCTTGCACGCCATCGCCATCGGTGTCGGGGACGGGCAACGGAGATCCTTCTTGGCTGTCGGCTAAACCATTCCCATTGCTATCGACAAAGTTGTCGATGATGCCATCGCCGTTAGCATCTACTCCGCCTGCTTCGACGAGATCGGCAATGCCGTCGTTGTCGCTGTCGAGGTCAAAGCTGTCGGGAATCCCATCGCCGTCGGTATCTCTGGTGGGATCTCCGTTTTGTTCGATGCTATCTAAAATGCCATCGTTGTCGTCGTCGAGGTCGGCGCTATCGGGAATGCCATCGCCATCAAAGTCTCCATTGTCTAGACGGTCGGCTAGTCCATTGCCATCGCTGTCGCGATTGGGATTGAGGGGCACTCCGCCTGTTTTGGGATCGACGCTATCGGCTAGTCCGTCGCCGTTGCTGTCGCTGAAGTTATCCACTTTGCCGTCATTGTTGGCATCGACTCCGCCGGCTTCGACGAGGTCGAACTGTCCGTCCCCATCGCTGTCGAGGTCTTGGAAATCTCTGATGCCATCGCCGTCGCTGTCGGGCGCGGATAGGGGCGTGCCTCCCGTAGCTGGAGCGACGCTGTCGGCTAGACCATCGCCGTTGCTATCGACAAAGTTATCGATAATGCCATCGCCGTTAGTATCAACTCCACCCGCTTCGATGACATCGGTAATGCCGTCATTGTCGCTGTCGAGGTCTTGGAAATCTCTGATGCCATCGCCATCGGTGTCGGGGACGGGCAACGGAGATCCCTCAACGCTATCTGCTACTCCATTCCCGTTACTATCGATGAAGTTGTCGATGATGCCATCGCCGTTGGCGTCGATGCCTCCGGCTTCGATGACATCGGTAATGCCGTCATTGTCGCTGTCGAGGTCTTGGAAATCTCTGATGCCATCGCCATCGGTGTCGGGGACGGGCAACGGAGATCCTTCTACGCTGTCGGCTAATCCGTTGCCGTTGCTATCGCTGAAATTGTCGATAATGCCGTCGCCGTTAGCATCTACTCCGCCTGCTTCGATGACATCGGTAATGCCGTCATTGTCGCTGTCGAGGTCTTGGAAATCTCTGATGCCATCGCCGTCGGTGTCGGGAAGAGATAGAGGCGTACCATTGGTCGTCGAGTCAACGCTGTCTGCCAATCCATCGCCATTGCTATCGACAAAGTTATCGATAACTCCATCGCCGTTAGCGTCAATTCCTCCGGCTTCGATGACATCGGTAATGCCGTCGTTGTCGCTATCACGATCGCGGAAATCGCTGACTCCATCGCCGTCGGTATCGGGGAGAGATAGAGACGTGCCTCCCGTTTTGGAATCGACGAGATCTGCTAGTCCGTCGCTGTTACTATCGCTGAGGTTGTCTAAAATGCCATCGCCGTTAGTATCAACTCCGCCTGCTTCGACGAGATCGGCAATGCCGTCGTTGTCGCTATCGAGGTCTTAGAAATCTCTGATGCCATCGCCGTCGGTATCGGGTACAGGCAACGGAGATCCTTCTACGCTGTCGGCTAATCCGTTGCCGTTGCTATCGCTGAAATTGTCGATAATGCCATCGCCGTTGGCGTCGATGCCTCCAGCTTCAACGGCATCAGTAATTCCATCATTATCGCTATCTAAGTCTTGGAAATCCCTGATGCCATCGCCGTCGGTATCGGGGAGAGATAGGGGCGTGCCTCCCGCTGCTGGGTCAACGCTGTCGGCTAATCCGTTGCCGTTGCTATCGCTGAAATTGTCGATAATGCCATCGCCGTTAGCGTCGATTCCGCCTGCTTCGACAACGTCAGTAATCCCGTCGTTGTCGCTGTCGAGGTCGAGGCTGTCGAGAATCCCGTCGCCATCAGTATCGCGATTCGGATTTCCGTTTTGTTCGGTGCTATCTAAGATGCCGTCGTTGTCGCTGTCGAGGTCGCGGTAGTTAGCTACGCCATCGCCATCCGTATCAAGTACGGGTAGAGGCGTGCCTCCTGAACTTGGATCGACGCTGTCTCCTAGTCCGTTAGCATTTCCGTCGCTAAAATTATCTATCTCGCCGTTATTGTCGATATCGGTTCCGCCTGCTTCGAGTAAATCGAAAAGACCGTCGCCATCGCTATCTAAGTCTTGGAAATCTGGAACTCCATCGCCGTCGCTATTAGCAAGAGTGTAGTTGAGACTGCCGGAGTCGGAAGTAGTTTCAACGGCATCGGCAAGACCGTTGGTTCCGAAGCCAGAGTCTATAATGCCATCATTATTGGTATCGAGAGCTGCAATTTGGGAGTCGCTCAGACCGCTTTCGCGCAAATCGGTAATTCCGTCGTTATCGCTATCGAGGTCAATGCTGTCGATGATCCCGTCGCCGTCCGTGTCACGGTTAGGATCTCCATTTTGTTCGATGGCATCGGGAATGCCATCATTATCGTCGTCAAGGTCATTGACATTGATAATGCCGTCCCCATCGGTATCTGCACTAACGTTGATAGTGCTGATAACGGGGCTACTGGTTGCGGTTCCGTCACTGGCAGTAAAAGTGAAAACGCGATCGCCATCTGTTGGTGTTGGCCTATTGTTTTGGTAGGTAATGCCCCGCAACAAAGCCGTGAAATCGGCATTGGGAATAATCCCTCCGCCTTGCCTGGTAATAGTAATCGTGCTGCCGCTAACAGCGATAGCAAAGGTCGTACCTCCGGCTGTACCAGTAGCGCTACCATCGACTAGAGGAACTGCTGTTCCGCCGATGGTTAGAATTTCATTAGCTCCATCGGCTACGCCAGACAAGGCGATAGTTATTGTTTGAACCTCATCGCCGTCGGGGTCTTCACCTGTTGCTTCTGTAGCGCTAGCAACGTTTACGGCAATGCCGCTTCCAATAACGGTATTACTGAAATTTTGACCGCTAGCACTGCCGTTGAGGTCGAGAGCGGGCGGGTCGGGCTGGGGGTTGACGGTGATGGTAATGCTGTCTGTATCAGTTCCGCCGTTGCCATCGTCAGTTTGGATTTGAATGCTAGTCAAACCATTGAAGTTGGGACTAGGGGTAAAGACAAGTCCATTGAGGGCATTATTAACATTTGCTAACGAACCGCTGACGGTTACAGTGCCCGTGCCATCGCCAGTGACGGTAACGTTAGCAGTACTGCCTAGCGTCAGGATACCGTTGCTGGCAGTAAGGGTTACTGTTGGGCTGGAGCCAGCATCGACATCGGTAATGCTGATCCGGTTGCTGTTGGCACTATTGAAAGTGAGAGGATTGTCCTCGTTAATGTTCCCTGTAGCACTCTGAAGATTATTGACGGGCGGATCGTTAACGCCCGCGATCGCAACGTTAACTGTCGCAGTATTTGTACCCCCACCCGCACCGTTCGAGATAGTATATTGAAATGCTTCGGTAGCTGTTTGACCAACTGCAAGGGTTTGATAAGCATTGTTGGGATTGTAGGAGAAAGTCCCGTCGGCATTCATCGTGATCGAAGCGCCGGAACCAAGGATAATAGTGGTAGGCGTACCCGAACTAACGGCAGTCCCATTAACCGCAGTGACTGTCAGGGGATTTGAATTAGGGTCGCTATCTGCACCGTTGCCATTATCGACTAAAACGTTTCCGTTAATGGCAGTATCTTCGTTCGTGGAGAAATTATCGTTGTTAGCGACAGGGACGACAATTGTAACGGGATTGGAAAAGACAAACTCTAGATTGCCGTCTATTTGGAAAAAGCGACCGCCACCATTGGGTATAATCCTATGCGTCACTTGCCAGGAGGAGACATTATCCCATTGATAATTGATCGCAGACGAAGGTTCGCTGTTCTGATTTGCACTCCCCTGAGCTTCTACCACACCTTGTACGGTATTAACGATCAGATTCGTGGGACTGTTGACCGTGTATCTGTTAGGAACAGCCAATATCGTTTCTATCGGATTGCCCGGACTGTTCCCATCTATATCCGCAACGGTAAAAGTAACATTAGCAGAGATCGGAGTAGTGGTTCCTGCCTGGAAAACTTCCCAAAGAATGGTTACTTCTCTGCCAGCAGTGCCAGAATTAATACTGAGTCCGATATCATTACCCGATCTGCTCCAACTGAATGACTGTGAAGCATTTGAGTCACTAACGATCGTTCCCCTCAAGTCAACTAGAACACCGTTGAGCGTGCCAACATTTTGATAGGTAGCCGAGAGTCCGTCTGGGGCAACTACCGGGTTGCTCGTTACTGCGATAAGGAGCTGTTGGAGCAAGCCTTTCCAGCGACTTAGAGATTCCTCGCCAATGGGCAACGAAGCATTAACAGTTCCAATCTGGGTATCTAAATGCCAATTGCCTCCAAGAGATTGATGACCGATGGGGGAACTTGAGGCAGCAACAGCAGCTCCGGTGAGGCGATGGAGCTTTTCAAGAAACTCTTCACCCGCATCTCCAGCCGCCACGTTACAACCGTAGAGGAGAAGGTTAGGAGCTGGCCAAGATTGAAGCTGTTGGCTGTAGCGGTTTAGCGTATCTAAACTTAGTTGGCTGTTGCTTAGATACAAGCAGCCAGGAGAGCCGTGAGAGACAATGTGAAGTGCAGCGACATTAGAAAATTTCTTGAGAATTCTTGTAATTTGCTCGACTCCATCCTCCTCCGAGTCGAGGACAAAAACTTTTGTTCCGGGGACGATACCGCTGACTAGGCTTTGATAGTCCTTAACAGCAGAATCGATAATGATAACAGTCTCACCCACAAAAAACATATAGTAATAGCTCCAATTGCTCAAACACTATGGATTACCAATCAAATAAAAGTTCTCTTTCTTCACCAAAGCTAGCCACACAACAGTCTTTTTTGAAGCTCGATCGCAAAATATTTTTTTGCCAATTGCTTTAAAAAGACTGAATTAGCCAGATTTATGGATTTTAATTTGCACTTCAAATGTGCAATTAAGATTATATAAACAGATTTTTATATCTGTCCAGCGAATAATTATAAAAAAAGTTAAGATTCTAGTTTGCTTTTTTTTGACAACTTGTTATTATTGCGATCGCATCTATGATTGTGCAGAATAAAGAGACGAAATTTATCCTTAAAAAAATATGAAAAAATGGAGTCTGTCTTCTGGTTGAGTGACAAATCTTTGTCCCCTCATCCCTAAATCCCTTATCCCACAAGAGGCGAAGGGGCTTCAGGACAAAGTCTTAAGTTAAAAGCTCCTCTCCTGCTCGGGGAGAGGGGTTGGGGTGAGGACGATTTGAGTTTTGTCACTCAACTAGGTCTGTCTTAGAATCCCAAAAGTATAGAATGTCGAAGATCTTCCGCAATTTTGTCATGTTGAGCGTAGCGAGAGCGAAGCGAAACATCTGATACCATTTTGGATGAAAGGATTTTGAAAGGTACTTCTAAAGCTCCTTCGCTTTTGCTCGGGACGCTTTACGTCTGGCTCGCTAAAACAGGTTTGCGAGCAAGATGCTCGCACTACAATTACATATTTAGGATGCCCCCCATACTTAAATCTTGCACCAGCTTTTCATCTACCAAGAAATAAATTTCTTGGCTGATAGCTCAAGTCAGATAAATCTGACTGCAAGAAGAGTTAAGTCTGTTTAGAATGAGATCTTGCACCATTCTCAACAACTGCTCTTGTAATGAATTTCCTGGACGATCGAAAAACTCTTCTAAAGAAGACTCGATAGGAATTTCAGTCGATTTTAATCGAGTTGCGCTTTGAGCCTAGAACTAAAGTTCTAGGCGTTGATGCGACTGGTACAAGATCTCAGTTTAAACTCAGATCTTGCACCAGTCGCATTAGCTACCCCCGAAATAAATTTCCTGGCTTACATGTAAAGCCCATTAAAATTAAAATCTTGTACTCTTCGCATTAGCCGTCGGGGAATGAATTTCCCGTCTTATATATAAAGTCCATTAAAATGGACTGAAACACTTATCGAGTCGTCTTAAGACGACTTTAAATATAAGGCAGCGATTTGAATCGAGGGGCGAACTGTTGAGACTGGTGCAAGATCTCAGGATATTTACTGTTGTTTAAGTCGTTGACGAGTTTTAGAAACTCTCCAGACGGCTATTTTCCGGATGACTTTCTGCCGAATCATCCACCGTTTGACCAATCGCTAATCGACATGCAAATGGCTGACGAATTCTAGAATTTCATTGGCAGCGCGATCGCAAACTCCCACTTCTCCCAAACAAGCACGCATTTGCGAGTAATCGGCTAAAGTTTGCTGGCGGCGATCGCGATTTAACAACAGTTCTAGGGATTCGCGAACGATTCTTTCTGGAGTCGCTTCTTCTTGAAAAAGTTCTGGCACGATAGACTTCATGACGACTAAATTGGACGGTGACATGAAGGGAATAGAAAAATTTAGTAAATTGCGAGCAATCCAGATCGTGATGGGGCTAACCCGATAGAGAACCACTTGAGGGACGTTGAGTAAGGCAATTTCGAGATTTACCGTTCCCGACTTGGTAATAGCTAAATCGGCGGCGGCAATTGCTTCTAGCGTCTTGCCCTCAAGTAAAGTTGCTTGCAAACCGTAGTCTTTAACTGCCGCTGAGATCGCGCTGCGATAAGCTTCTAAAGAGATGGGAATCCAGAAATGAACTTGAGGTAATTTAGCTTGTATTTGTTTAGCTGCCTCGCAAATGACGGGGAGAAGATATTTCAACTCTTGCTTGCGGGAAGCAGGAAGAAGGGCAATGGCTAGTCGATCTGGTTCGATTCCTAACAATTGACGTGCTTGTTCGCGACTCGGTGCCGTCTCAATGCGATCTAACAAGGGATGACCTATCCAACTGACCAACACGCCTTTCTCCTGAAAATAACGAGCCTCTCCTGGAAAAATTGCCAACAATCGGTCTATGATTTGAACCAGTTGCTTGCTTTTCTGGGTTAGTATTTGGTTAGTAAGTTTAAATAATCCTTGGTTATTTTCTAGTAAAGGTGCCCAAACCCAATCTTGGGGGGCAATATAATAAACAATAGGAACTTGCGGCAAATGCTGACGAACGTAACTGCCAATCGCTAAATTAGGTTCGAGATAATCAATTAATATTAATAAATCGGGTGGATTTTGTTGCAAAGCCTGTTTGGCACGACGCTGAATTTTTAGGGTCGGTAAAACAAAGGACAAAGATTCGATCGGTCCTATAGAACCAATTGCCGTCGTATTTTCCAACAGTTTTGCCCCTGCTGCTGCCATGCGATCGCCTCCCAAGGCAACAATTTCTAATTCTATATTCCTGGCTTTTGCCTGACGTTTTAGGGCATCGACTAGCATTGCCCCTTGCAAATCTCCAGAAACCTCGCCCGTACTGATAAAAATTCGCATGCCGTCGTTGGTGATTGGTAATGGGGATGAAAGGATTTTAGATTTTGGATTGGGAATTGGTTATTTGTTAGTGGTTAGTGGTTAGTGGTTAGTCGTCTCCCCATCTCCCCACACTCCCCACACTTCCCATACTCTCTCATCTCCCCGGAATCGGTCCTCGCCGTCCTTCGCCGGAGATAGAGGACTGTAAAAAGCGATGAAAATGCTGGATATATTCGTTATGAGGCAGCAATTCCAGTTGCTCTAAGGCTTCTTGAAGCGTTTTATCGGAACGATAGAGAAGACGGAAAGCTTTTTTGAGATGTCCGATTTCCTCGGAACTCAAACCTGCTCGTCGCAAACCGACCAAATTGAGCGATCGCACTCTGGCAGGGTTTCCTTCTACTATGGTATAGGGCGGTACGTCCCGCTCGATTCGGCTCATTCCGCCTACCATTGACAGACTGCCAATGCGAACAAATTGGTGAACGCCCAATACGCCGCTTATTCTGGCTTTTGATTCGATATGAATGTGACCTGCTAAAGCTACGGAATTGGCAATAACTACTTCATCTTCGATTATGCAGTTATGGGCGACGTGAGCATAAGCCATCAGTAAATTATTATTGCCAATAACAGTGGCTTCTCCTTCATCAGTTGCCCGGTTGATCGTTACATACTCGCGAATCTGATTATTATCGCCAACTTTTACCCAGCTAGCTGCTCCCTTATACTTCAAGTCTTGGGGTTCCGAACCGATAACAGCGCCAGGAAAAATGCGATTGCTTTCTCCGATTTCTGCGGGCCCTTCTAGAACGACATGGGCACCGATAGTCGTTTGGGCGCCAATGGTTACTTTTTCTCCGATTACTGCGTAGGAACCGACTCGAACGGTTGGATGCAGTTCAGCCTTGGGGTCAATTACAGCAGTAGGATGAATTAACGTATTCAACGGGACATCTCCGATGCGTTAGTAGGTCAGCATTGAACCAAGTAATAGCTTATATCAAGATTAACGTTAAAGAGAATTTGGAAGTTTCTAGCGATCGCCCAATCTTAACCTGAGTTAGCACAAGAAAAAGGCAGGCTTGCCTTGCCTGCCCAAACTTAGAATTATCGGCAACGCTTACTTCACGCTGACTTTTGCACCAACTCCTTCGAGCTTTTTCTTGATTTCTTCAGCATCTTCTTTTTTGATGCCTTCTTTGAGGGGCTTGGGAGTGGCTTCAACCAAATCTTTGGCTTCCTTGAGACCTAAACCAGTGATAGTACGGACTTCTTTAAGAACGGCAATTTTCTTATCGGCAGGTACTTCTTCAAGGATGACATCAAATTCGGTTTTTTCTTCTACGGCTTCAGCGGGCGCGGCAGCAGCACCAGGAGCAGCCATCACCATGCCGCCAACAGGTGCAGCAGCGCTTACGCCGAAGGTTTCTTCGATCTGTTTGACTAGCTCGGCGGCTTCTAAAAGGGTCAGGGATTTTAGTTTCTCCAAAATTTCATCGGTTGCAGCAGACATTTTTCTATTCCTTTTCAGTGAGTATGTACGAGTTGTATGAGTTTTATTAGTAGTTAGTAGTTAGTGGAAGACTAACTAACTATTAACCAATAACTACTAATTAACTGGCAGCATCGCCTTGTTCTTTTTCGGCATAGGCTTGCAGGACGCGTGCAAGAGAAGAGGGAACTTCGTTGATGCCAACGGCAATCTTGGTTGCCAAGGCGTTAATTGCGCCAGCAATTTGCCCGATCAATTGTTCCTTAGAGGGCAGGTCAGCCAGTGCCTCGACTTGAGCTTTAGTCAAGGCGCGACCTTCCATGACGCCACCGCGTAGTTCGGTTTTCTTTTTGTCTTTTTGGAAGCTCTTGTAAGCTTTGACTGCCCCTCCAACATCTTCTTTGACTGTCATCAAAGCAGAAGCTCCCTTGAGAAACTCCTGCATGGGCTGCCAATTGTCGTCTCCCTCAACAGCGATGCGCATTAGAGTATTTTTGGCAATTTTGCAAGAGCCGCCAATAGGACGCAAACGCCTGCGCAAATCGGTAATTTCAGCCACCGATAGCCCTTGATAGTCGATGACAATGGCTAATTGCGAGTCTTTCAAGAGTTCTTTGAGATCGGCTACTACCGTCTCTTTATTCTCTTTGGTTCTTCCCATCCCGTATCACCTCCTTTGTTTTTTTGGGAAACTCATTTCATTAGGCAAAAAAGAAAACCCCTACATGATTTGCCGGGGTTTTTTTGATTGCCTGCATACCGCTTACCCTCTCTATCGAGGGTACGGTAAAACTTTTTGGCAGCTACCTCGGCAGGATATTAAGCAAGTTGCACCCGCTGTCTTTGGCTCGATCCAAATGAATATTTAATTTTTTGTGTAGAGACCGACAGGTCACGTCTCTACAAGAACTATGCTTCTGTCAGTTTGAGGTCGCGCAGTGCGTTGATATCGACTTGGATAGAGGGTCCCATCGAGGCAGAAACGAATACGCTGCGCCAGTAACGACCCTTAGCGCCAGAAGGACGATTGCGATCGATCGTTTCTTGTAGGGCTTTGAGGTTAACTAGCAAGTCTTCGGCACTGAAAGATGCCTTACCAAACATAACATGGACGATGCCCGTTCTGTCAGCCCGAAATTCCTGTTTTCCTGCTTTGAATTCCTGAATGGCTGAAGCTAAATCTGTGGTTACCGTGCCGCCCTTAGGAGAGGGCATCAAGCCGCGAGGACCTAATAAACGCCCTAATTTTGCCACTTTGGGCATCATGTCTGGAGTCGCGATCAATACCTCAAAATCCAGCATGCCACCTTGGATTTCATCGATGAGTTCTTCCGAACCGACGATATCAGCCCCAGCGGCACTTGCTTCTTGCACTTTTTCCCCTCTGGCAATGACGGCAACTCGCACCGTTTGTCCCGTCCCTTTCGGGAAGGTTACGGTGGTTCGCAATTGCTGGTCGGTATATTTGGGGTCAATTCCCAAACGAATATGGGCTTCAGCCGTTTCGTTAAATTTGGCTGTTGCGGTTTTCTTAAGAAGCTGAAGGGCTTCTAAGGGTTGATACGGTTTGTCTTCTACTTTTGCTAGCGCTTCTCGAAGTCGGCGCGAAACTTTCTTTGCCATTTGTCATCTCCTTGGGTCAATAACGAAGCTATGCCTCTCCCCTTTTTTTACTGTTTGTCTTTTGTTATTGGTACTAATGACCACTGCTATTCTTTAATGTTGACACCCATATTCTTGGCGGTACCTGCTACGATTTTCATCGCTGCTTCAATGTCGTTGGCATTGAGATCGGGCATTTTGGTTTCGGCGATTTGTCGCAGTTGGTCGCGAGTGATAGTCGCCACGATTTTTTTGTTGGGTTCGTTAGAACCTCGTTCGATTCCGGCTGCTTTGCGGATTAATACCGAGGCAGGAGGAGTTTTGAGAACGAAGGTGAAACTGCGGTCTTCAAAGACCGAAATTTCTACCGGGATAATCATGCCTGCTTGGTCGGCTGTTTTGGCATTGTATTCTTTACAAAATGCCATGATGTTGACCCCATGCTGACCTAACGCCGGACCGACTGGGGGAGCTGGATTTGCTTTTCCTGCTGGAAGAGCTAGTTTAATTAGTGCTACAACTTTCTTTGCCATCGCTAGCTTTGTTTTTCTATCTGATTAAATTCCAATTCTACTGGTGTGTCTCGTCCAAAAATAGAGAGCAGTACTTTTAGCTTGCTTCTTTCTGGAGAGACTTCTATGACTTCCCCTTGAAAATCTTTGAACGGACCTGAGAGAACCACAATTTTGTCTCCCACTTCCATGTCGATTTTGACGACGGGTTCTTGTTCTTGAGCTTGTTTGAAAATACGCTCTACTTCAGTCAAGGAGAGGGGAACTGGGGTCACGTGTCCCCGTCCTCTCCCATAGCGACGTTTTTGCTCTGCTCCAACAAAGTTAATGACGTTGGGCGTGTTTTTGACGACTTGCCAAGCTTCGTCGTCCATAACCATCTTGACTAAAATATAGCCGGGGAAGACTTTTTCTTCGCCGTGCTGGCGACTTCCATCTTTACGAACTTTGACTGTTGGTGTTTTGGGAATTTCTATCTGGATAATTCTATCGCCAACATCAAAGCTGCGAATTCGCTGCTCTAGGTTTGTTTTGACTCGTTTTTCGCATCCAGAAGCGACCTGAACGGCATACCAGCGAGCAGCTTTAGCTTTTTCTTGTTGTTGCTCTAACTCTTGCGATTCTTGTATTTCTTGCGATCGCTCGTCAGCAAAACTCATCGGAATACCTTCCCTGCGCCCCTAGCAAAGATGTTACGAGCCAAACATGAACGGTTGGTTGGCTACCCACGAGAAGAAATTATCAACTAAATAAATAACAATTGCCACTAGGCTGACCATCAGAATAACAGCCGCCGATTCGCTGAGTAATTGTTGCCGACTCGGCCAGACCACTTTAGAAAGCTCTTCTTTGGTTTCGTTGATAAACTCGCCCGCTTTCAATTTATTACTGTCGGCTGGCTTGATTTCAGTGCTTTCTTTTTTATTAACCACGCTTACAACTCTCCCCCATTTACCAAATCCACTCTAGCAGTTAACGCTTTACTGACATGAAATTTAAAATTTTAGAATCGGGTTTTAGAAATACAAACTTTAACACAAACATTTATAATAGCAAAATATCCGATCGCGATCGCGCGAGATTTTTCTCAAATGGCAGCACTGCTATTTTGCTCGGAGATTAGAGCTTGCCTCTCCTAAAACGAACGAGCCATTTAAAACCCACGTCAAGCCGCGAGTATTGCTTCGTGCTGCCCGACGCGCCCTGGAGGACTCGAACCCCCGACATCAGGTTTTGGAGACCTGCGTTCTACCAACTGAACTAAGGACGCACGCCTAGTCTGACGAGCACAATCCGCTTCTTAGCTTTTTCAATCGTAGCGCAATTTGAAGCGAATTGGCTTCAAATCTGCGTTGTCCTTTGAAAAATTTTAGAGAGCGCGATCGAAACGCTGTTGAACGCGGGTGGCTTTGCCGACGCGATCGCGAAGATAATAAAGTTTGGCTCGGCGTACTTTACCGCGACGGATGATTTTAATGCTGGCGATTCTGGGAGAATGAAGCAAAAATACCCTTTCTACACCAACTCCCTGAAAAATCCGACGCACGGTAATGGTTTGGTTGATGCCGCCATTGCGCTTGGCAATCACGATCCCTTCATAGGGCTGAATCCGCTCTTTTCCCCCTTCTACAATCCTCACGCCAACTCTGACTGTATCGCCAACATGAACGATTGGTAAGTCAGTTTTTAGCTGCTCGCTCTCAATCGACCTAATAATTTCTTCAGCGTTCATTGCTTTTGCAAAAACTCACGATTTTTCATTATACCTCAACTTTTTCAAAAACGAGCAAGATTCAAAAGAATTTTCTAGGGGATGATGGTTATCTCATCTTCTAAGCTGCCTCGGACAAAGACTGAGAATTAACGATGGCTCGATAATAATCCTGTAACTGGCGCGTTGCCGCTGCCCAACCCCAACGTTCTGCTTCCAGGCGAGCATTTTGTCGCAACTGCTCTTTTTCTGCTTTGGCTGCTAGCAGGCGCTTGGTAGCTGTAATCGCTCCTTCAGGATCGTTGGGATCGAAGAGATAGCCATTCACGCCATCGGTGACGATATCGGTAATTCCGCCCGAAGCGGCTGCCACTACGGGACACCCTGCCGCCATTGCTTCTAGCAAGACTAATCCTAGCGTTTCCGTGCGGGACGGGAAGATAAACGCATCTGCCGAGGCAAATGCCGAGGCAAGTTCTAATCCTTGGAGGTAGCCGACAAAATGGGTCTGAGTGCCTGCAAAGAGAGCTTTCAATGCCTCTCGGTGAGGTCCGTCGCCAACAATTGCCAAATGTGCCTCTGGGATGGCTTCTAGGATGGGTTTAATTCGCTCGATTTGCTTCTCTGCCGAGACTCGTCCTACGTATAGCAGCAGAGGACTGTCGGGATGTCCTTGTGAGAGGCGCGATCGCATTTGGCGAGAGGCGAGATGGGGTTGGAACATCTCTGTATCGACTCCTCGCTGCCACAAGTTTACCCTTTCGATGCCGCGACCTGTCAATTCCCGTACCATTGCCGTTGAGGTACAAAGATTGAGATGAGCTTGATTGTGTGCCAATTTGAGCAACTCCCACAACAGCCCTTCAAGGGATCCGAGTCCGTAGTGCTGTAAATACTGGGGCAGATGGGTGTGGTAGGAGGCGACTAGGGGAATATTGAGCGTTTTGGCATAATAAATCCCGCCTATTCCTAAAACGGCGGGATTGACCACATGAATCAAGTCTGGCTTGAATCTCTTCAGAACTCGGCGAAGGCTCGGTCTGGGAATCGCTAGCTTCAATTCGGGATACATTGGCAGCGGAATGCCGGATACGCCGTGAATTTTGGCTCCTTTATATTCTCTCATTCCGCCGTCGGGACAGAAGACCAAAACGCGATCGCCGTGGCGTTGTAAGTGTTCGACTGTATGGCGCAAGCGAGTGACAATTCCGTCAATTTTGGGTAAAAATGTCTCGGTGAATAAAGCGATTCTCATAAGCAGTTATCAGTGACCAGCGATCGGCGATCGGTAGGGGCGATTCGCGGATCGCCCCTACTGTATGTCGATGAAATTTAATTTCTGCGCCAAGAAACTTTTGGCAGAATGCGCTTCTCGTCAACGCGGTGTTTATATTTGATAGCGAAGTTTAGCAGAGAATCTAGTAAAGAATCGGATAAATAATGGGGTTGCAATCCGAGATCGAGTAGTTTGGTGTTTTTGGCGTTGAAGTAGTGTTCTTCTAACTCGACCCTAGGGTTATTGAGGTGGTCGATCTCTATATTTAATCCCATTGCCGTTCCCGCCTTTTTCACCATCACCGCCAAGTCGCCGACGCTGAATAGTTCGGTAAATTGGTTGAAGACGCGGAACTGTCCGGCATCGGCTGGGTTGGCGATCGCCAATTCCACGCAGCGTACCGTATCCCGAATATCGAGAAAGCCTCGCGTCTGCCCTCCTTTTCCGTAGACCGTCAGGGGATGTCCGATCGCCGCTTGGATGCAGAATCGATTCAATGCCGTTCCAAATACTCCATCATAATCGAGACGGTTAACTAGCATTTCGTCCATTCCCGTCTCTTCTGTCAGAACTCCGTAGACAACCCCTTGGTTTAAATCAGTTGCCCGCAGTCCCCAAATTCGGCAAGCAAAGTGGATGTTGTGGCTATCGTGAACTTTGCTCAGGTGGTAGAAACTTCCTGGCTGTTTGGGATAGGGTAACGTATCCTTGCGTCCGTTATGTTCGATGGTGATGTAGCCTTCTTCAATGTCGATGTTAGGAGTGCCATACTCACCCATCGTTCCCAATTTCACCAAATGACAATCTGGGAAATCTTCTTTCATTGCGTAGAGGATGTTTAGCGTGCCTACTACGTTATTGACTTGAGTCATGACCGCGTGTTCGCGATCGATCATCGAATAAGGTGCCGAACGCTGTTCCCCAAAGTGGACGATCGCCTCTGGTTCAAACTGGCGCATGGTTTTGCTGAGGAAATCGTAATCGGTGATATCGCCCACGAATAGATCGATGGACTTCCCCGTCAGATCCTGCCACCGCTGAATGCGATGGTGAATTGATGCTATGGGAGTTAGCGTGTCTACACCTAATGTTGCGTCCCAATGTCGCCTGATCAAACTATCGACAATCCCGACCTCATACCCTCTATTTGAAAGGTGTAGCGCAGTTGCCCAACCGCAATAACCGTCACCACCAATAACCAGAACTTTCATACTAAATCAATAAAAATTTATTTTCCGATCTTGGGTAGAAGATAATCCGCCGTGCAATGACGGAGGCTGCTTCCACTTCTTCGTAAATGTATCAGGAATTGGTACCTTCTAGACCAAAGATGTTAAATAGTGTTGCGAATCGCCGTTGTGTTTGACTTGGATGGCTTCAAGAAGAATCAAGGTTTCGACCGAGCAACCAACCCAAACCCGCCCCAATCGCCTCCGTTAGCAGCGCTATCAAACGGTATAAAATTACAGCGCCCAAGACTATGCTGGGTTCTACTACCCTATCTAGCAAACCAAGAGCAGTTGCCTCAAAAACGCCAACTCCGCCAGATATAGGCGACACGATTCCCAACGCCCAAGCCAAGCTAAATCCGCTTGCTAGTGGGACGATTGCTACTGGGCGAACCGGAGTAAAGATCGCAACCGTCAACAAAAAGCCGACGCTTCGCAGCGCTAAAAATAAACACTGCCCTAAAATTACCCGCCAGGGATAAGATTGCATGCGAGGTCGAGTCCATTGGGAGCGGGCTAATTTATTGAATTTATTGAAGAGCCTTTGCAGCATTAGCGCATTAGGCAGTTGCTCGATCCAACTAAAAACGCGATCGAATACGAATGGATGAACGCTGACGAGAATGCAAGCCAAACCAAGACCGCACAGTCTTTGCAATGTCGGGTCGGCAGCAATTAACAGCCCGAATATCATTCCTGCCGCCGCGATATAGACAGATTGTAAAAGGACGCTAGCGAACGCCACTGTTACGGGGATTTCTAGCTTGCGAGCCGCTACCAGCCGACCATAAGTTTGCCAAATATCGCCGGGTAGATATTTAGCAATTTCAGTTTTGATGAAAATGATTGTTGCCCATCGCCAAGGAACCGGATGCTGTAAATTTCTTAAAATCTCGCCCCACACAACTCCCGACCAACAATGAGACAGGATAGAAACTGCCACTGCCACAATTACGTACCACCAAGTTTCCTTGTCAAGCTCAAGGCTTTGGACTTCTCGCCAGTTATCGTAGAGAGCTTGACCGACAACGATCGCGGTGAAGATAATGATACACCATTGAAACAGAGAGCTGAGATGTTTAGATTTCATCGATGTCGGTCTTGCTGGGAAGGTTTTCTCTCGATCTTTTCATTATCAGGCTGCTGCTTTTTGGTCTTCTGTAATGGGATGAGGCAAGATTTAGGTTCCTATCACCAAAATAACCGTAATAGTTAAGAGTTGCGAACCTGTCGTAGGAGCAACATTTGCTTGCGATTGGCTAAAAATGCAAAATTTCGTTTGCGCTTAACCCAACGGGCGGTACGGAAGTAGAACCGTTAAAATGAAATCAGCTTGCATATTATAAAGATTTTAAAACTTTGTAGCAATATATGCCAAAATATGCTAAGAATGGGAAAGAAATGAAATTTGCTCGGCAACACGCAATTATTACTGGCGGTTCTAGCGGCATTGGCAAAGCAACGGCTAAATTGCTTGCCAGCAAAGGGGCTAACATCTCAATTATTGCTCGCGATCGCGCCAAATTAGAAGCAGCAAAATTGGAAATTGAAGCAGCAAAAATTAATTCCAAGCAGCAAATTTTTTCGGTTGAAGCTGATGTAGCACAACGAAGTCAAATAGAACAAGCAATACAAACTTGCATTGCAACTGTAGGAACTCCGGATATTTTAATAACTTCTGCTGGAATTGCAAGCCCTGGTTATTTTCAGGAAGTGCCGATTGAAGTTTTTGAACGTACTATGGCAATTAATTATTTTGGCTCGCTTTATAGTATTAAAGCCGTATTGCCAAGTATGGAAAAACAACAAAAAGGTCAGGTCGTGCTAATCTCTTCTGGAGCGGGATTAATTGGCATTTATGGTTATACCCCTTACAGTCCGAGTAAATTTGCTTTGAGGGGATTAGCAGAGTCTTTACGAGGCGAATTAAAACCATTAGGAATTCAGATTTCTATTGTCTATCCTCCCGATACGGATACGCCTCAATTAGAAATAGAAAATAAAAGCAAACCCCTTGAAACAAAATTGATTACTGGAACTGCTCAAACTTGGAGCGCCCAAGCAGTTGCTCGTGAAATTCTTAAAGGAATTGAGACAAAAAAATTTGCGATCGCGCCCGGTTCGGAAATGGCAATCTTAGGACGATTTCATAGTCTCATAGCACCTGGATTGAATTGGTATTTCGATCGCATTGTTGCTAAAGTAAAAAACAGTAATTTAAGGCAATTTATTAAGAAAGATTAGATAAACTCGCCCCTACTAACTACTAACCACTAACTAATCCCCAATCCAAAATCTAAAGGCAAAAGTCAGAAGGGATCGATCATGAAAATTGCTAAATGCGCGATCGCACTCGGAAGCAATCTAGGCGATTCTTATACCATTTTAGAATCTAGCCTCGAAATTTTGGCGCAAACTCCTAAAATTACGCTTAAATCTTATTCTAGCTGGTACAGAACCGCTCCGGTCGGTCCCCCACAACCAGATTATCTCAATGGCTGCGCTTTACTCGAAGTTCGACTGACTCCCGAAGAATTGTTAGACACTCTGCTAGATATCGAACGCCAATTTGGTCGCGTGCGTCAGGAACGATGGGGACCGAGAACGCTAGACTTAGATTTACTGTTGTATGACGATCTCATTTTGGATACGTCTGACCTACAGATTCCTCACCCAGGGATGCGGGAAAGAGCATTTGTACTCGTACCTTTAGCAGAAATTGCGCCAGATTGGATCGATCCGGTATCAAAAAAAGCGATCGCGCAACTTCTTGAAGAGGTAGACTGTTCTGGGGTTATCCAACAACTGATAACTGATTAAAAATAACCGATTATGTCGCTAGGTCAAGAACCGCCAAAAATTCTACAACAACGCCTGTTTTACAAAGGTCGTAAATTCGATTTTGAAGTTAGTAGACTCCGCTTGCCGATAGGCGTTGAGGGAGATTGGGAATGCGTTCGCCATCCCGGCGGTGCGCTAGCCGTCCCCGTCACGAGCGAGGGTAAACTGGTATTGGTGCGACAGTATCGTTTTACGGTTGAAGGACGACTCTTGGAATTCCCTGCGGGTACGGTAGAACCTAACGAAGATCCCGCCGAAACGATTAAGAGAGAAATTGAGGAAGAAACTGGCTATCGGGCAAATAGATGGCAATCGCTAGGAAAATTTGCGCTGGCACCAGGATATTCAGATGAATATATTTATGCATTTTTGGCACAAGATTTGCAACAATTAGAACAACCACCCGAACAGGATGATGATGAGGATATTGAAGTAGTTTTAATGAGTCCTCTGGAATTAGAAAAAGCGATTTTAGCTGGCGAACCCGTGGATGCTAAATCAATTTGTAGCTTTTTCTTGGCGCGTCCGTTTTTAGGGTAATAAAGATTATAAAGAGTTGGTTATCTTAGGCTTGCGATCGCGTTTCTAATTGGTAAATTTGTTTTAGTTTTACGCCAAGACGCAAAGGCGCGAAGTTAGACCGAAATTAAGCTGCGATAACCTTTTTTCAAGATCTTTTTAGTTCTCTGGTTAATAAACTAGAAAAAGATCGATAGAGAAATAATAGTCGATTGAGTAATTGAGAATCTATTTATGTCTGATTTAATTCTCTTCTGGCACCGCCGCGATTTACGAATTTCTGACAATATAGGATTAGCTGCTGCCCGTCAAAAAAGTTCTAGAGTAGTTGGTGTATTTTGTCTGGATCGCAATCTACTAAAACGCGATGATATTGCACCTGCCAGAATAACTTATATGATAGGTTGCTTACAAGAATTACAGCAAAAGTATCTGCAATTAGGGAGTCAATTACTGATTGTCCAAGGCGATCCAAATCAAGCAATTACTGCTTTAGCAGAAGCCTTAAAAGTTCAAGCTGTCTTCTTTAATTTAGATATAGAACCCTACGCAAAACAGCGAGACGAGAAAGTTAAAGAAGCCCTGAAAGAAAAAGGAATTGCTGTTGAAACTTTCTGGGATCAGTTACTCGAAGCCCCTGGAAAAATAGTTACTCAATCTGGTAATCTTTATACAGTTTATAGTCCCTTCTGGAGAAATTGGAGCCAACAATCCAAACAATCTCCCGCACAAGATTTAGAGAATGTTAAAGGATTAACTGACCAAGAAATTGCTATTGCTAAAAAAGCAGGCACAATTGAATTGCCAACGGCAAAAGATTTAGGGTTTATTTGGGACAATCCCCTACTGCTCGCACCAGGAGAAACCGCCGCCCAGGAAAGATTAGCTGAATTTTGCGATCGCGCAATTTATGAATATAAAGAGCAAAGAAATTTCCCTGCTATTGATGGAACATCTCGGCTGAGTGCCGCACTCAAATTTGGTGCTATTGGCATTCGGACTGTTTGGCAAGCTACTATTGAAGCTGGCGAAAATAGCCGCAGCGATGAAGCTAGCGACAGCATTCAAGCTTGGCAACAAGAGTTAGCTTGGAGGGAATTTTATCAACACTGTCTTTATTTTTTCCCAGAATTAGCAGAAGGTGCTTATCGAAAAAACTTCAAAAATTTCTTTTGGGAAAATAACGAAGAATATTTTCAAGCTTGGTGTGAAGGAAAAACCGGATATCCTATCGTTGATGCAGCCATGAAACAGTTAAATGAAACGGGATGGATGCACAATCGCTGTCGCATGATCGTCGCCAGTTTTCTCACCAAAGATTTGCTGATTAATCCGCAGTTGGGAGAGAAATATTTCATGCAAAAACTGTATGACGGGGATTTAGCAGCTAATAATGGGGGTTGGCAGTGGAGTGCTTCGAGTGGCATGGATCCTAAACCATTGCGCATTTTTAATCCTGCCAGTCAGTCACAAAAATTCGATCCACAAGCAGAATATATTCGGCAATGGCTGCCCGAATTAAGTTCGATAGATACCGAATATTTAGTGACGGGTAAAATTCCGGACTCAGAACGCGATCGCTGCGGTTATCCTCGACCAATTGTAGACCACAATAGGCAACAAAAAGAATTTAAGCGACGCTATCAGCTAATTCAAACTACTTCCTAATTAAGCCGCTAGTTCCGACGACGGCGCAGAGAAATCGATAAATCGTATTCTAGGGCGGCTGCGATACCAAACAGAATGGTACTAAATACCCAAAGGGTATCTAAAAGACCGCCAGTTTCAAAATTGCCGCGGGCTGCGACGTAAGCATATCGGACATCGGCAATATAAAGTAATAAAGCCGCGATCGTAACGACTAGCCAAGTCCGAGAAAATTGACCGCCCCAAAAGCTTAACACCAAAGTCCCGGAGAGAACTAACAAAATAATATCTAGGACTACGTAGAATAGGCTTGTAAGCCCAGCCGATGGCTTGAGCATCTCTTCTACCCCTAAAACCCATTCCGGTGCTTCTTTCTCGGCAATAGGAGAAGCGCTATCTGGCGCTACGGTTGTTGAAGGGTTTGAAGCAATAACCGTTTCGACAACAGGCGAAGTTACGGCTAGCTGCGCTTGCGAAGATTCGGGTGGGAACGCACTTATCCTACCCAGCCAAATTCCCAAAATCGCGATCGCACTAATCACTCCGTATTGCCAGGTTTTAAGCGTTACTCTTCTTGCTCTGAGTGCTAAAATCATTCCCCAAAGAAGCAATAGGTAAGAAACGATATAGACGGGATCTGCTAAAGACACTTCCGGAGATCGTTGCAGAATTAACTCCCAGTAGCCAAAAATTAAGTTAGCAAGAAAGTAGAACGCACTTCTCAAACCAAACAATAACCAGATCTTGCGATCGCTAATAATCTCAGGAAGCTGCCAATCGATCAGACACAGCCAAGCAACTCCCAAGTGAGCGACTCCTTCAAAAATATAATTCAGAATTACATACCATTGAGGAACCTCCTCTCCTGGCAAGGGCATGCCATAAATAATGCCAAAATAAAATGCGATCAGTCCCCAAATAATCCCCACTATAGTAACTACGATTGGAGATGGGGCGAATGCAGGTAGCGATTTTTTCATAGGATGTTTCTTTCCACCTTCCAAAAATGCGTATTTAATTTGCATTTTATGCGCTTGCTTAATATTTATAGCAAAAGATTAAAGGTAGAAAATTAAATAATCGAAAAACCTAAGATCGACGGCGGCGCGATCGCGTTGAGATTTCGTATTCCCAGGCTGCGCCAACGCCAAAAAAAATAGCGCTCAACGTCCAGAACGTATCGATAATACTGTTAGTTTCATAATCGGTGCGCGTGGCAACGTAGGCAAAGTGCATGTCGGCAATGTAGAGCAAGAGGGCGGCTGAGGCAATTAAAGTCCAAGTTCGAGAAAATCGGCCTCCCCAAAAGTTCAACAAAAGCGTGGCAGCCATAATTAACAATAGGACATCATAAACGATGTAAAGCCAGCTTAAAATCACGATGGATGGCTCTAATGTCTTTTCTATTCCCAGAACCCAATCGGGAACTTCTTTGCCAGTAACGGAAGCCAGGATGCTCCAATCGCTGTTATTGAGAGTAGCAGTTGAAGCAATAAAAATCTGTTCTAGAGTAGCGGAATCGTCATCGTAGGGAGTAGCAATCTGCCAGCCAAATCCAATGGCGCTCGCTGCTACCGCTGCCAGCACTACCCACTGCCAAGCTCTTAGATGGAGACCTCTAGACTTGAGTGCTAGAAACATTCCCCAGAGTAGCAATAGATAGGAAACCATATAAAATGGATCTGCCAAAGACACGTTGGGAGCGCGTTCTAGCCCTATCTCCCAATACATAAAGATAAGGGTAGCCATTAAGTAAAGCAAAGTTCCCAAGCCAAGAAATAACCAAACATTGCGATCGCTAATAATCTGAGGTAAGCGCCAGTTTCTCAAACACAGCCAGCCAGCTCCCAGAAAAGCTCCTTCTTCGAGAATGTAAGAAACGATCGAATACCACCTTGGCACCTTGTCTCCCGGCATGGGCATGCCAAACGCTAGCGCCAAGTAAACTGTCAGCAATGCCCATAAGGTTCCGATTAAAACGACCGAGCTAAAACTTGGGGAAAACTGGAAGAAGGGTCTTTTCATCTGCTTTTAGCGCCGTCGTTGACGAGGACGGGTGGATATATCGTATTCCAACGCAGCTCCAATACCAAGCAGGATGCCGCTAAACACCCACAGGGTATCTAGAAGCCCTCCAGTTTCAAAATTCCCACGCGAGATAACGTAGGCATAGCGGATGTCGGCAGCATAGAGTAACAAAGCGGATGTAGCGATTACAGCCCAAGTTCGAGAAAATCGACCTCCCCAAAAAGTTAACACTAGAGTACCAGCCAGAACTAACAAAAAAACATCGCTGACAACGTAGAGCAAGCTTAAAACTCCAGCCAGGGGAGCGAGTAACTTTTCTACCGCTAAAACCCATTTCGGTGCTTCCTTTTCGGCAGCGCTTTGAGCGACAATGGCTGGCTCCAAAATTGGTACACTAGAGGCTAACGTCGTCTGAGATTCTTGAGGAGGAAACGAACTCAGCCAGCCTAACCAAATACCGAGGGCGACAAGCCCCGCGATCGCGGCATATTGCCAAGGTTTTAAACTTACCTGTTTCGAACGAACTGCCAGTACCATCCCCCACAGAAGCGCTATGTAAGAAAGGATATAAAAGGGATCTGCCACAGAGACATCGGGAAACCGTTCTAACCCCAATTCCCAGTAACCGAAGAAGAAGTTGGCAAGCAGATAAAGCCAACTCCTCAAACTAAAATATAACCAGATGCGGCGATCGCTGAGAAGCCTGGGACAAAGCCAATTTCGCAGACACAAAAGCGCCGCCCCCAAGTAAGCCACGCCGTCAAAAATGTAACCGAGGAGTGCGTACCATCTTGGCACCTCTTGTCCCGGCAAAGGCATACCAAATGCTACAGCGCAATAGAGTGTCAGCAGCGACCAAAAAATGCCAGCAGCAATGACAGTTTCCGTGCTTGGAGAAAATCTTAAAGGGGAAGAAGATGGTTTCATATTTTGTATGCCTCGCCAAGCCTATCGCTTTAGATCTACCCCTTACACATCAATACAAACTGCATGCAACAATACATAAATCGAGGATTGGTATAAATCGGCAATTCCTTTAAGGTTTCAACCGCACGCTCTACAAAAGTAGTGTTGCCAAAATACTTTTTGCTCAGACGACCGACCCTGGGAAATAAAATCTCCAATTCTTTTTGTCTCCAAATTGGCAGTCCCGTTGCTATCAGAGGATCTACTGTTAGTAGCGGATTAATGGCTCCTGGCGACTCTGCGCCAGGAAGAAGACATTGCTTGAAGATTTTAGTCATCTCTTCCTGGAAAGTCCTTTTTTGGCCGGCTCCCATGAGATCCTCGATATCGTCGGCGATCGCCTGTACGATTAGCAGGCATGCCTGAGTATAAGAGTCTTCAGAAGCCACCCTAGCTGGTGCCTTAGTCGCGGCTGAGCGATCGCTTTGAACTTCGAGCCACACGCTGTACGTCGGTTCTTGGTTTAACAAGACGACAAACTGTCCTCGCGTCTCAACCAAGCTCTCTGCAAGCGCCTTGGCTTTGTCTTTTTGAGCGGCACTAAATTGATTCATCAGGCGAAAGGTTCGTCCCTGATAGCTCAGAATCATGACTAACCTGCCGTCGTCGGGATCGCGAACCCTCGAAAGTTCTACATCCGATCGGTTCAGAACAAGTACGTTCTCATTCATGAGATGCTGTCAGCCTTTGTAGCTTCTGAAGTTGATTGTGGTAAAGCCCATTCAATTTTTTTCAGTATAAATTGTCCCGCACCCAACCACCGCAAGTTCGTCAAAACTAAGATCTTGAACCATTCTCAACAGTCCGTCAGGTCAGTCAGCGATGTTCTATCGCTGCCTCATATTTAAAATCGTCTAAAGACGGCTGGATAAGGATCTGAGTCCATTTCAATGGACTTGGTATATGAGACGCTTAATTTATTCCCCGGCGGTTGATGCAACCACCGCAAGTTCGTCAAAAAGAAGTCGGAATTCGGAAGTCCCTTCTATCACTAAATTTGACCGATAGGCGAGCATCGGTTGGATTTGTGCGAATTATGAAAGCGCTTAAAACAGTATTACAAATCTAATTTTTCATTATTGCCTTTGGTAGTGAGTCGATAAAAAGCTATTTATAGCTTGCATAAAGCTCGGAAGTATTACTAATCTAAATTTGCAAATCCTTAACGAAGGATAAGCAATATTTCGGAAAAAATACGGAGGACACCCATGAGTAAAACTATTAAACTGCAATCGTGAACCTCCCTTAGTTATAGCCAAAGCGCGAGCGAGCCAAGATTATGCAGCCAAAGAGCATAAGCGAGCAGTTTCGCGAGCAATTTCAGATATCGCTCGCTGATACTAACGATCTAAAAGAAGAAGTTTATCGAATTCGCTATGAGGTCTATTGCCAAGAACTCAACTATGAAGCAACCGATAAATTTCCCGATCGGCTAGAGATGGATATTTACGACGATCGCTCCTTGCACTGTCTCCTCAAACACCGCGCTAGCGGCGTTTACGCTGGCTGCATCCGTTTTGTCTTTCCCGATCCCTATCAACCGGAACGCTCTCTTCCTCTTAATAAAGTCTGTTCCCTCGATCTCGATCTCAGTCAACTACCTCCCTATTCCTATGGAGAAGTTTCGCGCCTAGCCGTACTCGGTCGATTCCGCAGGCGCTCTGGAGAATCACAAACATCAGGAGGGTTGCTATTCTTTAACGATCGCTCTCAAGAAGGAGAAGAAAAACGAGGTTTTCCCGTGATTGCCCTCAGTCTTTATCTAGCTGCGACTTGCATTGGCATGGAAGCAGGCGTAGAACGGGTTTTCGTTTTGATGGAACCTAAACTTGCCCGCCATCTTCGCTACTTTGGATTTGTCTTTACTCAGATCGGCGATTTTGTTGACTTTCGGGGTAAGCGGGGACCGTACCAGGTTATGCGACAAGAAGTTGAAAATAGTTTGCCCGCCCAGATTCGCGAGTTAATGGAGGTCGTGCGCTCCGATTTAATTGTCTCTCCCATGCTTAAATCGCTCTCCAAAATCCCCGTCCTCTGAAACCGTCCCAAAATCCAAAATATATAACAATATGAAAAATACATTTTTTGCTTGCAGATACCAATGGACCAAGATAGAGCCATAGAAGCCTGGAGTCAGCTTTTGGGAGCCGATCGCGTTCTGAGCGATCGCCCTCTGCTGCGCGACGCTCAAACGGCAACCTTTCTAACTCGGCAGCAGATTCCCGTCATTCTCCAGCCCGGCAGCCGCGAAGAGGTACGCCAATGTCTCAAGATAGCCAACCAATACGATCTGCCCGTCTATCCCATTGGCAGCGGAAAAAATTGGGGATACGGCTCTCGCGTCCCCGTCGAAGATGGCTGCGCGCTGCTCGATCTGTCGCGCTTAAACCGCATCGTCGATTTTGACGAGGAACTGGCTTATGTCACCATCGAGCCTGGAGTAACTCAGCGCCAGCTTTACGAGTTTTTGCAGCAGCAATCCTCGCGCCTATGGATGGATGCGACGGGTTCCAGCCCCGATAGCAGTCTGATTGGCAATATTATGGAGCGAGGCTTCGGTCATACTCCCTATGGCGATCGCTTCGCCAATGTCTGCGGCATGGAAGTCGTTCTGCCGACTGGAGAGGTCGTTCATACAGGCTTTGGCAGGTTTCCGAATGCTAAAACCGCCTCAGTCTATCGCTGGGGTCTTGGTCCTTATCTCGACGGCTTGTTCTCTCAATCCAATTTTGGCATCGTCACCCAGATGACCCTATGGCTAATGCCAGCTCCGGAGTATTTTCAAGCCTTTTTTTTCAGTATCAAGCAAGAAGAACAACTCCCCGAACTAATCGACGCACTGCGTCCCCTGCGCCTCAATGGAACGATTCGCAGTGCCGTTCACATCGGTAACAGCTATAAAGTTCTTTCTTCGATCCGGCAATATCCTTGGCAAGAAACCGGAGGAACAACGCCGCTGTCTCCCCAAGTCATGGCGCATTTTGCCAAAACCTGGGACTTTGGCGCTTGGAACGGTTCTGGGGGCATTTATGGCAGTAGAAAACAAGTTGCTGCTGCCCGACAGTTAATCAAACAAGCCCTCAGAGGCAAGGTCAGCAAGCTCAGATTTATAGACGACTTTACCCTGAAACTGGGACAAACCCTTGCCAAACCATACCGGATGGCGACTGGATTAAATTTGCCGGAGTTGCTCAAGCTTCTGGAGCCAGTCTATGGGTTGATGAAAGGAATGCCCACCAATACCCAGCTGGTCAGCACCTATTGGCGTAAGAAATTTGCCCCACCCGAATCAATGAACCCCGATCGCGACGGTTGCGGCTTGATTTGGTGCGCTCCCGTCGCTCCCTTGGAGGGAGAACATGCAGTTAACATTAACAAAATCGTCAGCGAAACCTTGACCAAATATCAGTTTGAGCCGAGCATGTCCATAACGCTGCTAACCGAACGCTGTCTTGGCTGCATTATTAGCATCTCCTACGATCGCGAAATCCCTGGCGAGGATGAAAAAGCGATGACATGTTATGACAAATTGCTCGAAGAATTAACTGGGGCGGGTTACTATCCCTATCGCGCGGGAATTCAATCGATGGAAACCCTGCAAGGAGAAGATAGCTATCGGGCGCTGTTGGGCAGGCTCAAACATGCCCTCGATCCCAAGCAAATTCTCGCTCCCGGTCGCTACAGCACTAAGATAGACGTTTAAAAGCACTGGAGAGCAAATTCCTTGCCTACCGGGCAACCCAGGCATCGATTTGGAGAATTGGAGGAATTTGAGATAAAGTATTACAGCAAAAGTAGAATAATCTGGTCAAATATCAGTTAATCTTACATCTAGCGCGAGTTAGATAAAATTTCACAAACTTATACAAGATAGCTTTCAAAATCTATCCTTCAATCCGCAGTAGCAATCGCCGCTGCGGTGCAAAAACCAAAACAACCGCTTGAGTTGGCTCCGAGCAAATCCACTCTTGTCCGAATTAACCCTCAATCGTTAAGCAATTTTTGCATATGATGAAGCAGACAACCAACCAACAGCTACAACAAAAGCTTCCCAACAGCCAGCAGGAAGCAATCCAGCGTCTCAGACAAATCATGAATCGTCTCTCGGTCAAAACCGAAGACATGCAACGCATCCAAAAAGCCGGTCTGGTAGAAGCGCTAGAGCATATGCCCCTAGACGAACTGCAAGACATTGTTGACAATCTGAGAACGAATTTAGAAAAATCGGTGCGCTTCGTCAGCGATCAAGAGGTAGAACTAGCCGCGCAAAACCAAGCGATCGCAGATTTAGAAGAAAAACTACAGGCAGCTGGGGAGTACGAGCGTTTTAGTCTAGAAGTAGAGCTAGCTAACGAGCAGGAAAGAAAAGACTTGCTGGAGGCAACGCTGATCGGTCAACGCCGTAACCTCCGCAAGCAAGAAGCAACCTATAATCAATACTGGCGCGTCCTACGACGGCGACAAGGCGCGCTAGAAGCCGATCCCTATACCCAACAAGTAGCGCTCGTCGAACCCGTTCTGGCACCGCCCCAAGCGCCAGAAACCGAAATAGAATCAGAAGAATCAATCGACTCAGCCAAGCAGCGATCGCCACAAAAACTGGCGCTAGCGATTGCCGGCTTGTTGACTTTGAGCATCGCCCTTCTCTATGGTTTGCGGGCAACGCGCCAGCCAAATCCCACTACCGCCCCAACCGCTTCTTTAGGACAAAAAACGATCGCGACTAATGCCGTCGCGGCGTTGGGCTATATCGAACCCAAAGGAGAGGTAATCAAACTGTCTGCGCCAACGATGCAAGAGGGAGCGCGAGTCGCGCAACTGCTGGTCAATCGAGGAGACAAAGTAAAAGCCGGACAAATTATCGCTATCTTAGACAGCCGCGATCGCTTGCAAGCCGCCCTAGAACAAGCCAAAACCAATGTGAGAATCTCTCAAGCCAATCTCGCTAAGGTCAAAGCTGGCGCTAAAAGCGGAGACATCCAGGCGCAAGACGCTAGATTTCTACGCACGCAAGCCGAATTACAAGGACAAATTGCCGCTCAAAAAGCGACTATCTCTAGCCTGGAAGGACAGTTGAGCGGGAATAGAGCTGCCCAGGAAGCGAATATTGCCAAAATTAGAGCTGAGTTGCGCGATGCCGATGGCAATTGCGATCGCTATCAGAAGTTGTTTGCCGAAGGGGGAATCGCCGAACAGGAACGCAATCGCGTTTGCTTGCAAGCAGAAACCACTCGTAGCAGCCTAAAAGCCGCCGAAGCCGACTTAAGGCGAATCGTCTCGACGCTACAGGAGCAAATCAATGAGGCAAAAGCTACCCTTAATAAGACAGTAGCCACCTTGCAAAGACAGATCGAAGAAGACCAAGCAATGCTCAGCGCCGTTTCAGAGGTTCGACCCGTGGACGTTCGAGTCGCTCAAGCCGAACTCCTATCAGCTCAAGCAGCCGTTAAACGCGCTCAAGCCGATTTAGATCGGGCTTACGTCAGAGCGCCCAGCAACGGTCAAATTCTCAAAATTCACGCTTGGCCCGGAGAAATCGTCAGCAACGACGGGATACTAGAATTGGGACAAACCGACCAAATGTACGTTACGGCAGAAGTTTACGAAACCGATATCGCCAGAGTTCGCGTCGGTCAAACGGCAACGATCAAAAGCCATGGAATTGTTGGCGATTTACGAGGAACGGTAGACGAAGTGGGCTTACAAATC
This sequence comes from Pleurocapsa sp. PCC 7327, assembly GCF_000317025.1. Lineage (NCBI taxonomy): Bacteria > Bacillati > Cyanobacteriota > Cyanophyceae > Pleurocapsales > Pleurocapsaceae > Pleurocapsa > Pleurocapsa sp. PCC 7327. The sequence continues at coordinate 1,143,981 of NC_019689.1, read as the reverse complement.
GGGCAAAAAGATGTCCTGGGAACCGATCCGGTGGCGGATGTCGATGCTAGAGTCGTTGACGTGAAAATTCGCATCAATCCAGAAGATAACCTGAAAATTGCCAATTTAACCAACTTACAAGTCAACGTCATTATCAATACCAACGATAGAGCAGAAATCATTAAATAACCCAACCAAAATCGTTTAAAATTCAAAGTTCAAAATCCATTGACTTTGAACTTTGAAACAATTGTGACGAGTTGCCAACATTCGGAAGCTTCATGCTGCAAAAATTACCTACAGCTTGGTTACAACTGAGACATCAAAAAGTCCGCTTAATCGTTGCCCTAGCGGGAGTGGTTTTCTCAGTTGTAATCGTTTTCATGCAATTTGGGTTGCAGGAAGCCTTATTTGATAGCGCCGTTCGCTTTTATAACGGGTTGGAAGGCGATTGCTTTTTACTCAGCCCTCGCTCCAATGCCTTGATTGCTATGGAAACGTTTCCAGAGCGACGTTTATCGCAAGCGCTAGCTTTTGAGGAGGTCGAATTTGTCAGTCCCATTTACCTCGGACAAGGTCAGTGGAAAAATCCCGAAACCAGAGATTATTGGCGCAATATTTTTATCGTTGGATTTGACATTCGCTATCCGATTTTTAGTTTTCCAGGCGCTGAAGAAAATAGAAAGAAACTAGAACTTCCCGATGTCGTTTTATACGACCGAGATTCTCGCGCTGAATTCGGCCCGGTTGTGACAGAATTTGAGAAAACAGGCAGCCTAGTTACAGAAATTGGCGGTCGAGGAACCAATCGCCGCATCAAGGTGGTCGGACTGTTTAAAATGGGAACCTCATTCGGTTCGGATGGCAATCTCATTACCAGCCACCTTAACTTTTTGCGGCTCTCTCCCTCTCGTCGCAAAGGTTCTATCGATGTCGGTTTGATTAAATTAAAACCAGGAGTAGACGCACAGAAATTTAAAGATCGCCTGCAAAACTATTTGCCCAAAGATGTAAAAGTCTTTACCAAACAAGAATTAATCGATTTTGAGAAGCATTATTGGCAAAGCAGTACGGCGATCGGATTCGTTTTTAATCTAGGCATAATGTTAGGAATTATGGTAGGTGTTGTTGTTGTCTATCAAATCCTTTATACTAACGTTTCCGAACACCTATCTGAATATGCAACCCTAAAAGCCATTGGATATCGCCATCGCTACTTGCTATTTCTGGTTTTACAACAGGCTTTATTTATTGCTGTTTTAGGCTATATTCCCGGTTTTATAATTTCCATGATTCAGTACGAAGTGACCAAACAAGCGACGCTGCTTCCTATCGCTATGACCTTTGAAAGAGCTGTAATCGTATTGGTGGCAACGATCGCAATGTGTTTTATTTCTGGCGCTTCGGCAGTACAAAAACTAAAAGCAGCCGATCCGGCAGATATTTTCTAGGGTTAAGGGTGCCATGCAACCAGTGATAGAGATTCGCCATCTGAATCATTACTATGGCAAAGGGACTTTAGTCAAACAGGTTTTATTTGATATCAATTTGGATATTTATCCAGGAGAAATTATTATTATGACCGGACCGTCGGGTTCGGGAAAAACGACTTTATTGTCGCTGATCGGCGCGTTGCGATCGCTTCAGGAAGGCAGTTTAAAACATTTTGGCAAAGAATTAAATGGGGCGAGCGAAGACCAATTGGTGATGGTTCGTCGCCAGATCGGCTACATTTTTCAGGCACATAATTTGCTGCCATTTATGAGCGCCAGGCAAAACGTACAAATGTCGCTCGAACTCCACGAAGATATCACTCCCGCACAAGCTAAGGCTAAATCCGAGGCAATGTTAAGAACGGTGGGTCTGGGCGATCGCGTCAACTACTACCCAGACAATCTCTCAGGTGGACAAAAGCAACGCATCGCGATCGCACGCGCCTTAGTGAGCCACCCCAAATTAGTGCTAGCAGACGAACCTACCGCTGCTTTAGATAGTAAAACGGGTCGCGATGTGGTTAATCTGATGCAATTTCTGGCAAAAGAGCAGGGTTGTACGATTTTGCTAGTGACTCACGACAACCGCATTTTAGATATTGCCGATCGCATCGTTCACATGGAAGACGGTCGCTTGAAATCTGCTAGGTAAAATGAATAATATCTATCGAGATTTTACAATCCGAAACTGGCAAGAACGCGATCGCGCGGCGGCGGCAAGCGTTATCGAGCAAGTGTTGCAAGAGTATGGCTTGCCCTGGGAACCGACGGGTGCGGATCGAGATGTTTTAGAAGTCGAAACCGCTTATCTTAGCGCTGGTGGGGAATTTTGGGTATCGAACGGCAAGGACAGATTGTGGGAACGGCTGCCTATTACCCGATTGCTCGCGGCGAGAAGGCGGTAGAAATCCGCAAAATGTATTTATTACCAACAGCGAGAGGAATGGGACTAGGCAAGCATTTGCTCAAACAGTTAGAAAACGCGGTCGCGGCAAAGAGATTTCAAGAAATTTGGCTCGAAACCGCTAGTATCCTCAAACAAGCCGTATCGCTTTATGAAAAATACGGCTATCGCAGCGCTACTGGCGTGGAAACCAAACGATGCGATCGCGTTTATGTCAAGTATTTATATTGAATTGAACGGATATGTTTAGAGAAACTTCCCAGTTATCCCCTCCCAAGTCTTAGCACCAACGAAGCTACCTAATTCCTCTAAAACGAACAAATAGTTGTTGAAGTAATCTAGATCGGGGTCTGGCTGACAGATAATTTCCAATCGGCGATCGCAAGCTGCTATTTCAGCTTTATCTGTGCGATCGCTAGCAAATGTTTCTGCCATATCTCCCGCGATTCTTCGAGAACGTAAGGTTGTCTATTGAGATAGATATGACAAATCCAGCCATCGATCGTCAGATCTAGTTTCTTCTCATGTCGTTGAATTTTAACGAGCCGTTCGTCATTTTTATAGAAATCAAGCAAGATAGACTCAGCTTCTTGCAGCGAGGCGGCACTGTTAGGCGGCAGAAGAATCAAAGCTTCGTATGACGGTTTGCTAGCGATTCTCGTTCAAGTCGTGTACTCGGCATTAATCCTTACGTAGTCATAACTCAGATCGCAGCCCCAAGCCGTACCCGTCCCCGAACCGTTGCCAATACAAACCGAAATTAACACCGTATCTTCTTGCAAATACGCTCCTGCTGCTGCCCCTTTGAGATAATCACTCGCCGCAGCGCGATCGAACTCCAACGGTTGACCGTTTTCCATCAACACAAAACTTCCTAACTTAATTTGTAAATCCTCCTGATGGAAAGAAACTCCGGCACGTCCTGCCGCCGCTGCAATCCTACCCCAGTTTGGGTCGCGCCCAAAAATAGCAGATTTAACTAACGACGATCCGGCGATCGTGCGAGCAATCTGTCGGGCAGCTTCGTCGTCTGGCGCGCCCGATACCTGCACTTCAATTAAACAAGTCGCTCCTTCGCCGTCGCGAGCGATCGCTTTGGCTAAATACTGGCATACCGCCGTCAGCATCGCTTCCAGTTTCTCGGCACTGGCTCCCATTTCGGTAATGGCTGCCGTGCGGGACTGACCGTTTGCTAGGGCAATCAAAGTATCGTTGGTGCTGGTATCCCCATCTACCGTAATCTGATTAAAACTGCGATCGGCTGTCCGCTTAAGCATCTGCTGCCACAGGGAGGTAGAAACTGCCGCATCGCAAGTAACAAACGCCAACAAGGTCGCCATATTGGGGTGAATCATGCCCGATCCTTTAGCGATCCCGCCCATGCGGACGGGACGACCGTCCATCGTGGTTTCTAGGGCAATGGATTTGGTGACTAAATCGGTTGTAATAATGGCTTTGGCAGCCGCATCGCTGCCATCTTCTGAGAGAGAGGCAACCAATTGGGGAATTCCGTTGCGCATTGCCTCCATGGGAATCCGCTGTCCGATAACGCCTGTAGAAGCCAACAGAATTGAGTCGGGAGAGATATTGAGGGTTTCTCCTAAAAGACGAGCGCTTTCTAGGGCATCTTCCCAACCGCGATCGCCTGTAGCTGCATTTGCCTGACCCGCATTGCAGAGAATGGCGCGGGCGCTAGCTTTGGCTTGAAGGCGAGTTCGGCAATAATCGACGCAAGCCGCCCGAACTTGAGACATAGTAAATACTCCAGCCGCGATCGCTTCTGTCTCTGAAAAAATTAAGGCTAAATCCGGCGCGCCAGAAGGTTTTAAGCCTGCCGTAATCCCTGCTGCCTTAAAGCCTTTGGGTGCTGTTACGCCGCCGTCAATTTCTTGCCAGTCTGCCATGGTTTTGTCGGCTCCTTCAGCTCGGTCACTTCGATTTTGGATTTTCCCCACAGATGAATCTGCTTGCTCAAAATCAGGAAAAAATTTGTTTTTTTTCCACGAATAAATTTGGGGACAATCGATCGAATTTCTCTCGGTCAAAAGCTGATTATATCAAGAAAGCCTTTTGGTTTTGTTGGCAATTCAAAGACTCTTTATTAAAAAATAGATCTGATGTACCGATACACTAGATAAAAGCAATTGCAAATAGCGCTAATGGCAATCAAACGTTCCTCCAACCACCAACAGAGCGATCGCCCGCCAGCTAAGCGTCCGGCGAAAGGCGCTCGCCAATCCCGTTCCCAGTCTTCCGACGACAAACAACTCCTACTCGCCACTGCTACCCGCGATGAAACCGAGGGCAGCGAAGAGAACGTGCGTCCGCGTCGCCTCGATGACTATATCGGACAAAAAGATTTAAAAGAAGTGTTAGCGATCGCCATTCAAGCAGCTAAAAGCCGAGGAGAAGCACTCGATCACCTGCTGCTGTACGGACCTCCCGGACTGGGAAAAACTACCATGTCCCTAATCTTAGCCGCAGAAATGGGAGTCAACTGTAAAATTACAGCTGCACCCGCACTAGAACGTCCGAGGGATATTAGCGGACTGTTAATTAATCTCAAACCCGGAGACATCCTGTTTATCGATGAAATCCATCGCCTAAACCGCGTGACAGAAGAATTACTTTATCCGGCGATGGAAGATTACCGCTTGGATATTACGATTGGTAAAGGTCATAGCGCCAAAATTCGCAGCATTCCCCTGCCTCCGTTTACGCTCGTCGGCGCGACGACCAAGGTGGGAGCGCTCACTTCTCCTTTGCGCGATCGCTTTGGCTTGATCCAACGGTTGCGCTTCTACGAACTCGACGAGCTAACTGCAATTGTATTAAGAACGGCTCAGATTCTCAAGGTTTCTATTGCCGAAGACGGCGCGCAAGAAATTGCCCGCCGTGCCAGGGGAACGCCCCGCATTGCCAACCGCTTGCTCAGACGAGTGCGAGACTACGCTCAAGTGAAAGGAATGAATGCGATCGAGCGAGAATTAGTCTCAGAAGCACTCGATGTTTTAAATGTAGACTCGCGAGGCCTCGATTGGACGGATCGGCTGGTTTTAGGGACAATTATCGAACAGTTTCGTGGCGGTCCGGTAGGATTGGAGGCAGTCGCTGCCGCTACGGGAGAAGACGCCAAAACCATCGAAGAAGTTTACGAACCCTATTTGCTACAAATTGGCTATATCAACCGAACGCCTAGAGGTCGCATTGCTACAGAAGCTGCTTATCAACATTTGGGAATGATGGAGGCGAGTCGTTCGAGAGACGAGCAGCTATCGATATTTGAGGGGAGTTAGTCAAGAAATCTATATCTATATCGCGATCGACGTGCATTACGTGCATTATTTAAGTAAACCTACTTTTACTGAGTTCTAGTAGCGCTATGAACCTCACCGATTATGCTGCTTTAATCCATCCCGCGATCGCGATAGCGTTTGTCTTTCCCATTATCGGGATGGTTGTCAATTTTGCTTGGCAGACTCGTCAGCGACGGCTACAGTCTGTCGGGGAGGGAAAAAGCAAAATTCCTTCCGTTGTCGGTAAAGAACATGTAAAACTAGGAAAATGGTTGACGAGTGCTGTTGTTGGGGTATGTTTGTTGGGACTGGCTTACCCGACATTTGACAAAGCGATTGAAAATCAAGCTTTTACTAAGCAACCAGGAGAAATGGTTTTCCTAATTCTGATGTTTGCGGCAACGATCGCTTCTCTCGTCTTTTTATACAGAGCGCAGACCAGACTCTGGCGAGCTATCTTTGCATTTCTTAGTAGCCTCGGCGTTTTAGTCATCGGCTTTCAGGATATTATCCTACGTCGAGAGGGTTTTGGCTGGATTTTCCGGCGGGATTACGAGTGGCAGTATTCCCATTTCTATTACGGCATCACCGTCACCCTACTGATGATTTTTTCCCTGGCGATCGTGCAAGAAATTTACCAAGATCGTTCAAATCGCTGGCGCTACGCCCATATTATTTTAAATTGCTTTGCCTTACTCCTGTTTATCGGGCAAGGCATGACGGGGACGCGAGATTTGCTAGAAATTCCCTTGAGCTGGCAAGAAACTCATCTCTACAAGTGCGACTTTACCAATAAAACTTGTCCCTAGCTTGAGAGTAGAGGGGAGAATTTCAAGGAGAATTCTCCCTTTAACATTGATAAAAGATTAGCGAACGCCTAACAATTCCACCTCAAAAATTAAGGTCGCGTTTGGGGGGATGACACCGCCAGCACCGCGAGAACCGTATCCCAATTCTGAGGGAATAATTAGGGTGCGACGACCGCCAACTTTCATGCTGCCTACCCCTTCATCCCATCCTTGAATGACCTGTCCGACACCAATTTTGAAGGAAAAGGGTCGATCGCGATCGCGAGAACTGTCAAACTTCTTGCCGTTCTCTAGGGTTCCGGTATAGTGGACAGTTACAGTCTGTCCTTTGGTTGGCGTTGCCCCATCTCCTTCTTGGAGATCGATATACTTAAGTCCAGAAGGAGTAGTAACGGCATTTTCTAAATTCATGGCGATAGTTCCCTTTTCTAAGTTACTGTTCTGGGCGATCGCTCGCTCGTCGGCGGATTGGGGTTTGTTGAGTTCGGATGCGATCGCCTCTTGTTTGCCACCGCTATTGAATACCGAAGTAACGATCAGCAGCAACCCGAAGAAAACGATAACTCCAAAACTAATTAAAATTTCTTTCATGAAAATACTCCTGCTCGACTTGTTAGCGCCATTGCTTGTTTTCTAGATCGCGCACTTGACGTTCTAGTCTATCGATTCGTCCGCGTAATTCATCGATTTCTGTCTGACGCGGCACGCCTAAATCCTGCAACATATTGCGCAGTTGGCGTTCCAGGTTTTTTTCAAAGTTGCCCTGTTCGGATTTGAGCTGATTCATCAAATCGTCAACAAATCCCTTAGCGCGATCGGGATCGATTTTGCCATCTTTGACCCACTGTTCGCTGACTTCTCGCACTTTTTCTGCAACCAGAGAAGTCGTTCCTATGCCAACCATCAATAATTGTTTGAGCCAGTCGCTACCATCCATATTTTATAATTGACCTCCTAAATGATTTTTAGTTATAGCGCTCTAATTCCAGCATAGCCGCATGGGACAATCGGACTCGATCTTTGAGGGCGAGTAGCAATAGCCGCGAATAATACTACTCTACTTATTTCTACTCTTTTCTACTTACGAGAAATTACTTAAGTGCCAATGCATCTTCAAGTTCTACTTTAACTGGGACTGACATCCCAAAATCGGAGAATTAATCTTAAGATATGAACGCTCAAGAACTCGGCACGACAGCAAAACATCCTCATCCAATTTAAAACGATTTTGCGCCGAGCGAGCGAACTGATGCAACGAATCGGGAGATAAATAGTCAACCATGAAAAAGCTAATCTTTAGTTTACTAACTCTGACTGCTCTTGGAATGGTTTCCCTACCCGCTCATGCTGACGGAGACAGCGCCGTCATCCAAGATAGTCGGCAAACCACCACCCAGACGGGTGTCGGTAACTACTCTGGACAGACGACCATTCAAAAGAACCGAGGCGAGAGAAGCGGTTACAGAAATGGCAGCACTGGCGATGTCCAGTCCAGCGACCAATTTACCGATCAGTACGGTGTTGGCAACTCGTCCGAACAACGAGTTCGTCAGGAAAATGTCCGCAAGGACAGGGGATCTCGTCACCGCTCTTGCGATTGGGGCTGCGATTATTAGTAAACAACCCTGCGTCTAGACAGGGTTGAGATCTCCATCACTTTTTCAATCTGTAGCTAACTCCATTGTAACTTGAGGGAGCAGGGTGTCACGTATCGTAAGTAGCAGCTTGGATAAAAATCCCTCTCCCTTTTTTCGTTGAGTTGGGAGTCAACCAATGTTTTTAAAGCAACTGACCATTTTGTTAGCAATTATCACGATAGGCTTTCCCGCGATCGCTAGTGCTAGTGAAATCGATGTCCGAGCAGGAAATGTGAGAATTACCACCGAACGAGATGGGGATGCGTATATCTACAACAGACCGCGTTGGAGAACCTATCCCCGCAATCGTTCCCATTATTGGTGGGATCGCTATTTCCGCCGCCAGAGCAACGTTGGTTGCTCAAAAGGAGGCAATGTAGTGCGTCAAGAGACGACACAAGTTAACCGTTCTGGTAGAACCGTTACGCAATCTCGGACTACCTACTGTCGCTAATTTTTCATAGGGGAGGTTACTACTAATGCGACTCAAGGCATTAACCCTAAGTTTCTTAGCTGTTTCTGGTCTGTTTTCGATGGGAGATTTCCTCTCCAATTGGGCAACCGCTAAATGCGTTCAAGCGGACGTTTCTGTGCAGTACAACATTAGCGGTTCTAAGGAGCCAACCAACCGCAGTAACGATGTTGATATGGAAAGCGATCCCTCTTGTCGGGGAAATGCAAGCGTAACCACAGGCGTACAAGGCAATGTTGGCGGTAACGGCCCGGTAGAACAACATCGAACCGTTCGCCATCGCCAGCGGGGAAGCGATGGCAACTCTGGCGGGAACGGTGGAGCCGTTCAAATCAGAAGCAATCCCGGCATTGATGTATACAATCCTGCCGAAAATTGGCGAGACTAACCAAACCAATAACTGCGCGGCACGAATCGAGTCAAACTGAATGGGGGATTCGGTTTATGAACTTAAAAACTTTATTGCTTGCCATCTCTTATACTACTGTCTTAGCTGCTGCTCCTCCGGTGAATATCCAGTCTTTTTCTCTTGCTAATACGGCTCAAATTCAGCAACAAATGCAACAGACAACGATTACTCTTGCAGCAGAGCAGCTAAGACACCCCCATTTTCTCCGAGTAAGTACCTCAACAACGGGCACTCAACTTACCGGACAGATCAAACTAAATGGGAAAGTCATTCAACGACTGAATAACAACACAAAAATTAATCTTTCGCGCCTTCTGACTCGTGGCAAACACGCGATCGAGATTTCGGGCAGATACCGTCCCGCAGGCAACTCAGTGCAAGTTGAATTGATCGGACCCAATACTCAGAGTCTCCAACAAATAGGCGGTAGCGGTTATCTCAACCAAAGATTGATTATTGAGGTTAAATAAAGGATGAAGCAATTCCAGAAAATCGGTCGTCTCGGTCTCGTTAGCGTCACTTTTATCGGCTTAACTCAGTTTCCCGTGCGCTCCGATACAACAGCAATTCAAAACGGCGCTCAAGACGCGAATATCTCTGGCGATAACAATCAAGTTACTCAAATTATCAATCAAACCATCATTAATCATCCCGGCAGAGGTTCCCTCAACCGTTCCGATAACAAGAAGGACGAACGCGCCCAAGCAAGAGAATTTGAGAATAGAGGTAATGGCAACGGAGTAGAACGCAATTCGGGTAAGGGCGATCGCTTATAGTAGAGTATTTAAAATGCTCTAGTTAATTGAAGGATTGGTATGGTATCGCCTTACTATCAAGTTATCAAAGGAAGTTTCGTTATTCTTGGCAAGAAACCCGACGGGGATTCCGTTCGCTTTCTCGCAGACGAACCAGGGCTTTACGAAAATCTTCAACGTTCCTACCGTATCAATCCCTCTCGCGATCGCACCGTACAGCTTCGCTTGGAAGGTCTAGATACACCAGAAGTGCATTATGGCAAAGACGCTCAACCGCAAGGAGAAGAAGCCCGCGATCGCTTGCTCAAACTCCTGGGTTTTAGGGATGTTGCCTATTCCGGCGATACAGTCAGTTCTGCTAAGCCCGATACCGTTGCTGGCGCGATCCTCTCCCAAGCTGTAGAAGCAAACGGTCGTCCCATTTCCTATCTGGTGTCAGCCGATGAAGCCAAAAGCCTTTCCAATGGAGAATGGGTAAGGGTAACTAAAAATTATCTTCAGAAAACCCTCAACTTTCAATTGCTCCAAGAAGGCGTGGCTTACTACACGGTTTATACCTCCATGCCGCTTTCCCATCGGGAATTTTTACAAAAGGTGACAACAGAAGCCCGACAAGAAAATCGAGGCGTTTGGAAAGAAGATCGAACTCGCGAATTTATTTTAGAAAGTCAAGAAGATTTAAGCCCTCCAGACGGACAACTCATTCTGCCTAAATTATTTCGTCGCTGCACCGATTATCTGAAGGCTGTAGAGAGAGGGTTTCGGGGCAATCTCAAAGATTGGCTGCTTGCTAATGAGAGTAACTCTCGCTCTGAAAACGATCGCGTCCTCCTCGGCAACGTAGAGCTAAAACTCAGCGATTTAATCCGGCAAAATAACAATCGTGTTGTTTTTCAACCGGACATACTAGATTTAACCTTCTTAGAAAAGTAGCAAGAACCGATCGCGCATCTCCCCGTATGATGATCTCATTGGCAAGACATCATTGGAGGGATGAAGTGATAGCAGGAAAACAGTTACAAGATCGCGTTGCCCTTGTCACGGGAGCATCGCGGGGAATCGGTCGGGCAGTTGCCTTGGCACTAGCAGCCCAAGGAGCTAAAGTCGTCGTCAACTACGCCAGTTCTAGTACGGCAGCCGAAGAAGTGGTGCAAGCGATCGCCCAGGCGGGTGGAGAAGCGATCGCGCTGCAAGCCGATGTCTCAAAAGCCCAAGAAGTAGATAATCTAATCGAACAAACTCTAAACAAATTCGGTCGCATCGATATTTTGGTCAACAACGCCGGAATCGCCCGCGATACCTTGCTTTTGCGCATGAAACCGGAAGACTGGCAAGCCGTTATCGACCTCAATTTAACCGGAGTTTTTCTCTGTACCAAAGCCGTTAGTAAAACCATGATCAAACAGCGCAGCGGACGGATTATCAATATTTCCTCCGTTGCCGGACAAATGGGCAATCCCGGACAGGCAAATTATAGTGCGGCAAAGGCTGGAGTCATCGGTTTTACGAAGACGGTTGCCAAAGAACTTGCCAGTCGCGGCGTTACCGTCAATGCCGTTGCGCCCGGTTTTATCGAAACCGACATGACGAGCCATCTTTCCAATACAGAAGAAATTCTCAAGCTCATTCCTCTCGGTCGCTACGGCAAACCGGAGGAAATTGCTGGCATGGTGTGCTTTCTGGCTGCCGATCCCGCCGCTGCTTATATCACCGGACAGGTTTTCAACGTCGATGGCGGCATGGTAATGGCGTAATAATAATCTGCTATTAGCAAGGAAATTATTTTCCTTGCTTGTCTTCAAAGTTATTCCGAGTGACGCAATCGGCGATCGCTACTTAGCACTCTTTGCTTAAGAGTGCTAAAGTTGCTAAAGGAGTCACAACACCAATCCAAAATAACTATGGCAAAAATAGTTTCATTTAAAGATGAGTCGAGACGAGCGCTAGAGGCGGGAATCAATGCCCTCGCCGACGCGGTACGCATTACCTTAGGACCAAAAGGGCGCAATGTGTTGCTGGAGAAGAAATTTGGCGCACCCCAGATCGTTAATGACGGAATTACAGTCGCCAAAGAAATCGAACTGGAAAATCCCTTAGAAAATACGGGAGCCAAACTCATTCAGGAAGTTGCCTCAAAAACCAAAGATGTTGCTGGCGATGGCACGACTACTGCTACAGTGATTGCGCAAGCAATGATCCGAGAAGGATTGAAGAATGTCACCTCAGGAGCGAATCCCGTTGCTCTAAGACGGGGAATAGACAAAACGATTCACTATCTAGTTAAAGAAATCGAAGCCGTTGCTAAGCCAGTAGAAGGAGCGGCGATCGCGCAGGTGGCCACCGTTTCGGCAGGAAGCGACGAAGCGATCGGTCAAATGATTGCCGAGGCGATGGATAAAGTCACCAAAGATGGGGTGATTACCGTTGAAGAATCGAAATCTCTGACCACAGAATTAGAAGTCGTCGAAGGGATGCAGATCGATCGCGGCTATATTTCTCCTTACTTTATCACCGATCAAGAGCGGCAAATTGTAGAATTTGAAAATCCCCTCATTCTCATCACCGACAAAAAGATTAGTGCGATCGCAGACTTGGTGCCGATCCTAGAAAACATTGCCCGCGCTGGAAAACCCTTGCTCATCATTGCCGAAGACGTAGAAGGAGAAGCCCTAGCTACGCTAGTCGTCAATAAAGCGAGAGGAGTTCTTAATGTTGCTGCGATCAAAGCTCCCAGTTTTGGCGATCGTCGCAAAGCCATGCTACAAGATATTGCTATTCTAACGGGCGGTCGTCTCATTTCCGAGGAAATCGGATTAAGCCTGGATACCGTCTCTATAGATATGCTAGGCAAAGCCATCAAAGTCACGATCGAGAAGGATAACACCACCATCGTCGCCGGTGGAGAACATAAGGCAGACGTGCAAAAACGGATTGCCCAACTCCGTAAAGAACTAGAAGCAACCGACTCCGAATACGATAGAGAAAAACTGCAAGAACGAATTGCTAAGCTAGCAGGGGGCGTTGCCGTCATTAAAGTCGGGGCTGCTACCGAAACCGAACTCAAAGACAGAAAACTGCGGATCGAAGATGCGCTCAATGCAACCAAAGCTGCGGTTGCAGAAGGAATCGTCCCTGGCGGCGGCACGACGCTAATTCATTTAGCGAAAAAAGTTGCTGAGTTTAAAAACAATCTCACTGACGACGAAGAAAAAGTTGCTGCCGATATCGTCGCCAAAGCCTTAGAAGCCCCCGTGCGCCAACTTGCCGATAACGCTGGGGCAGAAGGTTCGGTGATTGTCGAACGAGTCCGGGAAACCGAGTTCAACATCGGTTACAACGCCCTCACGGGGAAGTTTGAAGACATGATCGCGGCTGGGATCGTCGATCCGGCTAAGGTAGTGCGTTCTGCCGTGCAGAATGCAGCTTCTATTGCCGGAATGGTTCTAACCACCGAAGCGCTTGTGGTCGAAAAACCTGAAAAAGCCGCGCCTGCTATGCCCGATATGGGTGGCATGGGTGGTATGGGCGGCATGGGTGGCATGGGCATGATGTAAGATTGAGGCCAGTTGCCTTTGTCAAACAGGTAAGGTGAGTATGTAATATGCTCACCTTTACTTTTAAAATTAACTGGCTTGACGCTATTTCTTCTAGAAAAATTATCTGAAAGCGGTAGGGAAGCAAAAGAAGAATGGCACTAGAAACAGTAAAAATGATGAAATAACTATAGATTTGTCTTATTGCCCTAGAATAATAGTCAATAGGTAAACAATTATTAGCGATCGCCATATTTTGGAACTTTTAAGCATCTTAAACTGTCTCCTATTGTTAAACTGATACAAAACGTATCCACTCCTCTCAGCACATAGCACGCCAGACTGCATGGTTCATATCAAGCGCGTGGAACTGTCCCACTTTAAATCTTTTGGCGGGACGACCTCGGTTCCTTTACTGCCTGGATTCACTGTTATTTCCGGTCCCAACGGTTCCGGTAAATCGAATATCCTAGACGCGCTACTATTTTGTTTGGGTTTGGCTACATCAAAAGGAATGCGTGCGGAACGCCTCCCCGATCTAGTCAATCACAACCACAGCAACAATCGCAACACGGCTGAAACTAGCGTCTCCGTTACCTTCGATGTATCGGATCTCTTAGATGTAGAGAGGGATCGCGAAACGCCCCTACAGAATTCAAGAGTAGAAACAAACGGTCGCGCGTCCGTACAAGAAGCACGAGAAAATCACAACGGATACCTACTAACCAACAACCACCAACCACTTACGAATAATGAATGGATCGTTACCAGACGCTTGCGAGTCGCCAAGGGAGGAACTTATGCTTCTACCTTTTATATCAATGGCGAACCCTGTAGCGTTAGCGAACTTCACGAACAACTGAATCGCCTGCGCATTTATCCCGAAGGTTACAACGTCGTCCTGCAAGGAGACGTTACCCGCATCATTACCATGAACTCGCGCGAGAGGCGAGAAATTATTGACGAACTGGCGGGAGTTGCTGAATTCGATCGCAAAATCGAGAAAACCAAAGAAACCCTAGAATCGGTTCGAGAACGAGAAGAACGCTATCGATTGATTGAAGAAGAATTGTTGCGATCGCTCGAACGTTTAACAGCCGATCGCACCAAAGCAGAAAAATACAAGAAATTAAAAGCGACAATTCAGGAAAAACAACAGTGGGAGACGGTTTTAATCTGGCGATCGCTACAAGAACAAGAACGGCAATTACAAGCGCAACTTGTCGCAGGAGAAACGGAGAAAGTCCAACTTAGCGAACAACTTAACGCATTGGCGACCGAAATTAGTCAAGCCGCAAGCGAACTCGATCGCCTCAATAGCCAAGTCAAAGCATTGGGAGAAGACGAACAACTCTCCGTCGCCTCCCAACTGGCAACGCAAAAAGCCAAACGCCATCAACTCCAACAGCGACAGCAGGAATTAGAAACGCAGGCGCAACAGACGCAAGCCAACATCGATCGCACCAGCAGCGAAATCGAACAATATCGGCAAACCTTAGCTCACCTCACCCAAGAAAAAACCCAACTAGAGGAAGAAACCATTCCCTGTGCGATCGAACAACACAACCAAGCCAGAGAAACCTTGCAAAAAAGCCGAGAACGGGCAAACGCGATCGCAGAGGCTTCTGAAGCGTGGGTGCAGGAACAAACCTCCCTCAGCCGCAAAATCAGTACCATCCAAGAAACACTTAATCCCCAACGCACCGAACACGCCAAACTAAGCGAACGCTGCGATCGACTACAAAAAACCCTAGAAGAACAAAGCCAGCGCCTGCAAGTCACCGAACAGGAACTATTTACTAAACAGGCAGATGTTGCTAACCTATCTACTCAAGTTACCGACTCACAACAACAGATTCAAACCCTAGCCCAACAATTAGCCGCCGCCGAACAAGAACGCAGCATCCAGCAAGATACCCAAACCCGCTTGCTAAAAGAACAACGAGAAAAACAACGCCAACTCGATAAATTAGAAGCAACCAAACAAGCCCAGCAAGAAATCCAAGGCACCTATGCCACTCAGATAATTTTACAATCCGACCTAGCTGGAGTTTGCGGTTTAGTTGCCCAACTCGGACAAGTCGATCCCCGCTATCAATTGGCATTAGAAATTGCAGCAGGCGGACGGTTAGGGTATGTTGTGGTTGAGGATGACAGCGTAGCGGCAGCGGGAATCGAATTACTCAAACAAAAACGGGCAGGACGCGCCACCTTTCTCCCTCTCAATAAAATTCAGCCCCCTCGTTTTAATGAAACTGTAGCCATGCGGTATGCCAGAGGCTTTATTGACTTAGCCGTCAATTTAGTTGAGTGCGACTCTCGCTATCG
The DNA here is from genome assembly GCF_000317025.1 of Pleurocapsa sp. PCC 7327. Taxonomy (NCBI): domain Bacteria; kingdom Bacillati; phylum Cyanobacteriota; class Cyanophyceae; order Pleurocapsales; family Pleurocapsaceae; genus Pleurocapsa; species Pleurocapsa sp. PCC 7327. Next base: position 1,128,366 of record NC_019689.1, on the reverse strand, counting down.
CAATATTTTTCTCTATATTTTTGGAAGTACCGTTGTCTTTGAAACCCTCAATGACGCGCGTCCTCACTTAGGAAAACATCGTATAGTCACCCTGGAAGGAGATCTTCTCGAATCCAGCGGCGCAATGACCGGAGGAAGCAAACCAACTCGATCTTCCATTCATTTTGGCACGCCCACCAGTGGAGAGTCAGAAGAAGTCCAAGTCCTCAGACAACGTTTAGCAGAAATCGAACAGCTTTTATCCCGCACCGAACAACTTTCTTGGCAAAACACGTCGCACCTCAAGCAATTGACACAAGAATTAACAGAAGCGCGACAAAAAGCCAAAGAACAGCAGCTACGGCTAGAACAGTTGCACAAAGACATTCAGCGTTTAACTGCCCAGCGAGAAGAATTAACGCTGCAAGTGCTGCAAAATCGTCAGGAACTTGAAAATGTCTACCATGGTATACAAATTTTATCGGCAGAAATCTCCGTTCTGGAAGCAGAATTACAACAGCAACAGCGTCGTTTAGACGAATTAGAACAGTCGCAGACTCACAGCGAATGGCAACAAATCCAGAATTCGATTAAAATCCAAGAAGTTCGAGTACAAGAAAGAGAACAAGCATTACGCCATGCAGAAAGTGAATTAAAAGACTTTCACAATAAATATCAACGGATAGAAGAAAAAATTACTGAATCTTACCATCGGATAGAAGAGTATCAACAACAGAAGTCAGAAGTCGGAAGTCGGAAATCGGAAGTTGAAAATGAGATTGTAGCAATTGAGGCAAAAATTGCTGAAACTGAAGAGTTATTACAACAACTATCAGAGCGATTGGGAGAGACTAAAATAGAACGCGATCGCGCTGAAACTGCTTTAAGAGAATTGCAAGATCGACAACAGAATCTCTCTTGGAAATTACAAAAACTTCAGGAAACCCAACAAGAAAGACAAGCCTTTCTTGAAAGCTTACAAGTACAAATTCAAACACAACAAGCAGAACTGCCCGATCCCTTACCCGAAGTTCCCCTTCTAGAAAATTTAGCAGAAGGCGAAGATAAGAAAACAATCACTCAGATACTAGAACAACTCCAACAAGAAATTCGTAATGCCCAAAAGCGCCTCGAAGCAATGGAACCTGTTAATATGCTGGCGCTAGAAGAACACAAACGAACTCAGGAAAGATTGCAGGAATTATCAGAGAAATTATCCACTTTGGAAGCAGAAAGAACGGAATTATTATTACGGATAGAAAACTTTACAACTTTGCGATATCGTTCCTTTAAAGAAGCCTTCGATGCCGTCAATGAAAACTTCAAAAATATTTTTGCTACGCTCTCTGATGGAGATGGTTATTTACAATTAGATGACCCAGAAAATCCCTTTAATGGCGGATTAAACCTCGTTGCTCATCCCAAAGGAAAACCCGTACAAAGATTGAGTTCCATGTCAGGGGGAGAGAAATCTTTAACTGCTCTCAGCTTCATTTTTTCACTCCAAAGATATCGTCCCTCACCATTTTATGCCTTTGATGAAGTGGATATGTTTTTAGATGGAGCGAATGTAGAAAAATTATCGAAAATGATTCGACATCAAGCGCAACAAGCACAGTTTATTGTTGTTAGTTTGCGTCGTCCGATGATTGAATCTTCAGAGCGTACTATTGGCGTGACGCAAGCGAGAGGAGCTTATACTCAGGTTTTGGGAATTAAATTATAATTAATCTCAGAGAGTATCTATAAAAATTTGAATCGCCTCGATCGCGCGATCGTTTTTCGATAACTTTTACAAAACTTTATAAAATTACTAAGTATTGCAACACCGATTCAAAATTGATTTCCGATCCTGGTAAAAGATATATAACATCAAGACTTTTAAAGATTAACACAGGAGAAATCATTTGATGTATTCTACTTTATTGCTTGCTGCTGCATCTACGGTTCCTCAGACTGTAGAATGGAGTCCGAAAGTTGCCATTATCATGATCGTTTGTAATATATTAGCGATCGCTTTTGGCAAATTCACCATTAAAAATCAAAACGTAGGACCTCAGTTACCTTCTCCAGCAATGTTCGGTGGAATGGGTTTAGGAGCTTTACTAGGAACTACTAGCTTTGGTCATATTTTGGGAGTTGGGGTAATCCTAGGACTAGCAAACGCAGGCGTGCTATAGAAGAGTTAGCATAGCTTATCTAGTTTGAGTGGCGGTTGGGGATTAGTGAGAAGGTGATTGGTAATCGAGAACTCTTTAATGACCAATTCCTAATTATTAATCTTCAATCGCCTTTTGCGATCTTCAAAGGAAGAATCTTGCTTATAAATCGTTCCAACTTTTGCTCGTTCTTGGTTATTGAGAACGGGTAAATTAATAGAATCAGGAATGCAATCTTCTGCAAATTCGTGTTCCGAACGAACATCAATCATTTCACTGTACCAAAACCGAGGTTAATCAATCCATGCAGCTCAAACACCCCACGAACATGATGGATTTTTTTCGCAAAAGCGAGGGAGTTTGGTTCTCCCAGCGAACGGTTCATCACTTTGATTCAGTGGAAGATGAGTCGGGGGAATCGAACTTAATTGTCGAGGTTCTCGAAAAAGACGATCCCAGAGCGATTGCTATCTGCAAGCAACAAAATGTCGATCCCGCCTTAATCGCTGGCGGCGCAAGTTTTTCGTGGCAGAGCAATATCGACGAACGCGAACCCAATCCAGATTATGCGGCAATTTTAGTCGATCTTCCCGATCCCGAAAACAATCGCTACGGAAAATTTTTGCGCAACCGAGGCTATGTGGAAGGAATTCCCGTCGTTGGCATTTATCACTTTGACGAGCATGGCGTTTTGACGATTAACACCGAATACGAAAGAAACCAGGGACAGGAACGATGCTGGTTTGTCAATGATGATTTTCGCGTGCGCGTCATGACGGTCAAGATGATGAATGGCGTTAATCAGATGGCGTATTGTTCCGAACGCCGTTGCGTTTCCCAGTCCATGTTAGAAAAAATGCTCGATGCCAATCGCCTCAGAGCCACCAGTTAACTCAAACGAGTCATACATTGTGACAGTTACCAGTCATCAGTTGTCAGAAGTTGGCTGGTTGACTTCTGATTTCTGACTGTCAGTCCTATAAATTTTATTTATCAGTATCTGTCTCTTTGTTCGTTTTTATTTCTGGCAAGTAATCGGGTTTTTTCGCATCTTCCCAACCCACGGGTCGCTTGGAATTGTACCACGCAATCGAACCGATAGTAACAGCAGCAATAAAACCAATAACGTAAACGGCGACAAAATAAACGGGAAATTTGCCGCTAGCCGCAGCAGCTTGCATGAATACGGACATCATTCTCTTCTTTTAATCTAACTTTACAATAGATTAGCAAAAATTGTACTCAGAATTTTATTATCTTCTAACCGTTCTGGAATTGGGGCTTAGTAAAGATTGAGAGGACAACCTGAAAATCTCGATTGCCTTTTAGGTCATAGGTAGCAGCGATCGCGAAATTGTTGTCGCTTGCACAAGTATGGTAGGATGTAGCGGAATTTTCCTAACATTACTGTTTGTATTTATCAAAACATCCACCAAGACAGCAACGGCTCCCATAAATGCCGTTACTCTAAGTCAAGTCCACTCCGCGATCGTATGATTTCTATGTCAGCAAACTAAACAAAAGATATACAAAATCCGAGCGATTAACTTATACATATTGAAAGATGAAATCGCAATAGAATCCTAAATTCTAAACTTGTAAAAAAACTTAACAAAGCGAAAAAAGAAATTATAATAGGAGGCAATTCACTGACTTCTGACAGACGATTAATTGAGAATTTTTAGATAAGTTTGGGTTGAACAAACAAATTGTGGAGAGTAGATGAAAGCTGTCAATATCCTTAACACATCCATTCATAACTTATCGAAGTTGGAGCTTTTAGAAAAACTCAATCGCTCTGGTGGCGTTGTTGTTACTCCCAACGTCGATCACTTGATGAAGCTGCGCAAAGACCCCGAACTGCGCGTTGCCTATCAAAAGGCAGATTTTCGAGTCTGCGATAGTAAGATTATTCAATACGCATCCATCTTTTTGGGTCAACCCATTCGCGAAAAAATTTCTGGCTCCGATTTTTTTCCAGCTTTCTATGAATACAATAAGCACAACCCAGAGATTAAGATCTTCTTGCTAGGTGCTCGAGAAGGAATCGCCAAACAAGCTAAAGAGAAAATTAATCAAAAAGTCGGACGAGAAATTATTGTTGGTTATTATTCGCCTTCAATCGGTTTTGAGAAAAATGAAGAAGAGTGCCAGAAAATTCTGGAATTGATTAGAAAATCGGGAGCAACTGTTGTTGCCGTTGGTTTAGGCGCTCCCAAACAGGAAAAGTGGATTACTAAGTATAGAGAGCAACTAAAAACCATTAAAATTTTTCTGGCGATTGGGGCAACGATTGACTTTGAAGCCGGTTACAAGCCGCGATCGCCCAAATGGATGAGCGAAGTAGGATTGGAGTGGTTCTATCGATTGATCTGCGAACCCAAACGCTTGTGGAAAAGGTATCTGCTCGAAGGCATTCCCTTTTTTGCATTAATTATTAAGCAAAAATTCATGGCTAAACCTATTATTCCTAGCCTATCCTTTACCTCCCCCCGCAAGAAGTTTAGTAATTTTAAATAAACTATGGGCAAAGGCGGTGAAAAATTGAGGATTTTTCCCGCTCTTAACCAGAAATTAAAGATTAATAATGCCTAATCAAAGACGGATAAAGAGGCTGACTTATAAGTTGGAATGTCCCTTGTGTCGGCAGCAATTATGGCATCTAGGAAGTCCGAGATATTACCTTCGCGATTCTTGGCTCGAAGAGTTTTTTGTGAAAAACACGACAGAATGTGGATGCGACTGTCGAGGGACGTTAACAACAAAATAGTGGTCGTTAGAGCCAGCCGAGAGGACTGGACGGACATCGTTGAAACCGACTAGTGCTTAGGATTTTGAATAGTGACTTCCAGTATCGACGATCGCTCGCTCGTCGGTTTGAGCTTTGTCTGGTTCGGGATCGCGTTCCGTTTTCCGCCACATTGTTTGAGGGCGAATTAGAAAGGCGAAATAGAGGGGAATTTTCCAAAGTAAATAAAATGGCATTGCCAGAAGGGCAGTTGCTGGTATCTCTGCTCGACTAAACTTAGCCCAAGCGCCAAGAATTGAGGCAGCAATTATCAGTCCTGCTGCTCCTAAAATGAGTAAAGGAAGCCATGACGCGCCGAGAAAAGTTGTCAGCAATGCACTGCCAGTCGCTGCCAACCACAGCACGACCAACAGAGATAAGGGCGGAATGCATAATTCCAAGGTCAGCGCCAGCAATTCGTAACGCCTCTGAGCGATCGCAGCTCGAATCAGACGCGGCGTTTGAGTTAATAAGGTCTCTAAGTGCACGTGTTCCCAACGAGAACGCTGACGCTTGGCAGATGCTTGTCCCATCAAGCGTCCCATCACTTGCCCTTGAGGACAATACAGGGGAGGATGACCAGCTAGAGCTAAATCGATGCCTAGCTGTATGTCATCTGTTGCCTTGCTATTGGCTAAAGACACTAGGCGAATCACTTGCCAAGGAAATGCCATGCCCGATCCAGTCAGCAAACAGGGAAATCCCAATTTTAGTAACCCGTAGGGACGAACGAGATTTTTGACCGTGACTGCTAAGGTGGAAATAATCTCCTTCGAGCCAGGATTAGCAGGTTGCTCCATTAAGTAGGTCGCTTGTATGGGTCTGTCGGAGAATTTAGCAAGCCGAGCAATTCGATCGATCGTCCCTTGAGCAACACTACAGTCTGCATCGACTAAGATAACTACCTCTGGAGGATTGGCTTCGAGGTGCTGCAAGCCATAATCGAGGGCATAGCCTTTCCCCCATCGCTGCGAATCTTGTCTTTCAATTACCGTTACGCCGTATTGTCGAGCGATCGCCGCCGTATCGTCAGTGCAGTTGTCGGCGATGACAACGATGCTTTCTGGGGCGGCAACTTGAGGCAAGAGAGTTTCTAAAGTCTTCTCTATGCTTGCGGCTTCGTTGTGAGCGGGAACTAATACGGCTGTTTTAACATCAGGGGCAGCGCTATTGCCAAGGTCGGCGAGATCGGTTTTAAGCGTGCTGCGTTGCGCGCGCTCGCTTAACAAGGCTGCCAAGCATTCAAGTCCTAGAAAAGTACAAGGAATCAAAAGTCCGAGCGCTATTGCTAGTAGAATGATTTCAACCGACAGGAGCATAATTTAGGGCGATTGGATTGTCATAGTAAAGATATCTTGTTGTTTGAGACTACAATAATCTTTTCTCAGTTGCGTATTTCATGAATTTATTCAATCTATCACGTTTAATCAGTTCATTGTTAGAAGTAGCAGCAAAATAATCCAGTCCAATATCAATTCCTAATGAATTTCCATGAGGGGACGAGTCAAGAACTTTAACATCTGATTGAAAACACAGATTAATGAAATATCCTGAAGCTTTTCTAATAACTCTGGCTTGCTTAAGAATAAACATAGCTGGTATTGGTCTTGATAACCTCATTCTTGCTGAACCAATCTTAGGTAGTTTAATATAACTACCAAGAATCGGGTTAGTTTTAAATTGAGGGAAAACAAAAGATTTCATTCGAGATTTATTCTTAAACCTTGGAAATCCCTTATTTAAAGACTTCATCTCAACAAATGCTCGGTCTAATTGACGTAACACTTGTTGAAGAACTTGAGCATTTATGTCCTTTAAATCGGGACAAACTTTTCGGGCTTCTGCTAAAGCTGCTGCTCGTGATTTATAACTTGGATAAGGAGCATCAGCAGAAATCATGTATTCTTTTTCTAAGGAACATCTATCTATGTTATTCTTGCGCGAATTGCTCCAATCTTTACGCTCAGCTAAAGCATAATTCCAAGCTTTGCGACAAGCGGCGAGGTAATTTTCTATCTCTATAACTTGCTTTTTATTTGGTTTTAGCTTGAACTGATAATTCCAAGTCAACATAACGTTTCGACCCTGAAATTTCCCTATCTTATTGTTTTCTACACAATCCGTCAACTGTGTAGACGTATAGAAAAGGTAAGACAAGCCAAGGCGATCGCCCATGCCAATTCCAATCAACGGCAAGCGGCAAGCGACGCGCGCGATTTCAACAGTGTCCTTTAATCGGCTATTTTCTCCACGTTACCAGCTTTGACCCAACCTTCTTGAGTGCCATCGGAAAGGCGGACTTTTTGCCATTGCTTATCGATGCTGTCTTGAAGAACGATCAGTTCGGCATTATAACCGACTCCGCCAACCCGTTCTGCTTCGCGACCGGGTTCCGATCGCAAGCTCAATCCTTCAGACCAAGTAACTCGCGCTTTGTAAGCACCAGGAGGTAACTCGTCTTGCTGGCCTTCTTGGACTTGTCGATCGTCGGAAGAGTCTGGAGAGGAGCTTTCTGCAACGGTGGGTTGTTGGGGTTGAGTTGCGGCAGTGTTTTCATGCTTCTCTTCAGCAAAGATAGGTTTGGGAGGATTAGCGCTCATTTTAGTGAAGAAAACGTAGGCAGCCGCAGTCGTTCCTCCTGCCAGGATGAGAATGCCTAGAAAGAAACCGATCAGAAATTGGAAAATATTTGCTATATGTCTCACGATCGCTAACTCCCGTCTAGTTTTGGCTTTTTAATTGAGTTGCCCCTGGATGCGATGGCTCAAACGACTAGCTCTAGAAGCAAGACGAGCCTTGCCAGCATCTGCCCAGTTTTGAAGGAACTGGATTTGTTCTTGTGCTGTCCGCGCCAAGGGAATAATCTGGCTGGCAGCTTCTAGAATGTCATCGGTGGTAAAGTCCCGATTTTGACTGAAACCGATGTGCATGGCTTCAATTAGCGTTTGCTCGATTTCTGCGCCAGAGAAATCTGGCGTTTCATAGGCAAGCCGTTTGATATCGTAATTTTTGAGATTGTGGGGGCGCAACCGAGATAAATGGACGGTAAAAATGGCTTCTCGTTCCTCTTGCGAGGGCAAACCGACAAAAAAGATTTCATCAAAGCGTCCTTTGCGGAGCATTTCTGGAGGCAAAGCTTGAATATTATTGGCAGTAGCCACTACGAAGACGGGCGATTTCTTGTCGGCTAACCAGTTGATAAATGTACCAAAAACGCGACTCGTCGTACCGCCATCGCCTCTTCCATCAACGCCAGCAAAGGCTTTATCAATTTCGTCAATCCAGAGAACGCAAGGGGCAAGAGCTTCTGCAAGACCAATCATCTGCCTAGTGCGAGATTCCGATTCTCCCACCAGTCCGCCAAAAAGACGACCCACATCCAAGCGGAGTAAGGGCAGGTGCCAGTGGTGCGAGATGGCTTTAGCTGTCAGCGATTTGCCAGTGCCTTGAATGCCTACCAATAGTAGTCCCCTCGGATGAGGCAAGCCATAGCTTCTTGCTCTGTCGCTAAATGCCCCACCTCGTCGCAGCAGCCAATCTTTCAAGTTATCCAAACCGCCAATGTCAGAGATTTGCTCGGTGGCTGGATAGAAATCTAAAATTTGCGTTTGTCGGATCGATTGCCGCTTCTCTTCTAGGATCAGTTCTACGTCTTCTGCTTCAATGCTCCCATGACTGGCAATGCATCGAGTCAGGACGCGGCGAATTCGCTCAAGAGATAAGCCTTGGGCAGAACGAACTAGCTCGTCTAGCAGTTTATCGGAGAGAGGCTGTCCGATGGAAGTGAGAAGACGTAGGGTTTCTTCTCGGATTTCAGCTGCGGTAGGCAGGGGAAAATCGACGACGGTAAGAACTTCGGTTAACTCTGCGGGAATCTCCAGCTGTGGAGAGACGATGATAATATTTTTGGGCTGAGATTTTAATTTTCTAGCTAAATTGCGAAGTTTGCGAGAGATGGAGATATCTTCTAAAAAACGATGAAAATCCCGTAAAATAAAAATTGCTCCGGCATTTGAGGGCAATTGTTCGGCAAATTCTAAGGCTTGTAGGGGATTGCGTCGTCCGACTCCTTCGTTATTCGGGTTGTCTTGATAGCCATCGACAAAATCCCAGCTATAGACGACACGATTGCCAAGGCGCTTAGCACAAGCTGCGATCGCGGCTTCGACTCGTTCTTCTTCTGGCGTAGGAATGTAAATCAGCGGATAGCAAGCTCTCAGCAGTAATTCAAACTCTTGACTAAAGCTCATTTTTTATTCGGTTATCAATTATCAGTTACCGATCTTCTCTATAAGCTGGTCGCGGTTTACTGGGTATTGTAAACTACCTCCTCCACATCAAAGTTTCCGAAGAGTTCTTGATTCGCTATTGATTAATCGTTAATCCTCATGATCCTCAAATGGATCGTCCAACTGAGCAGACGGCGGACCAAAGGCAGTATAGATGGCTACACCGGTGATAGCTACTACAACTGCACCAATCGTGATGATAAGAACTGTTGCAGAATCCATAGGTTTAATTAATTGTGAAGCTGATTCTTTTATAATATTACAGAACATTACAAATTATCATTGATATACGATCTTGGTGACTTATGGCACAACGCACTCGCTTGGGAGACATTCTAAGACCTTTAAATTCCGAGTACGGTAAAGTTGTTCCTGGTTGGGGAACTACGCCGCTCATGGGCGTTTTCATGCTCTTATTCCTTGTCTTTTTATTAATCATTCTGCAAATCTACAACTCTTCGCTGCTGCTTGAAGGGTTCTCTGTTGACTGGAGAAGCCTCGGTCAATAGATGGCGATTGTCCAGGCGGTCAGCACTTAGCAGTTCGCAACAGATAGAGAAAGACAAATCTTTCCCGGTTTATCCGGGTTTTTTTTCAGTACGATGCAAATAGAAAACCAACTAGGAGAACTGCTATGAATTTCTTCGGAATTGGGCTTCCGGAAATGATATTAATTATGGTTATCGCCCTATTGATATTCGGTCCTAAGAAGTTGCCAGAAATCGGTCGAAGCGTGGGAAAAGCTATTCGTAGCTTTCAAGAAGCATCTAAAGAGTTCGAGAATGAGTTTAAGCGAGAAGCGCAACAGTTAGAAGAATCCGTCAAAATGAAAGCTCAGTTAGAGGAAGGCAAGCCATCACAGCCTGTTATGACTGAAGAAACCGATACTCAAAAGTCCCAAGTGTGAAGGATGGAACAAATTCTTTTTAGTCTTCACCCATGCTTGACGGAGGTTGCTTCAAATTTATATCCGACTCCTCTAACCGTTTGAATCAAAGCTGGATGCGAAGTATCGGTTTCTATCTTTTTGCGAATTTGACCGATATGGACATCGACGACTCTTTGATCGCCAACATAGTCATACTCCCAAACGCGATGAATGAGTTCTGCACGACTCCAAACTCGACCGGGCTGACTGGCTAGACAGTATAACAAATCGAATTCTAAGGAAGTTAAAGTGACAAGATGGTCGTTGACCATCACTTCTCGGCGTTCTGGATCGATGGTTAAATTCCCGAAGACGAGCGAATCCTTTTCTTCGGGAATAATCACTCGCCGACGCTTTAAAATAGCTCTAACTCGAAATTCTAGTTCTTGCAGATCGAAGGGTTTAGTAATATAGTCATCTGCTCCTTTTAAGAATCCCTCTTTTTTATCTTCGACGTCGGTACGACTGGTGAGCATGAGAATGAAGACATTGGTGTTACGCTGCATTTGCTCGCACAGATTATACCCCAGCGCATCGGGTAAATTGACATCCAAAATTACCAGGTCGGGGTTAAACTTGTTGAATAGATCAATAGCGGACTTTCCATCCGCCGCTGCCTGTACCTGATAAGTTTTCTGGCTCAGGAAGCGAACGATCAAGTTACGAATTGCTGAGTCGTCGTCTACAACTAGAATCTTGGCAGAAGCCATGGCACTTGTTTTCCTGGTAAAAATTAGAAGCTAAATTGCTAGGATGTCAGGTAAAGAGGGATTTTTTTAACTAGATACTTACCTTATCTAGTGTTCGTTTCTCAAGCTAAACTATAGCTTGAGGAAGGATATTGATATCCTTTTGTGACTTTAGGAGCGTAAAAAAGCAGAAGCTCGATGGAATGAAAATCGAGGGAAAATGTAATCTAAAAGTAATGCATCTTTTTGAAGAAGCAAGACTTCTCGAAGGTTCATTCCGTTCGCTCAATCCGCTTTAGCTTTCCGCTCTCAAAATTAGTTTACCCTTTCCCACACGGTTACTTAACATCATGGCAATATCAAAGGAGGTTTTAGATGAGCGAGCAAAATCCCTATGAAAGGCTAGGAGTCACTGAAAATGCCTCCTTTGAGGAGATCCAAGCAGCGAAGCAGCGCTCGATCGAACAGTATCGAGACGACAGTCAAGTTCTTGAAAGCATTGAGGCAGCTTATGATGCCATTATCATGGATCGTCTGAGAATGCGCCAAGAAGGAAGAATCAAGGTACCAGATAGAATCCGCTTTCCTGAAAAGCTAGCTGAGGTATCTCCTCCATCTTCCTCGGTTTCGGTGCCTAAATCTCCTAGTTGGTTGCAGCGCTCGATCGATACCCCATCTCAGTCAGAGCTTCTCTGGTCGATCGCGGTTTTCCTAATTTTGTCGATTCTAACGGTCTTTTCCCAAAATAACAGCGAATCGGTGCTTCCTTTGCTAATGGCGATAGGAGTTTGTGCCAATATCTATCTGCTCAATCGGAAAGAGCAACGTTTGGGACGCGCTGTATTGTTCACCGTGCTGGGTTTGCTCTTGGGAATTGGATTGGGAAGTGGCTTGGCAACTTTACTAGGATTGCCCAATAGCTCATTTACGTTAAGTGTCGAACAGTTGGCTTGCCTCGTGACGTTTGGCTTGTTCTGGCTGATTAGTAGTTTTCTGCGTTGAGGTTCTAGGAAATGGCATGGATAGCAGACATTACTAGATCGACGGCTTCACCGAGGTTCTTAGCGATATAGTCGGGTTGATATTCCTCTAATCGCTCGCGATCGCGAATTCCAGACAATACGCCAACTACTTTGATATTATGGGTTTTAGCGGCAATGATGTCAGCTTCGGTATCTCCTATCATCCAGGTATCGACAGCAAGAGGTAATTCTCGGAGAGCTTTCTCCATTAATAAGGGTTTGTCTTCTACATCTGCCGTTTTGACATAATCGTCGCTTAAACAATAGCAGCGATCTGAGGGAAAAAATTTTCTGAGATCGTACTGCTCGAACGCCGCTTCCAATTCTCGCACTCGACGCATGGTCATGACGACCAGATCGATTCCTTGCTTTTGTAGTCTTTCTAAGGTTTCTACAGCACTGGGAATGGGGCGATCATAGACTAAATAGGGAAGCGTATGAACGGTTTGACGGCGCAAGCGAGCAAATTCTCGTGCTTGAGCTTCGTCTAGACCCGAAAGAATGCCAATCCGTCGTTCTGGAACTTTTGCCCGTTTCAGCTCCCAAAATTTCGATTTGGATAGTTCGCGAACGGGTTGTTCGGGACGTTTTGTTTGTTCTAAGCAAAACTGGTAAACGCGATAGTAGCGTTCTGAAACGTCCATAATAGGACCGTCGAAGTCAGTAATCAGTCTTAGCATTAAGCGCCGTAAAAAATATATTGTTAAGTTTTATATCAAAATTAGCTTAGCAGATACACTGCAACTATGACAGCAGTTTCCATCCCGAAAAGATACACAAATTTTAGTAGGGACGGGTTTCCACACCTACCCCTACTAAACCCTCCCCTAAAGTTAAGTTCGGAGTTCCGAATTAGAGAAATTTATTAAACCTAAGAGCTTGCAGCAGTTGCATCAACCGCCGGGGTATAAATTAAGCGTCTCATATCAATTCCGTTAACGTTGGAATTGTATATACATAGTAGTGCGAGTGTCCCGCTCGCATCTAGTCCCGAAAAGCGCGAGCATCTTGCTCGCACTAAGTATGATTCCGATACAAACAGGTTTAATATCATATACCAAATCCATTAAAACTCAGCTCTTATACCAGTCTCAACAATCGCCAGGGAATTAATTCCCCGTCTCATACACTAAGTCGATTAAAATCGACTCAAACACTTATGCACTCGTCTAAAGACGACTCTAAATATGAGGCAGCGATAGAACATCGAGGGGTGGACTATTGAGACTGGTGCAAGCTCTCAGTTAAACTCGATTTTTCACTCAAACAGAGAAAATAACATCTCTCCCTCTACCGCTAATTGGTCGTCAACCGTTGCCTTCCCGTGCATTTTGGCAATTCGATTGAGCTTAAACGAGAGCAGTTCCACTTCCATGACCAAGCGATCGCCAGGAATGACCGGACGGCGAAAACGCATCTTATCAATCCCCGCATAGGCAAAAAATTTCCCTTTCATGCCCGGAAGAAGGGTTAACACAATGCCGCCGACTTGTGCCATAGATTCTGCTAGCAGCACTCCCGGCACGATCGGACGACCGGGAATGTGTCCGGGAAAAAAAGGTTCGTTGATGGTGAAATTTTTGATGCCGACTGCACGTTTTCCAGGAACGTAATTGATAATGCGATCGACTAGCGCAAAGGGATAGCGATGGGGCAGGAGCGCTTGAATTTCTTCTACAGTAAAAGTCGTTTTTTCAGGCGAGGTTTGCTGTTGTTGGCGATCGACAGTATTGGCATCAATAGTGGAAGACATGGGTAATTAGATATCAGTTAGTAGTTGGTAGTTAGTAGTTGGTAGTTGGTAGTCAGTAGTTGGTAGCTTTAGGCTACTAACTATGAACTACTAAGCGCTAACGTGCAAAGAGCTTTTGCCAGTTGAACGTGTAACTTATGGCTGGCTTTGTAGGCAAGGAAATGAGCGACAGGAATCGTTCCTAGTAAACTTAAATCCCCTACTAAGTCTAAAAGTTTATGACGAACTGGCTCATTTGCAAACCTCAAGGGTGGATTTAGCCAACCACAGCGATCGCAGACGAGGGCATTCTCTAAACTTCCTCCTTTAATCAACCCAGCTTGTCGCAGTTGCTCGATTTGGTCGGCAAAACCGAAAGTTCGTGCGGGAGCGATCGCTTCGACGAAGCTTTCTGAAACGGGACTCCAACTGTGCCATTGATTGCCAATTGCCTGGTAGGGAAAATCGATTCCGTAGGTAAAGCGAATTTCTGGGGCGGGTAAGGCGGCGACGAAGCTATCTCCTTCTTGTATCCAGATGGGAGCATGTAGAGATGCAACCCGTCGCGTCTGAGATAGGGGAATAATACCGACTTGGGCGATCGCGTCCGTCCAAACCTTTGCCGAACCATCTAGCAGCGGCACTTCTGCCCCATCAATTTCAATCCTGGCATTATCTACGCCACTGCCAGCCAATGCCGCGAGAAGATGCTCCACCGTGCCGACTGCACCTGCTGCGGTTGCGAGTTCTGTAGACAACGCGGTCTGACGAACTGCTTCCACCCGTGCTGGAATCGAGGGACATTCGAGCAAATCGACTCGAACAAAATAGCGCCCCTCCCCTGCCTTAGCTGGCAACACTCGCACGCAAGTCGTTGTCCCAGAATGCAGTCCTATGCCTGAAATTTCAAACGATCGCTCGATTGTCGTTTCCATTGAATTTAGTCGCTGATAACTGTACGGACGAGTTTGGTCTGTGGCTATGTAACAAAACGCTCATTTTTACAATTAAACCCGCCCCTACTAATAACTATTTAAAACCTTTCTCCAATGCCAAAATGAAGCTGAGATTCTCCTTGGTCGTTCCATCCATAGTCTATCCGAATTGGACCGACGGGGGATTGAACCCGAACGCCAAGACCGTAGCCCAAACCGCTGCCCGGTAAGTTCCGAACGTCGCCAGGAGCGCCGGGAACGCCACCGCTAGAACCCAACGTCGTGCCGTAGTCGAGAAAGACAGCAGCCCCGATAAAATCAAGAATTGGAAAACGATATTCAGCAGTTGCCTGAAAATAGCTGCGACCAACGCCAACTTCTCCTTCCCCATAACCGCGTACCGAGTTACTACCACCGATAACAAAAGCTTCATAGGGCGGTAAATCTCCGAGGACAGTTCCTGCCTGAACGTTAAACGCAATCGTCTGGGGTAGCTTTTCTGAATCTTCAGCAAAGCCAAAGTCAATATAGTTAACCGGAATATAGTAACTGTAACTCGCTCTGAGACGACTCAAGAGAATATTACCGGAGCCGATAGGGACGCTTTGCTCCAAGCCCAAACGCAGCAAGGAACCGCTAGTTGGTTGTAAGGTATTATTGCGGTAATCCTGAGTCGCACCAAAACTGAAGACAAACAAGTCATCTTTACCGCTAGGACTAAAGGCTAAGTCTCGCAATCCGTCATCGCGCGAGGATCTGGGCGCGATATCGCCGTCTCCGTTCTCGATCTGAACGCGCTGGTAAGTAAATCCAGCCGAGAGTCGCCAATCCGGTTTCGTATAGGGATTTTCAGCGATCGGACGCACAAAGGTGATGCCGCCTCCGGTACGAACGACGCGGGGACTATCGTCCCCATTCTCCGTGGTCAAGCGCGTATCGTCCCCGTCAAATACCAAGGAAATCGACCGACGGCGGAAGGCATTAACCGTATAAGAAGTGCGGTAAGGATCGCCGCCAATCCAGGGATCGGTAAAGCTCACGTCAAACAGGAATTCTCGTTCCCCGATCTGCAATTCTGCTCCCAAGGTTTGGTTATTGCCGCCTAGATTCTGCTCTTGATAGCTCACCGTTCCAAATAAACCGCTATTGGAGCTAATCCCTGCACCTGCCGCCAGTGAGGCAGTATTGCCTTCGACCACATCGACATTAACAATGACTTGACGCGGGTCTTTTCCGGGGGAAAATGACAGCCTTGCATCCTCAAAGATCCCCAACCCAAAGACGCGCTGAAGATCCCTTTGCGCTATATTGCGGTTGAAGACATCTCCCGGCTTTAACTCTAGTTCTCGCGTGACGATAAACGGTCGCGTGTCTCCTTCTTTTGGCTCGTCTTCTTCGTCGAAAAATCTGACCTGGATATCTTCGATAACCCCTTCTGCAATTACCAAGGTAACGGTTCCATCTTCGGAAACTTTAGGAGATTCGATTACCTGTGCCAAATCGTAACCATTTTGGGAATACCACTCATTGATTTTTTTAATCCCCTGTTGCAAGTCGCGCAAATTGAGAATCCTACCATACTGTTCCTTAAATGTCTCCTCTATCACTTGGTCGGGCAAAACGCGGGGTTTTTCTGTGGGAGGGACGGTTTGGATTTCTACGCGCTGTAGCACTGGATTGGGATCGACGGCAAAAGTGACGCGAACGCCTAGGGGAGTATCTTCTGGGGTGACTCTGACGTTGGCAAAGAAACCCGTAGCGTAGATAGCATTGATGTCTTCTTGTAGTTGAGAGCGGGTGGCAATTCGTCCCGGACGAGTGCGAATGGTGTTGTAGACCAGATCGGTCAATTCCGGAGGAGCACCGCTAACGAGTACTTCTGAGACGAGCACTCGCGCTTCTTCGGCAGGTGCTGCTTCAGGAGATTCTGCTCCATCTTCAGGTGCTGGGATTTCTGGAGCTGGAGTTGGGGGAGTTTCGGGCGCGGGGACTTGAGGAGCGGGAGCCTCCTGCGATTTGGAATCGGGGATTTGCAGAGTAGGATTTTCTTCTGGCGTTTCAAAGGGTGGTGTTTGTGAAGTCAGCGTTTCGTGCGATCGCGAGGTAGGTTTCGCTGGAGCCGGAGAACCTACAGGCATGAAAACCTCCTGAGACTTGGAGTCGGAAGCACGAAGAGTTGAAGGCGCGATCGCATCGGCTAAGATTGACGGCTCATCTACTTGCGCAACTATCGTCGTTTCTAGAAAAAGACGATTTTGCAGCTCTTGCACAAAAGCAGTCTGAAGCTCGCTCTTTTGTCTGTCGGAAGGGTTGGCTTTTTCCTTGAACCAAGCGGTTTCTGCCAAGGAGAGAATTGGGTCGGTGGTTTCTCCCCTAGCCGAACTAGCTAAGTTGAGCACTGCTGTCGCAATAACTAGAGAAAAAACAAGAGGAGACAGCTTCACATTTATGATTTCGTCGAGCACGTCCACATACCACCAAAAAGTAAGTATTGTCAATTTTGGTCTACTGTTTAATATTGACCAAACGACTGGCAACAAGTTACTAACATAGCACAGAGAAGATTAGTAACCGAAGATAGAGACTGTATCCAGCCTGCAATGTTCCGATCGCTCTCTCATTGGTTGCGCAACTGGGCAATTTGTTCTAAAACCCGTTGCTGGACTCGCTGATAAGCAGATTCTATGTCTCCCAAATCTCGACGAAATCGGTCTTTATCCATGACTCTTGCTTTGGGGTCGGTTTCGGCTTTATCCCACAAACGACAAGTATCGGGACTGATTTCATCGGCTAAGAGCAACTGCCCCCCAGAATCTAGCCCAAATTCTAGTTTGAAGTCTACTAGAGTAATTCCGCAGCGATCGAAAAACTCGCTCAAATGTTGATTGATTTTGAGTGCCGTTGCTTCTATTTGCTCTAGCTGTTGCGGTGTGGCTAGCTCTAAAATGGCCAGGCGATCGCGGGTGAGCAGGGGATCTCCAAGGGCATCATTTTTTAGATAAAATTCTACTAGAGGATATGGTAAGATTTTTCCCTCAGGCAAACCTGTCTGTTTGCAAAGACTGCCAGCCGCGATATTTCTGACGACAACTTCTATGGGAAGAATTTTGACGGCTTTGACGCGCATGCGATCGCGTTCGGGGCGATCGATATAGTGAGTAGGAATTCCCAGAGATTCTAACCATTCAAATAAAGCCGCCGAAATCGTACAGTTGATTTCGCCTTTTCCCTGAATTTGTCCTCGTTTTTGAGCGTTAAACGCAGTTGCATCATCTTTAAAATAGGTCAGGAGGATTTCTTCGTCTTCTGTAGGGTACAGAATCTTTGCTTTTCCTTCATAAAGTTTTTCTACCATAGAGCCTTCCATTTTTAATACTAAAGAATCGATATAGCGATCGCGCTGAGACTACGACAATTGTAAAACTTTCACTGCTATGTAAACTGGCGCTATAGCATAGTTCGAGTTCTTCTGTTAAATTTAAATTAAGCTTAGGTTAATAATGAGTTAATAAAAGACTAAGTCAACTTAAACACGAATAGCGTTCGATCTCCATAAAATATGGATAATTCACTCAGGGAGATAGCAATGGCAGCTAACAGAGACAAAGAAGACTTCCTCTATCCTCGTAGTCCCTATCGGGGTAAAGTTAAGCCAGAAAATCTGGTCTTCAACGCCAATTTACAAGAATTTGCCCAACGAGTCAGCTATATCTGTAATTTAGAAACTGGCGGCAAGATCGCTCCCGAAGAAGCTTACGAGCAAATTAAGGCGCTTTGGAAAGAACTCAGACAAAGCAAAAAGCAACTAGGGATTGGGGAAAATCCTTTTGCTGGCGGTAGCGATGATAAGGAAAATAAAAACGAATAGCGATCGCGACTTAGTAACCAGCGACCCAGTTATCGGCAATAGGCTATAAACTGATAACTGACAACTGGTAACTCAATAGATGTCTCGTTCTAAAGCCCTACAGTATTACATTCTAGCTCGCTTACTGCTAGCTCCACTCATGTTATGGACGATTATTACAATCGTCTTTTTGCTGATGCGGGCGACACCGGGAGACACGGCAGACGCGATTCTGGGCAATCGCGCTCCCGAAGCCGCTAAGTTAAAGTTAAGAGAAGAATTAGGGCTAAACCAGCCCCTTTGGCTTCAGTATTTAAATTATCTATGGGATTTGCTGCGTTTGGATTTAGGAAACTCGATTACCAGCAAGGGAATTGCTGTTTGGGAGGTCATTCGAGAGCATTTTCCGGCTACGCTAGAATTGGCGTTTTATAGTATAGTCGTCGCTCTAGTCGTTGGTATTGGCATTGGAATTTTTTCTGCCTCTCGTCCTGGAAGCGCGATAGATGTCGGTGGAAGACTATTTGGAATCGTTACCTATGCCTTACCCATTTTCTGGGTTGGTATGCTCGGGCAATTGATTTTTTCTGTCCAGCTTGGTTGGTTTCCCCTCGGAACTCGTTTTCCGCTGAGCGAAACCCCACCCGCAGCAATCACGGGAATATATACGATTGATAGTCTGCTAACAGGGAATTTCGCTCAATTTTTTACCGCTTTACATTATTTGGCTATGCCTAGTCTGACGCTAGGAGTTCTTTTGAGCGGGATTTTTGAACGAATCGTGCGGGTGAACTTAAAACAAACGTTGCAGGCAGATTATGTAGAAGCTGCCAGAGCTAGAGGCATTCCCGAACGACAAATTCTTCTCGCTCACGCCTTAAAAAATGCCCTGATTCCGGTTATTACAGTTTTAGGACTGACATTTGCATCCTTGTTAGGCGGTGCGGTTTTAACAGAAGTAACGTTTTCGTGGCCCGGTTTGGGAAATCGGCTATATGAAGCCATTTCCTTGCGCGATTATCCAACTGTTCAGGGAATTATGGTCTTTTTTGGGGCAATTGTGGTCTTTGCCAGCATTTTAATCGATTTAATCAATGCTTATATCGATCCTCGCATTCGTTATTGAGATCCCCCATCTACTTGCTTGTAAAACGGTGTAAAACGGTATGAAGTTATTTTCATCGCCTGACATCTGGTTGCCCTTATTAATCATGACAAATGTAAGGGTGTGAATATGACATTTATTCGATGCGAGCAAACGCTCTAGTTTTATATCTTAGGGCTATAGCAAGCCTAAATATAATTTCTAGATTGTAGGAGAAAAGAAACTATGCAACTAACTCGAAGCAATGTATCTTATCAATCCAAACTCAACAAATCTGACTGGTACTTTATTCCTACGACCTTAAGCGGCGCCACGGGAGTTATTATTGGTTTGGCGATCGCTAATTTTCTTGGGTGGATTTAACAGCGATCGCCAGTTTTTAATACTTAACACTGCATCTTTATGCTTGTTGATAAAGATCGGATCGAATTTTAGAAATCGAGGGTCAGATTGTCTTTTGAATTTTTTGGTTTCCACTGAACGGATGACTCTGCTGCTTTCAGAGTTTTTAGAGGATCTGCGTTATTGGCAGATTGAGAGTAAACGAGCGATAATTGTCGATGTTGATTCGGATTATCTTCTGTCCTTCGCCTGCGTTGTGAAGTTCTTTCGTCGCTGGTATCTTCTGTTATAACTTCGTATAGTACTGCTAATTTATTGCGATCGCTTCCTTTTCTCAACACCCTACCGAGTCGCTGTACGTATTCCCGCGTCGAACCCGTCCCCGATAGAATAATGGCAATGCGAGCATCGGGTACGTCAACCCCTTCGTTAAGAACGTGAGAAGTCACCAGGGTTTTGTAGTCTCCTTCTCGAAAGCGAGTTAGAATCTCGTGTCGTTCTTTGACTGGTGTTTGGTAAGTTATGGCAGGAATCAAAAACTCTTGCGAGATGCGGTAGACAGTTGCATTATCGTTGGTAAAAATGAGAATGGATTCTGGATAATGTTCGCAAATTAACTCGATGAGAACCCGCAATTTTGCATCAGTTCCAGCAGCGATTTCTTTCGCTTCTCGGTGGGCAAGCATGGCACGCCGTCCCGCATTCGATCGCGCACTTGCTTGGACGAAGAGTTGCCAACCATTTAAACTCCCTAAAGAAATGTTCGACTGACGCAAAAAATCGTTGCGAATTTTTATTGCTTTCTCGTATCTTTCGCGCTCTTTTTGCGATAATTTAACCTTAATTTGGACGATTTTATGTTCTGCTAGCGCCCCTCCAGAAAGTTCTTCAGGGGTTTTGCGATAGACGACCGGACCAATAAGAGCATCCAACTCCCGATGAGTACCGTCGGTTCGATCTGGAGTTGCAGTAAGTCCCAAACGATAGGGCGCGATCGCATCCTCAGCAATTTTACGAAAGAAGTCTGTTGGTAAATGATGGCATTCGTCAAAAATCAAGAGTGCATATCGATCGCCCAAAGCTTCCGAATGAATCGCCGCACTGTTGTAAGTTGCAATAAGAATCGGAGTGCGATCGCGCGCTCCTCCTCCCAACAACCCCACTTCCACATCGGGAAATGCCGCTTCCATCTGGGCATACCATTGATGCATTAAATCTAACGTAGGCACGAGAATGAGAGTCGTGCGAGGAGTCGCTTGCATGGCAAGTTGTGCCAAATATGTCTTTCCCGCTGCCGTAGGCAAAACGACAACGCCTTTTCTGCCTGCTTGTTTCCAAGCTTGCAATGCTTCTTCTTGATGGGGATAAGGTTCTCTCTCAAAGCTGGGAGTCAGTTCGAGGGGAATAAATTCCTTTGCTTCGTCGATAAAATCTATTCCCGTCGCCTGTAGCGTTTCTACTAGGAGACGATAATTAATGGCAGGAATGCGAAATTTTTCAACGCGATCGTCCCAAGTAGCAAAGTCGATCCACTCTTTTCCTTTTGGCGGTGGATGTAGTATCAAAGTGCCCCGATCGTATTTTAGTTTGGGAATACGAGTCATAGGGAGACGGGGAGAATTTAATTTTGATACTGTTTTCAAACAGTAATATTATCTCTTGCAAAGGTGCAGAGAGAATGGTATCAGCTCTTAGTTTACTACTACTAGCTATCTAAAACAAAACTTGCTCTACTCTATCTCCCTTTGAGGTGTTAGCGAAGCTTTATGACTGGGAATAATACAAAAGCTGACTTTGATATGATGAAGAAAACTATCCTAGATAGAATTTTTGTAAAAATCTTTGTCTTAAAAAACTTCTTGGCGCCCTTTGCGTCTTGGCGTGAGGTCAAAAAATACTTGTGCAAGAGACGCTGAATTATTTATGAAAAATTGTAGTGCGAGCATCTTGCTCGCGCGAGCAAAATCGTAGTCAAATTTAATGTTTCTGTTGTAGAAGGATGTATTTTACAAACAGTCTCTACTAAGAGACTAACAACTAACTACTATCTCCAATGAATTAATTTCAACTTGAAGGCTATCTCCATATTGAAGATTAGAAATTAATGGAGCCAGAATTTCAAGAGTAGAATTGTCTTGAAAGTGAGTAGTTTTGGTTTCTGGATTGGGATAGTAAATTAAGGCATCATATCGAGTGTTATTATAGACAACTCGACAGCGAGAAAACAAGAAATCTTCGGGAGGATGTTTGGAAGTCCACTCAACCTTTTGGAACGTATATTCTGGCTGTTTGACAGTGAAAGTATAAGGACTAATTGATACATTTAATGTAGCTGGAAAGAATGGGGTCAAATCCAGTCCCAGTTTTTGGAAAAAAGGTGTCTGCATTTCTATTGTGCTTCCCGGATAAGGACTGTTCTCAGCCATGCCAGAGGCTACTTGGTGTCCCTGCTTAATTATTCCATCAATTATTATCCACTGACTCTGCATTATTGCTGCACGAATTTTTTGAGTTTTGCGATATTCTATATCAAAATCAACTCAGACAAGAGAGCGATCGCACTTCACAACAATGCAAGTTTCTCCCCAAACAAACCAGTTTGTTGACGTTCGCACCTGTGGAATTAACCCAAATCATTGGTATGTCGTCGCACGTAGTACCGAAGTCAGAGATGAACCCATCGGCGTGACGCTATGGCATCAAGCAATTGTTCTCTATCGAGATAAGACTGGAAAAGTTCATGCACTAGAAGATCGCTGTCCCCATCGACAGGTTAAACTCAGTCACGGGAAAGTGATTGGCAATGAACTCGAATGTGCTTATCATGGATGGCGCTTTAATTGGGAGGGAAATTGCGTTGCTGTTCCCTATCTTGCCTCAAATCAAAAGTTACCTAATTGCAAAATTCGTCGCTATCCAGTACGAGAATTAGATGGATTTATTTGGCTATTTCCTGGAGATTTAGACAAATTAGATCGGAACTCCATACAACCGATGGGAGTTCCCGAATGGAATCATCTTAATTACATTGCTACCGTATCCATTATTGAGTGTAAGGGACACTATTCTTTTTTAATAGAAAACCTAATGGATATGTATCACGGGCATCTACACGATGACTATCAAGCCTGGGCATCAGCAGTTTTAAAAGATTTAAATATAGATAACAAACGAGTAAATGCTTATTATGAAGCCCAAAGTTATTATAAAATCGATAAAATTTGGTCGATTTCGCAATTATTTTTCCCTGCTTTACGTCGTCTCCATCCCGAACCTTTAGATGTGAGTTATGTGTATCCCCATTGGGTATCTACGTTAGGAAAAGATTTTAAAATTTATTGTTTATTTTGTCCGGTTAATGAAACTAATACTCGCGCTTATTTAATTCATTTTACTTCTCTCAATGCCTTTTGGCGCTTGCATAAATTACCTATCTGGTTTCGTCGTTTTGTTAAAGATAGTTTGTTTGCTTCGGCGCAAAAATTATTAGACGGTTTGGTTCGTCAGGATGTAGAGATGATAGAACAAGAACAGCAGGCGTATCTTAACGATCCTCGCCGTCGGACTTACGAATTAAATCCCGCGATCGCAAGCGTACAAAAATTAATTCGTCAACAAGCAGCGATGGGAAATTATGAATGATGAATGTAAGATTTACTGCCCGCAGACTTGAATTAATAAGGTTCTCTTGCGAGGGCCGTCCAGTTCGCAAAATAACACCGATTGCCAAGTTCCCAAGCCCAATTTGCCATCGACAATGGGAATGACTTCGCTAGTACTTAGCGTCATCGCCATCAGGTGAGAGTGAGCGTTCATTGGCTCGTCGAGCGGAATATTTGAGCGCAAATGAAGGTCATTGTGGAGATATTTTTCTGATTGAGGCGCTAATTTTCTCAAGTAACTTTTGAGGTCTTCTAGCAGTCTTTCTTCATATTCATTAATCGTTATTGCCGTTGTTGTATGTCGAGAAAAGATTAAAACCTGCCCGCTTTTAATCGAGGTTTCGAGCAGAATTTTTTCAATAAGAGGAGTAACGTTATAAATTCCAATCCTGCTATCGGTTTCTAGATCGAGAATTTCATTAACAATTTGCATGGGCATATTAAAGTGTCTTTATAAATTATCATTTGGATTTCCTGCAATTTTCATATGCTGTATCTGGCGGTAAATCTTTTTGTAGTGCCGCGCTGACAGCTAAGCGATCGCAATATTCATTCTCTGCATCGCCTGCGTGACCTTTTACCCAAATAAATTTAACTTCATGTTGCGCGCATAAATTCAACAATTGCTCCCACAAATCGGAATTTTTCGCCTTTTCCTTTTTGTTGCGCTTCCAGCCATTTTGCTGCCATTGCCGCGCCCAGCCCTTGGTTATGGCATTAACCAGATATTGAGAATCGGTATACAAGGTAACGGCACATTTAGTTTTGAGCGCCATCAATCCCACAATAGCAGCCAGAATTTCCATGCGGTTATTGGTGGTTAAGCGAAACCCGCCCGATAGTTCTTTTCTATGTTGTCCGTAGATAAGAACAACGCCATAACCGCCCGCGCCAGGATTGCCCAGACAGGCTCCATCAGTATATATCGTAACTTCTTTAAGGGACTCGCTCATCTACAACTCGGCTTGATAGGGGAAAGAATTGAAAAATTGAGGAAATTTCTAGAGGGAAATTCATGAAACCTTTAAAGATTTAGTGAAGTTGACTGAATGATATTGACGATTTATTGTAAGAAAAAAATAATGACATTAGATAATTATGAGATTGTAAGGAAAATTACATAAATGCGATCGCCGCTGGCGAAAGCATGGCAAAAATCCAGGACAAGATTTAGTTTAAGATTAACTTTATATTTTGAACGGTCAGTTGCATGAGAATTTTAGTTACGGGTGGTGCCGGTTTTATAGGTTCCCATCTCATCGATCGCTTAATGGAAGCGGGGCATGAAGTTCTCTGCCTCGATAACTTTTATACAGGACATAAACGCAATGTCCTTAAGTGGTTAGATCATCCCTATTTTGAACTAATTCGTCATGATATTACCGAACCCATTCGCCTAGAGGTAGACCAAATCTACCACCTCGCTTGTCCCGCATCTCCAGTTCACTATCAATATAACCCCGTCAAAACCATCAAAACCAATGTCATCGGAACGTTAAATATGCTGGGGTTAGCCAAGCGGATCAAAGCGAGATTTTTCCTAGCTTCTACTTCAGAAGTATATGGCGACCCAGAAGTGCATCCCCAACCCGAAGACTATCGCGGCAATGTCAACTGCACGGGGATCCGGTCTTGCTACGATGAAGGCAAGCGCGTGGCTGAAACCCTAGCCTTCGACTACCACCGACAAAACAAAGTAGATATTCGAGTAGCGCGCATCTTCAACACCTACGGTCCTCGGATGCTAGAAAATGACGGTCGCGTCGTCAGTAATTTCATCGTTCAAGCCTTGCGAGGCGAACCTTTAACCGTTTATGGCGATGGTTCTCAAACTCGCAGTTTTTGCTATGTCTCTGACTTAGTAGAAGGGTTTATCCGCCTGATGAACAGCGATTATATCGGTCCCGTTAACTTGGGCAACCCCGGAGAATATACCATTCTAGAATTAGCTCAGGTCATTCAAAATATGATTAATCCCGATGCAGAATTAGTATTCAAACCCTTGCCGCAAGACGACCCCAAACAGCGACAGCCGGATATTACCCGTGCTAAAACATACCTAGATTGGGAACCGACTATTTCCCTAAGAGAGGGCTTAAAACTGACGATCGAAGATTTTCGGGAACGTCTTTCTTAAAGTCAGAAGTACGGGTGCAGATCTATTCGCCCGTATGGTAGAGACGCGATATTTTGCGTATAAAAGTCACAAGTAAAACGTCAAAAATCACAAAAAGGATCGAACTGTATGCGCGTTTGTGTGATCGGCACTGGATATGTTGGCTTAGTTACAGGGGTTTGCCTCGCTCACATCGGACACCACGTCATCTGCGTTGATAACAACGAAGAAAAAGTCAAATTGATGAAATCGGGACAATCGCCTATTTACGAACCGGGATTGTCGGAACTGATGCAGTCTTCTGCCCAATCGGGACGTTTGGAGTTTACCTCCGATCTCGCGGCTGGAGTAAAACACGGAGAGATTTTGTTTATTGCCGTTGGCACGCCGGCATTACCGACTGGCGAAAGCGATACGCGCTATGTGGAAGCGGTTGCTCGCGGGATCGGCGCCCATCTCGATAGTAGCACTTATAAGGTCATCGTTAATAAGTCCACCGTTCCCATTGGTTCCGGAGACTGGGTAAGAATGATCGTCCTCGATGGCGTAGCCGAACGCCTAAAATCTTTAGTGACCGCAGGCGGAAGCAGCGAACCGACTAAAGAGATGATGGCTAACTTCGATGTCGTCAGCAATCCCGAATTTTTGCGGGAGGGGTCTGCCGTTTATGATACCTTCAATCCCGATCGCATCGTATTAGGAAGCAACAGCCAAAAAGCGATCGCGATGATGCAGGAACTTTATGCTCCCCTGGTAGAACGCAAATTCGCCCAAGACCAGTCCTTGCCTCCCGTTCCCGTGGTGGTGACGGACTTGAGTTCTGCGGAAATGATTAAATATGCCGCTAATGCCTTCTTGGCAACTAAGATTAGTTTTATTAATGAAGTAGCCAATATTTGCGATCGCGTCGGTGCCGATGTCACGCAAGTCGCCAAAGGAATTGGCTTAGACTCCCGCATCGGAGATAAATTCTTACAAGCTGGCATCGGCTGGGGCGGATCTTGTTTTCCCAAAGATGTCTCGGCATTGATTCATACGGCTGAAGACTACGGCTACGAAGCCGAATTACTCAAATCGGCGGTCAATGTTAACAAGCGTCAGCGTTCGATCGCGATCGAAAAACTCCAGCAGGAACTGAAAATCCTCAAGGGCAAAACTGTCGGTTTGTTGGGTCTAACCTTTAAGCCAGATACCGACGACATGCGAGATGCCCCCGCACTAATTCTCATCGAACAACTCAATCGTCTCGGTGCTAGAGTAAAGGCTTACGACCCGATCGTTTCTCAATCGGGTTTGAGTCATGGATTATCTGGGGTCATTATTGAAACCAATCCTGAAATGCTCGCCGATGGTTGCGATGCTTTGGTATTAGTTACCGATTGGCGAGAATTTCTCAAACTCGACTACGAAAAAATGGCAAAGCTGATGACCAATCCAGTGATGATTGACGGTCGTAATTTCCTCGACCGGGAAGCTTTAGAAAAAGCCGGTTTCCGCTACGTTGGCATCGGTCGTTAAAGCGTAAACGAGCATCAATCGATCGAAAGGCAAAATAAGCTTCTTTAACTGCTTATTTTGCTTTTTTATGACTATATATATTAATTATCAGGATTTTTAAACTTGTTTGGGCGAGCTTTATAGTAAGGTCGTTATACGAGGCACAAGTTCTTCTTTTACAGGTTGTCTTAAAAGTATAAATAAAATGTCATGTTGAGCTTTGCGATCGCGAAGCAAAACATCTTATAACGCTTTTCAGTTAGATGAGAAATAAAATTGGTCGATTGGGAGAAAAGAAAAAGGAAAAAGGGAAAAAATCCTGTATTCTACTAACTCGAAAATCTATTTAGCATACCAACTCCAAACAGAGATTCTTCGTTATGTTCTACTGCACTCAGAATGACAGAATGGACTTTTCAAATGTCTTCTGGGTTCAAGAGCGAGTGTTTAGAATTATCAACCAAAATTTTTGTCAGTAAAAACTATTTTTAAAGTTTATGATGCATCCTCATACACGACTGGGTTTTGTTAACGAAACCATAGGATATGGTGTATTTGTCACAAATTTTATTCCTAAAGGAACTATCATTTGGGTGTTAGATGAACTAGATCCTAAATTAGACGAAGCACAAATTAATTCCCTCGATCTATTACTTCAAGAACGAGTCAGAATATATGGTTTTCGCGATACTATTTATCTAGATAGTAAAGGAAAATATCTACTCTGTTGGGATATCGGTCAATTTGTCAACCACAGTTCTCAACCAACCTGTCTTCCTACTCCCTATGAATTTTCCATAGCTTCGCGAGATATCTATGCGGGAGAAGAATTAACAGATGACTACCGCTGGTATAATATCGACCATGCATTTGATTATCTATTAGAAGACGGTACAGCCAGACGAGTTAAAGCTGACGATCTTTTCGATTGTTACAAGATCTTAGAAAGTCAAGCCGAAGAAGCAATGCGTTGTATTAATAAAGTAGAACAACCTTTAAGATCTCTATTAAAGAAGAAATACTTAGATAAAATTGAAGCCATAGCAGAAGGAAAAGAACCAATGGATTCACTCCTAAGATGTTATTACGAAAACTCTAGAAAAGAAATTTTTAAGACTTTATCAACTCGATCGAATACTCGAAATAGTTGAAAGATTTCACATTGACTTGATTAGTGGACTGAAAAATATTATGATACATCCTCATACTCAATTAGGTTTCGTTAACGAAGAAATAGGCTATGGCTTATTTGCCACTCAATTGATTCCCAAGGGAACGATTACTTGGATTTTAGACGATCTCGATCTTAAGTTAGAGAAATCCTATATTGACTCCCTAGAAGAAATTCTCAAAGAACGAGTAATAGCCTATTCTTTCCGAGATACTGCTTTTATAGATAGTCAAGATAGATATATCATCTGTTGGGATGCCGGTCAATTTATGAATCACAGTTCTGAGGCTAATTGCGTTCCTACTCCCTATGAATTTACTCTAGCTTCAAAAGATATTTATCCGGGCGAGGAACTAACAGATGACTATCGATGGTTTGATGTTAATTATTCATTTGATTACTCTTCAAAAGATGGTACGATTGGAAAAGTTAAGGCAGATGATATTTTTGATTGTTACCAAGATTTAGAGCGACAGGCAGAAGAAGCATTTCGGTATTTCAATCGGGTAGAACAACCTCTAAAATCTTTAGTAAAACAAAAATATCTCGATAAGCTAAATGCCATAGCAGAAGGAAAAGAACCAATGGATTCTCTCATTGAGTGTTATCAGAAAAACTCTAAAAAATTTTCGCGCGCTACAAACTGACTAACTTATTAATGTTGAGAATCTCTAATTATGATGCACCCTCATACCTGCTTGGGTTTTGTTAATGAAGAAATAGGCTACGGCGTATTTGCCACTCAATTTATCCCTAAAGGAACGATTGTTTGGGTCTTAGACGATCTCGATTATAAACTCGACGAAGCTTATGTAAAATCTCTCGATCCATTGCGACAAAAACAAGTCCGAAAATACACCTTTCGCGATAGTGAAGGTAAGTACATACTATGTTGGGATATCGGTCGCTTTGTCAATCACAGTTTTAACGCAAATTGCATTGCCACTGCCTATGATTTTGAAATTGCTGTCAGGGACATACATCCTGGAGAAGAATTAAGAGATGACTATGGCTGTCTGAATCTAGATAAGTCATTTGATTTTCCCCCAGAAGAGGGCGTTTTGAGAACTAAGGTTACGCCAGACGATTTATTACACTATCACCAAGAGTGGGATCGGCTAGTTCTAGAAGCCATGCCTTATTTTAATAAGGTAGAACAGCCTTTAAAGCATCTAATCGATAAAAAATATATTGACAAAGTTAATGCTGTTGCAGAGGGAAGAGAATCCTTAGATTCGGTATTGGTTACTTACTACGATAGATATAAAAAGCTTAACCTCAGTTTAAATTAGAACCGCCTTCTTTAAGGTAGTTAAAGTTATGTTTTTAGCGCTATCTCTAACCTTCGTTACTAGGCTAAATCTAGCAACGAAAACAGAGAATTTTGGTCTGACAAAAGTCAAGTACGATCCATGAAATCATCGTAATATCTTGATGCCTTATCTCAATCAATCGGATAAATTATTTAGCTTTGATTAACTTTATGATGCATCCTCATACCCGACTAGGTTTTGTCAGTGAGAAAATAGGTAATGGTGTTTTTGCCACCCAATTTATCCCTAAAGGAACGATTATTTGGGTCTTAGACGAACTCGAGCGAAAACTCAATGAATTTTATATAAATTCCCTCGATCCATTGCACCAGGAAAAAATCCGAAAATATAGCTGGCGCGATGGCGAAAGTTAATGCTATTGCAGAGGAAAAAGCCGCCACAGACTCGGTATTAACTTGTTATTACAACCGTTCCAAGCGTTTTAAAGAGTTGAAGAGAGTTTCATGTTAAACAGACAACTCAAAATTTTGCTCTACAGTAGCAATATTTGGTATCTGGGGGAAGGAATGTTTGCCCCACTTTTTGCCGTATTTGCTAAAAAAGTTGGCGGCGATATTCTTGAGATCTCTGGGGTTTGGGCAGCTTATCTCATTGCCTCCGGTATCTTTACTGTTTTTGTTGGTAAGATTGCCGACAAAGTTATTAGTAAAGAAAAACTGATGACTATAGGCTATGCCTTAAATGCAATTTTTACTTTTGCTTACCTATTGGTCTCCTCTCAAAGTGAATTATTAGTCGTACAAATTGGTGTAGGAGTTGCATCGGCTTTGTCTACTCCAACCTGGAATGCTTTATATGCAAAGTACGAACGTTATGAAAATCATGGACGTAAGAAAAAATCTTCTGGATGCGTTTGGGCGCTTGCCGACGGACAATCGGAGATCGTAACAGGAATTGGCGTATTGTTAGGCGGACTAATTGTCAGTTCCTTTTCGTTTAATTCTTTGTTTATCGTCATGGGAATCGTTCAAACGATCGCCACCGTCTACGTCGCTCAAATTCTATACGAGCGATCGCCAAAAATCTATCTATCTAACTCCTCGGAGCAAAGCGATATGGAAGGACGGAAACGCCTGCTGACGTCAGGAACCAAGTCCGCCGACGTGCGCCAATAAACTGATAGAAACGTTCCAGGGAACGTCTCTGCAACCTGGTTGACTGACAAAACTCAAATCGCCCTCACCCCAACCCCTCTCTGGGAGAGGGAGAGAAGCTTTCAACCTAAGACTTTGGCCTGAAGTCCCTTCACCCCTTGTGGGAGAAGGGATTTAGGGATGAGGGGGACAAAGATTTGTCAGTCAATCAGCTCTGCAACATCAAGGGATTCCTAAGACGACTGCCAATTCGCCCAGTCTTGGGGTTTAAGGAATATTTCGTATAACTCGGCTTCCAGTGTATTCGGTTCGGGTTGGTAACAGTATTCCCAACGCACTAGCGGCGGTAGAGACATCAAAATTGATTCCGTGCGTCCATTCGTTTGCAACCCAAAAATCGTGCCTCGGTCGTAAACGAGGTTAAATTCTACATAGCGTCCGCGACGATAGAGTTGAAATTGACGTTCGCGATCGCCATATTCCATTCCTCGCCGTTTCTCTACAATCGGCACGTAGGCGGGCAGAAATGCCCGTCCGCAATCGCTTACAAAGGCAAACAATTGCTCCCAAGTGCAGGGTTGTTGGGAAGGCAATTGAGCGCTGTAAATTGCGGCAGCTTTCTCTGGGTGAGGGCCCCGATAGAGGGGATCTCGACCGTCTTGATAATCGAAAAAAATTCCGCCAATCCCTCGCATTTCTTGGCGATGATTGAGGTAGAAATATTCATCGCACCAGCGCTTAAACACGGGATAATATTCGGGATGGTGTTTATCGCAAGCTTGCTTGAGCGTGCGGTGAAAATGGGCTGCATCTTCAGCAAAAGGGTAATAGGGCGTTAAATCTGCCCCTCCGCCAAACCACCAAACCGGACCCGCCTCAAAGTAGCGATAATTGAGGTGTACGGTAGGAACGTAAGGATTGCGAGGATGCAGAACCATAGAGGTTCCCGTAGCATAAAATCCATGTCCTGCGGCTTCGGGTCGTTGTTTTAAGATAGAAGGCGGTAGTTGCTTTCCCCAAACCTCAGAGAAATTTACTCCCGCTTGCTCGAATACGCCGCCTTCTCGGAGAACTCTCGATCGCCCGCCGCCTCCTTCTTCTCTTTCCCAACTATCTTCGCGAAATTGGCTCGCGCCATCGAGGTTTTCGAGGGCATTGCAGATCTCATCTTGTAGTGCTTTCATAAATTGGCTGACTCTTGTTTTCGCATCAGCCGGAGGAATTGAAGCGTCAGGAGAGGTTGTTGCGTCTGTTGTTATCGCGGTCATAATATCTGTTATCGGTTATCTATTCTCAGCGATCGCCTGGTCGCTCTTAATAAATTTACGGCTTGTGTGATAGTTAAACTAGACATTACTAAACTATCTTAATAAAAGCATACTTACTGCTATCTCGATCTTCTAAATCTTCTAAAATAAATAATTTGCCCAGGCATAATTGCGGGAGGCTTAACGTGATTCTTAACTTTTCTTTCAAACTCGTTGCTGCTAAAGGAAGACTATTCTGTAAGTTTTCTTTATTTAAGACCTACCGCGTTGTCAGTACGGCTCCAATCGACGTTTTGTGGCAAAAATTAATTAATATTGCCGACGTTTCCTGGCATCCGCTTTTTTCGAGCACTAATGCGCCCAATGGCTCGATCGCCAAACCCGGTTTAATCTATCAGGTGGTGACTCGTCTAACGCCGATTCCCATCAGGCTATTTGTCGAAAACGTTCGTCCGGGAGAGTTATTGAGCCTTCGCGTTTTAGCCATTCCAGGCATGGAACAAAAAATTACTTACCAGATAGAATCGACACTGTGCGGAACCTATATCTCCTATTCGGTTACCCTAAAAGGTTGGCTATCTCCGTTGGTGTGGTTGTGGATTAAACCCTATTCGGATCGCGTCGCTTCAGAATTAGCTCAAGCCGCAGAACAACGGTTGGCGGGATAAGCCATCGAGATTAAACTCAGCGATCGAACCGAACTGGGGCAGCGCGAGGATCGCATCGATAAGATTGGGTCTTGAGATGCATCGCGATCGCTCAATCGTTATCTATACTTTTTCGAGTAGCAACTTACCCAATCTGAAGCTAACTGCGTGAAAAATCCCTCAAGCTATCGATCGAAGCATAGCGCCAAGCCAGGCAGGTTATTTTCTCCGTTACCTTGGATAGGTTCCCTACTTTTAGGGGCGATTTGTGCGATCGCGATTCCCCTAGAGGCAGCCGAGCGTATTCATTTTAACTACGGACCGCTCAGATTGTCGATTCGGGTTGATTCCCTCGAACAATTTGCCAGGGATGGCACGATTAATCAAGAATTAGCCTTTTATTTGGGAGACGTTAACCCCGAACAACGCCAGCAATTTCGCGAAGCTCTGCTACAACGCTCCGAACTCAATCCCGTCCAATTGTATCGCTTTTTCAAGACTTCAATCGGAGAAGATATTCTTGAGGGCATCGGTCAGTTGATTAGAACGCCAGGCGGGCGCAATGGGAAATACCCCCTGCGAGGGGCACTTTTTCAAGCGGCAAGCGATTCTGAAGGGCTGACGCTTCTTAACTTTCTGCGCAAGTTTCCGACCGACATACAACTCGACACCGATGAGATTTTCGCGGTTGCCGAAAAAGTGCAACGGGCAGTCGAGGTGACGGCAGCGCTGGTCGAAGAAGTCAGCCAGTTGTCGGACGGAAAAGCCAGAAAAGAGCAGCCCGTAAACTTTGCCGCTTTGCCCGACCTGAGAGTTCGCGGTTCCTATGGGGTCGAAAAACAAGTTCTGACGCTTAGAGATGAAAACCGCGATCGCACGTTAACCGTCTATCTCTACAAACCTCAACGATGGCGACCCGAAAAAACTCCTGTCGTTATTATGTCCCATGGATTAGGCTCCAGACCCAAAGACTTTAGCGCCCGCGCCGAACATTTAGCGTCCCATGGCTATTTCGTTGCTCTGCCCCAGCACCCTGGCAGCGACTTTACCCGATTTCAGGAAACCTTGGCGGGCTATTATCGAGACATTTTTAGTCTCGATGAATTTATCGATCGCCCGCTCGATATTAGTTTTATCATCGATGAACTCCAGAAGCGCGATCGCACCGAATTTGCAAGAAGGCTAAATTTAGAAGAGGTAGGAGTCTTGGGGCATTCCTTTGGCGGTTATACGGCGTTGGCCGTGGCGGGCGCCCAAATTGATTTTGACAATTTAAAAAAATCCTGCGATGCTCCCGACTGGGATCCTAATTTATCCCTGCTACTTCAGTGCCGCGCCCTAGCATTACCGAGAAGAAACTATAATTTCAAAGATCCGCGAGTTAAAGCAGTCATTGCCGTCAACCCAGTCAACAGCAGCATCTTCGGACCCCAAGGGTTAAGTCAAATTCAAATTCCGGTTTTGGTCGTGGCAGGCAGTTACGATCCCGCTACGCCAGCCGTTTTCGAGCAGATTCGTTCTTTTCCTTGGCTGAGTGCGCCCAACAAATATCTTGCTGTAGCAGAAGGACAGGCACACGTCGATTTTTCTCAATTGGATGCTGGCGCTAGCCAACTGCTTAATTCTTTGCCCAATCTAACTTTCCCCGATCCCATCCTCATCGATAACTATGCCGACGCGATGGGTCTAGCCTTCTTCGAGGTCTACGTCGCCGATGACGCTAACTATAGCCCTTATCTCCAATCTTCCTATGCAGCCTACTTGAGTCGCGAAAATACTTTCAAGCTTTATCTAGTAGATTCTGCATCAGCCACTGAGATCGTACGAGCATTGGCTAAATTCAATCTAAACAATTAGGGGTTCTTCATCCATCGCACTACAATATAAAGATAGAGTCAGAATCCTCAGACTTGCAAAAACGAACCAAAAGCTACAAAATTTAAGATTGCGCCACCACAGTCTACAATAAGGGGAAAAAATAGCAAGCATGCCACATTTGAACCCGATTGACTCCCACCCACAACCGGCTAAAGCTGGAATGACTTGGGTTCCCAGTACGCTTCAAGGTAGCGAACCAAACAACCAAAGCTCGGAGCCATCGCCAAAGGAAAAGCCCAATCTAGATTTAGAAGCCATCAATCGGCAGCTCGCCGACGCTACAGCCGAGCAAGTTATTGAGTGGGCGGCAGATACCTTTGGAAATGGTTTGGTAATGAGTACTAGCTTTGGCATTCAAGCTGCCGTCATGCTTCATCTGGTGACTCAAATCGTGCCCGATATTCCGATTATCTGGGTAGATACGGGTTATTTACCAGCCGAAACCTATCAATTTGCCGAACAATTAACCGAACGCTTAAAGCTAAACCTGAAAGTTTATCAATCTCCCATCAGTCCCGCTCGCATGGAAGCGCTCTACGGCAGACTCTGGGCGCAAAATGATGTCGAGTCGCTCAACCGCTACGACCAAATCCGCAAAGTCGAACCGATGCAACGCGCTTTGAGAGAACTGAAGGCAACTGCTTGGTTGGCTGGTTTGAGAAGCGAACAAACCGACCATCGCAAGACTTTACAACGGGTAGGCATGCAAGGAGAGCGGTATAAGATTCTGCCGATTCTTTATTGGAGTGCTAAAGATATATACGAATACCTGACCGCCTACAATCTTCCCTATCACCCCTTCTTCGATCTGGGGTATGTCTCGGTAGGCGATTGGCATTCCAGCCGTCCGTTAACGGCTGACGATACCAACGAACGAGATACCCGTTTTAATGGTCTCAAACAAGAATGCGGCTTGCACTTGCCTCTCACGCCAGGAGAAGCCAAAAGTCTTGATTCGAGTACACTTTAATCGGCGATCGGCGACCAGTTGCTGGCTTACCGATCGCTGATAACTGATAATTGTTTATAAAGGAGCTACTTGAATTTCGATCTCGGCAGTCACTTCGGGGTGAAGTTTGACGGTAGCTTTGTAGAAGCCAGTTTTGCCGATCTCTGGCAGGGTAATGCCGCGACGGTCTACTTCTTGACCCGTATTTTCTTTAATTGCATCTGCTACTTCTTGGGCGGTTACCGTCCCAAAAATTGCCTCTTTTTCACCTACTTGCTTTTTGATAACAAAGCGTCCAATAGTCTGTAAGGCCGTTTTGCGAGCTTCTGCCTCTTGTTTTTCTGCAATCAGGCGCTGTCTTTCTTTCTCTTTTCTTTGCTCGACTTGTTTGAGAATGCTTTGGGTGGCAATAACGCCTATGCCTCTTGGCAGCAAGTAGTTACGAGCATAGCCAGGGGCAACTTCTACTAAATCTCCGGTTTTACCGAGCTTGCTGACATTTTGATTCAACACGATTTGCACTCGTTTTGCCATCGTCTCTCCTAATGAGCTAGATTTTAGAAATATTTAAAATAACCCAGGACTTCTAATTATACTATTTTCGGTTGGCTTAAGGCAAAGCACGCTGGCTTCTCGTCTCCTAGAAGCGACATGTCACCTCAATGAGCATTCGAGAGGCCCGACAGCTCAAATGCCTCCGTACCGTTCTTCCTTCCAGGGATCTCCCCGTCGGTGATATCCGTTGCGTTCCCAAAATCCTAATTCGTCATGGTCGAGAAACTCCAATCCGTTAATCCACTTGGCACTTTTCCAAGCATAGAGATGGGGAACGACCAGGCGCATAGGACCTCCGTGGTCGGCGGGTAGGGGTTCTCCGAACAATTTGTGAGCGAAGAAATTTTCTTGGCGCAAAAAATCTTCTAGGGGTAGGTTAGTCGTATATCCCCCGTAGCAATGCTGCATGACATGAGTGGCTTTGGGATCGAGTTCTACGAGTTTCATGAAGTCAGTAACTTTGATCCCTGTCCATTGCACGTCCAACTTTGACCAACGAGTGACGCAGTGAAAATCTTTAGTAAATTCGTGTTGGGGTAAGCTCATAAAATCAGACCAAGTAAAGGTTTTGGGTTCAGCTGAGCCAAAGACGCGAAATTGCCACTCATTGGTACTAATGTGAGGCGTATCTCCATAGGTAAGAACGGGAAAGCCATTGGTCAAATATTGACCGGGTGGAACGCGATCGCTATCTGCATCTGCTGCTTCTGGTTTTTTAAAAAAATTCCCTAACATACCTTGCAAAGCGGTTGATGGAACAACGAAACTTCTTTGGGGTCATGAAAATCAAGTACTGGAGTTCGGGATTCGGAATTGAAAAATAATCACTCCGAACCTTGAACTCCTAACTATGCTTACTCGTTCTCCTCTTCCTCATCTTCATCTTGAGGATAAACAAAACTGGAACGTCCGGTGAGAACCGATTTGCCTAGAGAAAGGGCTTTTTGAGCCTGTAGGGCGGCTTGTCGTCTCCAGTGTGCTCTGCGCTGGTCGCGTTTGGATTTTGAGGTTTTCTTCTTAGGAACAGCCATAGTTACTACTTATATTTTTCAATCGACAGCTTTCTTATTTTAGGCGTTGAGGAGTCGATTTGTCAGATGGAAAATTATCAATGTATCGCTATCGGTATCGATCGCTATCATTTTTTTCCCCCCCTAAATTCTGCTGAAGCTAGCGCGCGAATCCTCTATCAATGTTTGGTCGAAGAGGCAAAAATTTCAGTTCGACAAGCCCTGCTATTAACAGACGCATCTCCTCGGTTTCTCGATCGCTCTACCTATCCCAATCGAGAGAATCTAATCAGTTGGTTAGAAATTAGAAACTCTCCCTCATCTTCCCCTCTCTGGTTCTTTTTCAGTGGCTATGGAATAAGTTACCAAGGAGAAGATTACCTTATGCCTATCGATGGCAATCTCAAGGATATTCCGGGGACAGGAATCGCCATGCGATCGCTGTTTG
This sequence comes from Pleurocapsa sp. PCC 7327, assembly GCF_000317025.1. Taxonomy (NCBI): domain Bacteria; kingdom Bacillati; phylum Cyanobacteriota; class Cyanophyceae; order Pleurocapsales; family Pleurocapsaceae; genus Pleurocapsa; species Pleurocapsa sp. PCC 7327. The sequence goes on along the minus strand of NC_019689.1, from coordinate 1,090,922 downwards.
AATCTCTCATTCAACAAGGGACAGCTAGAATTTTAGTCGTACTCGATCTCAGGGGAATGGGAGACGCGATGGTGGGGCAACAGGCGATCGCTTTGGCAAAACAAATGAAAATCTCTCTGATTGTATCTTCCCATGGCGATAAATCGGCGAGTTTGGGTCGGGGAATGTTGGCCACTGCCCTTGTAGAAGCACTCCGTCACTATCGCCAAAATATTACCTTAGCAAAGTTAGAGCAATATCTACGCGATCGCCTGCCAGAATTTAGCCTCGATCTCTGGCAACCTACTCAAACTCCTGTTGTTATCAGTCCTAGCCCAGAAGCTAGCCATTATCCTCTCCTGGAAAAAGCAAAACCGATCGAGGAGCGCGATCGCATGCGGATGACGACTTTTTCCTCTAGTAGGACTCTTTTCTCACAGCCTATATCACTTAAGAGGGCGACTGCCGACTCGCCGATAACCACTAAAGTCGCTGCGATCGCCCTCCCAAAACTGCCCGATCGCCCTGCCTTTTATTCTCCATTAAACATCAATCTTCCCAGCGACGACAAACGAGCAAATATCAACATAAAAATAGATTTATTGCCAATTATTAGTAAAATAAGCCAATTTAAATGGTTTTTCTTGGGATTGGCATCTAGCCTACTTCCGTCGCTGCTGACGATCGTCGTCGTTTTTCAACTGCTCCAAATGAGACAGCCAACCTCTATATCCGAGCGAGCAGTAGAGATTTTAGAAACCGAGACTCCTATCCAAGCAGGATCTAAAAGCGAGCAAGAAATCTTAAATCGTGCCACAATTTTCCTGAAAGCTAACCAAGCCTCAGATTTTAATCGAGCCATTGGCTCGGTTCGCCAATTAAAACCGGGCGAGCCTTTTTATCAACAGGCGCGAGCTGACATCGATCGCTGGAGTCAAATTATACTCGACATTGCCGAAGGACGGGCGCGAACGGGAGATTTTCAAAGGGCGATCGCGGCGGCAGAACTGGTTCCCCGCGATCGCGCAAGTCTTTCTCAAACGGCTCGACAGAAAATTCGGCTCTGGGAAACCTTACAAAAGCAACAACAAGCCACCAAAGCCGCAATCGAGACAGCCAGAAAACTAATTAATCCTTCCCAAGCCGCCACTTATAGCCGAGCGATCGCCCTCCTGCGCCAAATTCCACCCGAACAACCGGGCTATATGGAAGCTCGTCAGTTTATGAATAACTGGAGCCAAAAGATTTACTTCCTGGCTATTTCCCATGCTGCCGAAGGCAATCTGAGGCAGGCGATCGAAACAGCCCAATTTATCCCTTCAGACACCCATTTATATCAAGATGCCCAAAAGGCGATCGCTCGGTGGAAGCAAAAGAGTAAGGCAAGATGGAAGATTAAGAAGTAGGAGACGGGGGAACGGGGAGACTTTTGAGACTGGGAGACAATTAACTACTAACAACTAACCACTAACCACTAACAAAAGACCAATGACCAATGACTAATGACAAGGGACAAATGAACAATCCCCAATTCCCTTTAATTACCAGGAAATAAGCTTTCTTGCTCCATTTGTCCGAATTTCTGTTTGCCTTGTTTAAAAAACCATTGACGAATGATTTCGTTAAACATCTCCCAATCCGATCGCCATTTGTCAATGCATTGGGTTAATTGCTTGAGTCGTTCGAGTTCGCTAGCGATCGCGTAATTAAAGCTGCCAGCAAACAAGATCGCGGGAATTGCAACTTGCTCGCCTATGTGTACTCTAGCTTCATTAACGCCCAGGCTAAATTGACAGCCCTCTAACTGGTACGACAAGTTAATTCCTGCTTGTACGGGAGCTTGACCCAAGTCTAGCCAAGGGCCGGCAGCCAGAAGCGTCCCGGTAATATATTTTCTAGCTGCATCTTGACCGCCGGAAAAAGGGACGATGCTTTTCGTGCTGATGCTAAGGGTTTGGTATTCAGCGTGGGGCAGTTTATCGATATATTTACGGGCGATTTGAGGCACTCTAGGCTCTTGTGCCCCTCGCGTGTCAATAGTCTGTGCAAAACTAACAGTCCGGGTTTGAGAAACAACGCTAATGCCATTTTGAAAGCTGACTTGAGAGAAGTTTGGAGACAAAATCGGCTGTTTTCCTAATTCCCAGTCGTTGGGAACGATGCCGCTAAATTTGAGAAAATCCTCGCTTAACATGGCGGGGTTGAGGTTTTTGGCAGAAATAGTCAGGGCGAGTTCCTGAATTTCTCGGATCTGAGTTGAGGAGTGACCGTCGAAATTGGGTTGTGATGGAGATATCATAATGTTCTAGAAACAATCGGCTCAATTATTAATTGGAGATAGAGATTGCTCTGGCGAAACTACAGATGCGGTCGATCGCCGTCGTCGATAAGTTCTCGTTGGCGTAGGATCTGGTGTTTGTAGTAGGAATACTACTAACGGGCTGCTTTGCAGTTCTCGTCGGACGAGTCGTTGCAGGTTATTCTCAATTTCTTCTCGAAAAGCCGTCCAATCGACCTCGATTGCTTCTCCGTTGGCGTTTTGGCTGAATAATTCGTTCCAACGCTCGCTTAAAATTCGCTCGATCGTCTTGGCGATGAGTTGTTGTAGGAGCGATCGCTCGACGGTTGTGACCACCCCCCGGAGATGAACTTCTGGCTGTGCCATGAGTTTGCCGTCCCAATCGACGGCAGCAGCTACTGTCACCACGCCATCTTCTGCCAACTGCTGCCGCTCTTGCATGATATTGTCGTGAACCACGCCAGCGCTATCAACCAGTTGCAGTCCGGAAGGCACTTGACCGACAATGGCAATGCGATTGGCTCCTAACTCGACTATATCCCCGTTCCTGACAATGACTGTATTTTCTGGCGGAATGCCCATGCTTTGAGCCATCTGGGCGTGTTTGACCAGCATGCGATGCTCTCCGTGGACTGGCATAAAGAACTTGGGTTTCGTCAGCGCCAGCATCAGTTTTTGTTCTTCTTGAGCGCCGTGACCCGATACGTGAATGCCTTTGTCGCGTCCGTAAATGACATTGGCTCCCAGCATCATCAAGCGGTCGATCGTATTAACTACCGCAATCGTATTGCCTGGGATCGGATTGGCAGAAAAGACTACCGTGTCTCCCTGACGGATTTTGATTTGAGGATGTTCCCCTTTGGAGATGCGCGTCATTGCTGCTAAAGGTTCTCCTTGAGATCCCGTTGTCAGAATCAAGACTTTCTCGTCGGGCAAATTGCGAACTGCTTTTAGGGGTTCAAAGATATCGTCGGGACATTTAATGTAGCCCAAATTGCGAGCATGGGCAATCACGTTAAGCATCGATCGCCCCACTACTGCCACTTTGCGATTGTGTTTCTGCGCCAGTTGGAGAATGATGTTGATGCGATGAACCGAAGAAGCAAAGGTCGTAATCATTAACCGTCCGGACGCTTGGGCGAAGACGCGATCGAGATTGGGATAGACCGATTGCTCCGAGGGGGTATTTCCGGGGACTTCGGCGTTTGTCGAATCGCTTAGGAGGCATAATACGCCTTTTTCTCCGTGTTCGGCTAATTTTTGCAGGTCGAAAAACTCGCCATCGACGGGGGTATGGTCGATCTTGAAATCCCCTGTGTGAATGATGACTCCGATAGGCGTATGAATGGCGACGCTAAAGCTATCGGCGATCGAGTGCGTATTGCGGATAAATTCTACAACGAACGAGCGTCCGACTCTGACTATTTCGCGAGGTCGAACGGTTTTCAGCGTCGTGCGATTGGCTACCCCTGCCTCTTCTAATTTGTCCTGCAATAAAGCCATGGCTAGGCGAGGACCATAGATAATTGGAATGTCAAATTGCTTGAGGTGATAGGCAATTCCACCAATGTGATCTTCATGCCCATGAGTGACAATCATCCCTTTAATTTTGTGGCGATTTTCTCTCAGGTAGGTCATGTCGGGCAGAACGATATTGACCCCGTGCATATCCTCTGTCGGAAAGGCGATTCCTGCGTCTAATAGCAGAATTTCATCGTCATACTCAAATATGCAGGTATTTTTTCCAATTTCGTGCAGTCCTCCGAGGGGGATAATTTTTAGATTGGGTTGATTTCCGTTTTGATTCATTTTCCTCCTTAATAGTGTGCCAATATTGAGTTGAAGAATAGGAATTTTTTGTCAATAAGACTTATTAAATATTGTTTGACAAACCCAGATAAATTATAAATATCAGAATCTAAAAGAATCCAATCACTTTTATAAAAATATCTTCTACTTTTACTTAAAAAATTGCTTTATATTTAATTGTTTTTCCAGAGAACTTGAGAGCAGAATCTGAGAAAACATGATTAGATTAGAGACAAACTTTGTAAAACGCCTTCTAAATTTTGTTTTAAATTAGGTGATATTTCGCAAAGAGGCAGTCGTAGCCCTCCAACTTGCCAGCCTTTTAAGTTTAACGCGGCTTTGACAGGAATGGGATTAGTCGTACAAAAAAGCACTTTAAATAAAGGAAAGAGCTTGATGTTAATCTCTTTTGCAAGCGTTGCATTGCCCGTTTCAAAGGCTTGTATCATCTTTTGCAGTTGCTCGCCTACCAAATGGCTCGCCACGCTGACTACGCCGACTCCTCCTACGGTGAGTAGGGGAAGGGTAAGAAAATCATCGCCTGAGTAAATAGCAAATGAGGGAGGGGTCAGGCGATGAATCTGACAGGCTTGCTCTAGATTCCCGCTTGCTTCTTTGACAGCGACAATATTCTCTATCTCTGCCAATTTAGCAATTGTCTCTGGCAAAAGATTTTGTCCCGTGCGACTCGGAATATTGTAGAGCATCAAAGGTAGGTCGGGGCAAGCCCGCGCGATCGCCCGGAAATGCTCGTATAATCCTTCTTGGGGAGGTTTATTATAGTATGGCACGACCTGCAAGGAACCGTCCAAACCCAATTCGGCTGCTTTTTTAGTAGCTTCAATTGCTTCCTTGGTCGAGTTCGATCCCGTTCCGGCAATGATTTTTGCCCTGTCGCCAACGGCTTTTTTGACTACTTGAAAGAGTTGATATTCTTCCTCCCATGTCAGTGTTGGCGATTCGCCAGTCGTCCCGCAGACGACCAATCCATCACTGCCATGAGTCGCTAAATAATCGGCTAATCTTTCGGCGACTTCATAATTGACATTGCCCCGTTCGTCAAAAGGAGTCACCATCGCGGTGATTACTCGTCCAAAGTTGCGATCGTTCATTCGATTTTGAATTTTGGGTTGATTAATAGTAGTCAATAAACTTTCTGGCTAAACAGAAACTGCTGAAGTCGATGATTTGAGAAGATTTTTTTCGATCAATAATTCGGCAATCTGCACCGCATTTAAGGCTGCTCCCTTGCGAATTTGATCGCCGCAGAGCCACAATTCTAACCCACAAGGATGAGATAAATCTTGACGAATTCGACCCACGAACACTTCATCTTTGCCCGTTGCATCAATCGGCATCGGAAAGTAATTTGCCTGCCACTCTTCTACCAGTTTTACTCCCGGTGCCGAAGCGAGAATTTCTCTGGCTTGCTGTGGCGCAAATGGACGACTAAATTCTAGATTAACCGCTTCTGAGTGGGCGCGGAGTACGGGAACCCGAACGCAAGTTGCCGTAATTAGCAACTGAGGTACGTTGAAAATCTTGCGAGTTTCTCGAATCATTTTCATCTCTTCCTCGCAATAACCTTCTTCGTTGAGGGGAGAATTGTGAGGAAATAAATTAAATGCTAAAGGATAAGGAAAAGCTTGCGTCGAGGGAGTCTGGTTTTCTAGAATCGCTTTCGCTTGGGCTTTTAACTCTTCCATCGCTCTCGCACCCGCACCGCTAGCCGATTGGTAGGTAGATACTACGATACGTTTGATTGGCTGGACTTGGTGGAGGGGAAATATTGCCATTCCCATTAAGATTGTCGTACAGTTGGGATTGGCAATGATGCCTTGATGCTGGGCGGCAGCTTCTGGGTTAATTTCTGGAACGATTAAAGGCACCTGGGAATCCATGCGAAAAGCGCTGGAGTTATCAATAATTACTGCCCCTGATTCAACAATCGTTTTTGCCCAAGCTTTGGAGGTGGAAGCGCCCGCAGAGGCTAATACGATATCTACGCCTTGGAAGGAATCCTCGCTTACTGCCTCGACGGGAAGATTCTCTCCCCTAAACGGTAGAGTTGTTCCCGCCGAACGAGGCGAAGCAAGAAGTTTTAGGTTGGCAACTGGGAACTGACGACTTTCTAAAAGTTCGAGTAATTCTGTACCAACTGCTCCCGTTGCGCCAAGAATGGCGACATTGACTCTGTGTGACAAATTTTTTTCTCCACTTGTTAGCGATCGCATCTCTTGTAGTCGGATTTTAATGCTTTAATTTTCTTCAATCTCTAGAGAGGGTCTTTCTTAAAAAAATTTAATTAATTTTTTTTAAGTCGGGGTCGCTTGAGATAGCTGTTTTCATTTTGCCTCAAAGTTTCTCTGTTCTTGCCAACCGATCTTCGCTATCTTAACAATCTAGAAAACTTTAATCTAGCCACAATGAGATATCTTTGAGTGTACTATTATCAAATAGGTGAATAGAGCGACACAAGAAATCCATCAGGCAAGGCTAAACGCCAATGCGACTTTCCTGCCTTGTTTGATGGATAGTTGCCTCACTAGGATATCACGAGCGGTGTTTGTTTATTTAATTCGTTAACGCGATCGCCGCTCGTCAATTCCGAAACAGTTATTGTAGTTGTCTAAATTTAGGAACGTCGATGAAAGTAACCCAGGAAAAACTTCCTGACAGTCAAATTGGCTTGGAAATCGAAATTTCGGCTGAAACCTCGAAAAATACCTACGAAAAAGTGATACAAAACCTTGCTCGCTCTTCGAACATTCCTGGGTTTCGCAAGGGAAAAGTTCCTCGTCAAGTGCTGCTGCAAAGAATCGGCTCGAAGCAAATCAAGGCAGCAGCCTTAGAAGAGATTGTTCAAAAAGCCTTAGAAGAAGCAATAAAGCAAGAATCGATTGAATCGCTAGGAAATTACAAATTACGCTCAAATTTTGACGAATTAATTCAAAAATACGAACCTGGAGAACCATTGACTTTCTCTGCCTCCGTTGACGTACCGCCAACAGTAGAACTGGGACAGTATCAAGGTCTGACAGTGAAAGCAGAAGAGAGCGTTTACGATCCCAAAGAAATCGAGGATTGGCTAGAACAACGCCGCATCCAGCAAGCGACTCTAGTTCCCGTCGAAGAACGTGGGGCACAAATGGGAGACGTAGCAATTGTTGACTATCAAGGACGCACAGTTACAGAGTCAGGAGAAGCAGGCGAACCCATTCCAGGCGTTCAAGGAACGGATTTAAAAGTCGAAATGGAGCAAGGACGCTTCATCGAGGGAATGGTCGAAGGAATTGTCGGCATGAAGCCGGAGGAAACTAAGGAAATTTCCGTAACTTTCCCAGAAGATTATCCGCGAGAAGATTTAGCCGGAAAAGCCGTCATCTTTAGCATTACCCTCAAAGAACTCAAAGCAAAAGAACTGCCAGAGTTAGACGATGACTTTGCCCAAGAGGTAAGCGAATTCGAGACGATGGCACAGCTAAGGGAATCTCTGGAGAAACAATATCGAGAAAAAGCCAAACAAGAAACGAAAAACAGCATCCGTTCGGCAATCATAGCAGAATTGCTCAAAAACTGCACGGTCGATCTGCCGGATACGATGATTCAGGAAGAAGTTAACGCGATTCTGACTCAGACGGCAATGCAGATGCAGCAGCTTGGCGTTGATATCAAGCAGCTATTCAATGCACAGAGCATTCCTCGGATGCGGGAAAATTCTCGTCCTGAAGCTATAGAGCGCCTCAAACAAACCCTAATCCTTAAAGAAATTGCCAAAGTCGAATCGATCGAATCGGAAGCAGAAGCAGTAGAAGCCAAGATTAAAGAACTCAGAGAAAAATTTAGCGATCGCGAGATCGATCTAGAGCGTTTGCGAGACATGGTACAAGAAGACTTGCTCGTCGAAAAAACCCTCGATTGGCTTGAAGAAAAAACAACAGTAGAATTAGTTCCCAAAGGAACGCTTGAAGAAGCAGCAAAATCCGAAGAAGAGGGAACTGAAGCAGCCTCAACCCAGACAGAGGAAGAATAAAAAGAAGAATAAAAAAAGGAATTGAAATGAAGGATATAAAAGATGGATCGGTTAGGAGTAGAGAACGGCGCTTCAAGAGCGGACGCAGGAGAATTCCTTCCCGCCTGCGCGCCTCCGCGACGTGTTGGGTTCGTACATCCTTCCTATCTCCTTCATCCTTTCCGGTTATACCCAATTCGCGATCGCTTAAGGCATAATGTTGTCAGAAGGTAAATTGGTTAGTTCGGTCTTCTTATCTAAAAAACCAGAGGCACTAAGTCAATCACCTTTAGTTAAGATACAAATTTTTGCTTCGAGCTTAGCTCCTAAGTTTATGGTTCAATCGCGATCGCACCAATCTTCAATCACCAGCTATTGTTCTTGGGATATCTACTCTCAAAGTCCCAACGACATTGAGAACGTTATTCCCATGGTCGTGGAACAGTCTGGATTGGGAGAGAGAGCCTTTGATATCTACTCGCGACTGCTCAGAGAGCGGATTGTTTTTCTGGGAACCCCAATTGACGACAAGGTTGCCGATTCGATCGTGGCACAGTTGTTATATTTAGATGCCGAAGATCCAGAAAAAGACATCCAGCTATACATCAACTCCCCTGGAGGATCGGTGTACGCAGGCTTTGCCATCTACGATGCCATGCAGCAAGTTCGCCCGGATGTCGTTACCATTTGTTTCGGATTAGCTGCTAGTATGGGCGCGTTTTTGCTATCGGGCGGTGCCAAAGGAAAGCGCATGGCTTTGCCCAGTGCGAGGTTGATGATCCATCAGCCTATCGGCGGCGCCCAAGGACAAGCCGTAGAAATCGAAATTCAGGCTAGAGAAATTCTCTACATGAAACAAAGGCTAAACGAACTTCTTGCTATCCACACAGGTCAGCCATACGAGAAAATTGCTACCGATACCGAACGCGATTTCTACATGTCCGCTCAAGAAGCCCAAGAATACGGTCTGATCGATCGCGTTATCTCTCGCCCGACCCTTTCCGATCCAACCATTCCCGTTACATCACTAAAATGAATATGTCTAAATACGACTCCCATTTAAAATGTTCGTTCTGCGGAAAATCCCAGGAACAGGTACGCAAACTCATTGCCGGACCGGGAGTCTACATCTGCGACGAATGCGTTGAGTTATGTAACGAAATTTTAGACGAGGAACTGGTGGACGCTTCCAATTCGGTTTCCTCGTCCGTGCCTCGGTCGGAGGAGAATCCTGCCAAACGACGCGCCAATCGAGATCGTCTCAACTTCGATCGCATTCCCAAACCGAGAGAAATCAAAAAATACCTAGACGAATACGTTATCGGACAAGACGACGCCAAAAAAATTCTCTCGGTCGCCGTTTACAACCATTACAAGCGTCTCAGCGTCTCTCAAGCCAGAAAAAGCGGCATTATAGACGACCCCGTAGAGCTACAAAAATCGAATATCCTGCTCATCGGACCGACGGGTTCGGGCAAAACTTTACTCGCGCAAACGCTGGCGAAAATTCTCGACGTTCCCTTTGCGGTTGCAGATGCCACTACCCTCACCGAAGCGGGATACGTGGGAGAAGATGTAGAAAATATTCTACTGCGTCTGCTACAGGTAGCAGATTTAGATGTAGAAGAAGCGCAACGGGGAATTATCTACATCGACGAAATCGATAAAATTGCCCGCAAAAGCGAAAATCCCTCAATCACTCGCGACGTATCTGGAGAAGGCGTACAGCAAGCACTCCTGAAAATGCTGGAGGGAACGGTCGCCAACGTACCGCCCCAGGGAGGACGAAAACATCCCTATCAAGACTGCATCCAAATCGATACCAGTAACATTCTCTTCATCTGCGGCGGTGCTTTTGTCGGACTCGACAAAATGGTCGAACAGCGACTTGGCAAAAAGTCGATGGGCTTTGTGCGTCCGGGAGAAGGGACTTCTAAAGAGAAACGAACGGCAGATTTACTCAAACAGCTCGAACCGGACGACCTAGTTAAGTATGGCATGATCCCCGAATTTGTCGGTCGCATTCCGGTCATGGCATCCCTCGATCCGCTCGATGAAGAAACGTTAGTCGCCATTTTGACTCAACCTCGCAACGCCCTCGTCAAGCAATATCAAAAACTCTTGAAGATGGACAACGTGCAACTAGAATTTAGACATGATGCGGTGAGGGCGATCGCACAGGAAGCTTATCGTCGCAAAACTGGCGCTAGAGCTTTGCGGGGAATCGTCGAAGAACTGATGCTGGACGTAATGTACGAACTGCCATCCCGCAAGGATGTTCAACGCTGTTTGATTACGCGGGAGATGGTGGAGAAGCGCTCTACCGCAGAGCTACTGATGCATCCTTCTTCTCTGCCAACGCCGGAATCGGCTTAAAAAACAGCCGCCTTATCTGTTTTCTCCCAGGGCAGTTCGATATCCATCCTGCCTACATGACCGTAGACTGCTAATTTTCTATAGAACGTGCCTTTATGGAGCGAGGGCAAGTATCTCAAATCGAACTGCTTAATGATTCCTGCCAGACGGAAATCAAAATGCTTCTCAAGCAGGATGGCAATCTCTTCCTCGGAAACTTTTCCGGTGCCAAACGTTTCCACCTGAATGCTGACAGGTCTTGCAAGTCCGATAGAATAACTAAGCTGTACCTCACATTCATCGGCAAGTCCTGCTGCCACGACATTTTTCGCAGCATAACGAGCAGCATAGGCTCCCACTCGATCGATTCTAACTGGGTCTTTGCCGCTCAAAGCCGAACCGCTATGCTGTGCGTACTCGCCATAGGTATCGATCGCGTTTTTTCTTCCCGTTAGCCCCGAATGAACGGCAGGTCCTCCTTTAACAAACGGTCCATCGGGGTTGACAAATATTCTGGTTTGTGGATCTGGTCTGATATCTTCATCTTCAAAGATGGGTTTAATGACCGTCTCGCGAATATCGTCCTGGAGTTGCTCGAAATCGGGTTTTGATTTTTTATTTTGGCTGGCAATGACTGTAATGCTGTGAATTCTATAAGGTCTGCGATTTCTATATTCCACGCCAACTTGGGTTTTGCCGTCAGGGGTGAGATAGGAGAGTAGATTTTGCTTTCTCACCTCGCTGAGTTGTCTTGCCAGTTTGTGAGCTAACCAAATCGGCAACGGCATCAACACGGGAGTTTGATTGCAAGCAAAACCAAATACCGTCGCTTGGTTTTTGACGGGAATTCGCTCTATTTCTTCGTCAGAGAGATTTTTTTCGTCAAAAAATCGGTCTTGCTCTCGCTTAAATTCGGTAAGGCTGGTTAGAATGCTACAGGTCTTAGCATTAAAATCCTTTTGCGCGTAGCCAACCTGGTCGATAACTTGTCTGGCAACGTTGGGAAAATCCACATTGGCATTGGGTTCAAATCTGGCGGCTATGAAAACAATGCCCGTCGCTACAGCACATTCTGTAACGATCCTGGCATAGGGATCTTGCTGGAGAAAACGGTCGACGATAGCATCGCTAATCTGGTCGCAAAGTTTATCGGGATGTCCTTCGGTGACGGACTCAGATGTGAACATAAAGTCTTTTTTCATCGTTTTTCACCTCAATCGACGTAAGTTTGGATCGCTATTCAATCTCCTGCCCACGATCTTTATCGCTTGCTATCTTGCGATCGCGCTTCGTGCTTTCATTGACTAGCAGGGGCAACGCAGCACTACCGCTAATGACGGCACCATCGACAAGATCGATGGGCGTAATTTTCAAAAGGCTTCTGAGCGGGGGAATCGCGATCGCGAGGAGCTGTATGGCAAAAGAGCCTGCTATGGCAGCATTTAAGTAGGGATTATTTGGCAATTTTTCTCGACTAAAAATACTGTGTTCTTGGGAGCGGCAGCTAATAGTATGCAGCAGTTGCCCTGCCGTCAGACTCATAAACGCCATCGTACTTGCCTGCGAACCGATCCCATATCTGAGGATGCCATACCCATAAGCCGATAAAGTCCCTACCGTCAGCGTTGCCGACTCAAAGGCAATTCTCCCGAAGTCGGATTCCTTGATAATCGGTTCGTCAGGGCTGCGGGGCGGCTGACTTAAAATATCTGGCTCTGGCGGTTCTAGGGCAAGGGCAAGACCCGGGAAGATGTCACTAACTAAATTGAGCCAAAGGAGTTGAATCGCATTCAAAGGTTCGCCCAGACCGACTGCGGTTGCGGTCGTCATTACCATGATTTCGCTCAGGTTTGTTGCTAGCAGAAAATGCACCGCTTTTCTGATATTGTTATAGATCGTCCGTCCTCGACTGATGGCAATAATCATCGTTTCGAGCCTGTCATCTTCTAGGATAATGTCTGCCACCTCTCGCGCAGCGTCGGTACCGCCTTTACCCATTGCCACGCCGACTTGAGCGGCTTTGAGCGCGGGCGCGTCGTTAATGCCATCTCCGGTCATAGCAACCACTTTTCCGGCTGCCTGCAAAGCTTGGACGATTTGCAATTTATTACTTGGACTGATGCGGGCAAAGACATCGACTTTATCGGCAAGTGCTGTCAGTGCCTCTGGAGTGAGATTGTTGAGGTTAGTTGAATCGAGGATTTCTAGTTGCTCTCTTCTAGTTAACCCTAACTCCTTTGCGATCGCGTAGGCGGTTGGGCTTTGATCCCCGGTAATCATTACCGGATCGATGCCCGCTTTATGGAAATCATCGATTAATTCTTTAACTCCCTTTCTCACGGGATCTGCCATACCGACAAGACCCAGCCATGTCAAGTCTGACTCGTAGTTATTCCCATTCCCATTATCGACCTCATCGATCTGGCGATAAGCGACCCCAAGCACCCTCAGCGCTTTTCCTGCCATGCGATCGTTTTCGAGTTCGATCGCCTGCCTGTCTTCTTCTTCTAAGGGTACCGCGCGACCGTTTTTCAGCCAATATTTGCAGATCCGTACCACCTCTGCCGGACTGCCCTTGACCGCAACCAACTTATGATTATCGCGATCGCTATGAACCGTACTCATAATATTGCGATTTTCCGATCGCGGGTTGGTTTGCAGCAGCGGATACTTTTGCCGAAGTTCGATAACGTTCGTACCAGCACTAATCGCCATATAAATCAGGGCATTCTCGGTTGCCGAACCCTTGACCGCATACTCGCCATCTTGCTGTTGGCTGACTTCGCTTTCGTTGCACAGAACCGATACGTGAATCAGCTTGAGCAGTTCCTCGCCGGCATAGGGATTAATCTTCTCCTCCCCTGCGATAAATTCGCCATCAGACACCTTAATGTAGCGGCTGCCTGTGTGTATCTCGACCACTGACATTCGGTTTTCGGTGATGGTTCCGGTTTTATCCATGCAGATAGTCTGTACCGAACCCAAAGCTTCTACCGCGCTGAGACTGCGGACGAGGACGTTATGCTTCCTCATATCTTGGATGCCCAGGGCAAGGGTTGTCGTGGCGATAGTGGGCAATCCTTCGGGAACCGCAGCAACCGCCAGGGAGATGGACGATTGGAGCATTTGCACCAAACCGTATCCCCGCAGCACGCCAATGCCAAAGACACCGCCACAAATGACCATCCCAATCGCGACGAGTTGAGATCCAACCTCGTCTAGTTGTCTCGACAAAGGGGTTTCCATCGCATTTGCCTCGCCAACCATTTGTTGGATTTTGCCCATTTCCGTCGATTTCCCCGTCGCCACTACCACAGCGATCCCTTGACCGCCAGTGACCAACGTTCCTTTATAAACCATGTTGGTGCGATCGGCTAGGGAAACATAAACATCTTCATCTGTCAGGGATGCCGTTGTTTTAGTAACGGGGATGCTCTCGCCAGTAAGGGCAGACTCATCGACGCTCAAGTTCTCTGCCTCGATTAATCGCCCATCTGCTGCGACATAGTTGCCGCTTTTTAGAACTAAAATATCTCCTAAAACAACCTCTTGTGTGGGGATTTCTATCTGCTTGCCGTCTCTTATAACCCAAGTCGAGGTTTGCTCGCGACTGGCGAGAGAATTAATAATTTTTTCTGACTGGCTTTCTGTTGTATAACCGATCGCGGCATTGAGACCAATAACGCCCAATATTACTAGCGCATCGACCAGCCCACCAGTGAAAATGGAGACCCCAGCAGCCACTCCCAGTAAAGCAACGGGTAAAGATTTGAATTGGTCTATTAAAATACTCAATTGAGATCGGGTTTCTGCTTCAGATAGGAGATTCGGACCATATTTATTCAGGTTTTCTGCTGCCAACTCGCTAGATAATCCCGCTGTTTTTGAAGCATTCAAGACATCCAGGACAGTATTGACTTCCATCAGATGCCAGTCTTTTGTGCTTTGCACTTGGGCATTGGCAACAGCATCATTTGGGGTTTTAGAGAAAGATTTTGCCCGAACTTTTTCGCCGTGCTTTTGGTAATCTAAAACAATTTCTTCGAGAAGAGAAGCAATGCGATCGCTACTATTGTCTTCATTAAAAATAACAAGAACATTACTGGTTAAAGGATTGGCTGAAACATACTTAATTTCTGGCTTACGTCCTAGTATTTCTTCAAGATAGTTTTTGAGAGATTTTGAACGGTAAAGCTCTCGAATCTTATATCTGGCTCTCCCTTTAGTCGTATGAATAGCTTTAATCACAGAATTTTTAGCCCCTGACAAAAGATGTCCGACAGTTAATTAATACGTCCCCGTTCCGACACCAATTTAGACATTTAAATTTGTGTTGGAATAGAATACGTCACGAACTCGATTCGCTACTATCATTGAGTTTGGCAAAGGAATCGAACGCATACCAAGCCAACGTATACCAGGGAATTTCGTCAAGTTGCAATCCCTTAATGAGTAATTGTCGGATGGCAAGCGAACCCAATCCCAACGGTACTATCAAACGCCAATCTACCAAACCATTGGTCAATCGTCTCATCTCTAAATTTGCTTCAGAGAGCGCATGCATTAATTCTCCACCGATATCGAATTGTTTGCTTGGGACATAACTTTGAGAGTTAGATTGCGCCTGTTTTTGAGCAATTAATTCGCTATTGACTTCTGCTGCTAAATTTTCAATCGTCTCTGTTGTTTCTGCCAAAGCTTCTTTGCATCTTTCAGCCAGGGTGATTCCTTCTTTAATAGCCGATTGGACTCCAGGCTGTTTTACAGCCGATGCAACAGTAAGAATGACAGGCGCAACCAAGAGTGCGGTCATCCCATCGATAATTTCGGGAACTCTCAATTCTTCCCAGTCAAACCTAGATGCCATTGAAAAATCTCCTGTGCAAGCAGACGACTATATAAAAGCATAATTAGATTGGATATTAGCTTAGATCGCTCTTAAGTCGTAGATACAAATTTATTTATAGCAAGAAAAGGAAGATTTTGTGGAGACTGGTTAATTTTCTAGTTTGGCGATCGCGCTCTAGAATAAAGAACTATTAAAATAGTTTTAAGAAAAATTCGCTGCTTGAAACTTAACCTTGAATTAACCTCATTGGTTTGCCGACCAACCTAAGATCGAGATAACTCCTTTACTTTCTAGAAAAGTTAACATCGATCGACTCAAGCATAACAATAATTAATTTAACCGCATACAAATAAAGTGTTTGATATGGATCGGATTTAGGCTAAAGGAAATCGATAATGCACGTTACAAATTTCGAGCAATCGTTTGAAAATATTGTTGATTGGATCTTGGCTGTCGATCTTCAAGAATCAACACAGTATGTAGAAAAAATTCGTTCGGTGCATTCTTCACTGAGTCAGCGAGATCTTGCCCAAAAGATCGTTGACGAACAATCCATTACTAATGGATTATTCGGAGCTTTAACCGGATTGGGAAGCGCAATTAGCCTACCTATAATGATTCCGATCGATATCATTAAAGCTTGGAAAATTCAGGGTTTTATGATTCGCTCTATTGCCCAGGTTTATGGCTATACTCCGCAAAATACCGATCTCAAAACTGCCATCTTACTGTTAGTTTCTAGTGGCTCGATCGAGGAGTTGAAACAATTTCTTAGACAGGAGGCTGCAATTGTAGTCAGCGAACACACCCTTAGTGCCTTCGACCATCTGAAAAAAACAGCGATTCAAAGAGCAGTAAAAGAAGGCTCTAAATTTGCTACGAAAGCACTGGCTGAAGCCTTGTCCCAGGTAATTGGGAAAAAGATCGCCAAAAAAGTGCTGCAAAAGTCTCTTGGCGTTATTGCTGCTCCGGCATTCGGAGCCGTAATTGGCGGCGGTCTTGACTGGATGACCACTCAAGCCGTAGGCAAGGTGGCAATCGACTATTTTGAAAATTTATAGTTAATTAACCTTAACTAGCGCTGTGTCAAGTTGATGGGGATGGATAGTTGTCCTTTGTCATTAGTCATTGGTCATTTGTTAGTGGTTAGTGGTTATTCGTTAATTGTCTCCCCGTTCCCTTGTCTCGGAGTCCCCCCTGTCCCCTTGTCTCCCCACCCTCCCCACTCTCCCTCTTTCCCCATCAATTGAAAATCGACCAACTACTAGCCTCCTTTTGCAAAAGCAAGCATTACCAGGATAGATAGTAAAATTCCGGGACTTAAGAGTAGCACTAGGGTCAATAGATCGTTAGCAGTCATAAGTCATTCGGGAGTGTAACTGGTAAATTCTAACGTTTAGTTGCGATCGCTTGTCGCCAAATCTTATGATTCTACCTTGATTCTTTGCGTTACCATCGTCATGCCATCGCTGCGCACCAAAATAGCGGAAAGCCAGCGATGGCCTGCTTGGTCGGGAGCTTTAGCTCGCTTAAAAAGTCCGCCAGCCGACAGCAATTCTAACTCAACTGCACCTGGAGTAAGATAGCGCTTGCTATCGACTGGCTCGTCTATTGCCGTTCCTGCCAACAAGTCATTTTCCAATGGTTCTTGTACGATTGCATCAAATTCAAATTCCTGACCGACTTTTAAGGTTTCTGGCAAAACAATTGTGACTTTGGGGGGAGTGGTGCCAGAAGTAACTTCCGTTTTTTCTGTCAAGATTTCCTGACGAACGAGCTTTTGGTCGCGAAAATACTGACGAGATTGGATAGTTGACTGAAGTTGAATCGTTCTTCCTTTCTGCTCGCTAGTTCCCGTAACCGTGGTAAGCGTTTGTGCCATTAACCCTTCCTTGGTATTTTCCCAAGACTGGAGTTCTGTCTTGTATTGTACGTTGTTGAAGCGTTTCCAAAAGCGATCGAGAGATTGTTGTAGAGAGGTATAATTCAACCCATCCGAGTTCTTGAAATCAGGACTGTAAAATTCCATCACCTGTTTGAGATCTTTCTGATTGGCAGCAGCTTCTATCTGTGCCATCGACATTTTCAACTCAGGTGGCGCAGTTTCCCGACTTTCTGCCCAACCAGCCATTCCGCTGCCAATCGTCAAGCCAAGACCCAGCAGAAAAGAAATCGACCAGCGAGACTGTTTGGAACAAAAGGGAAAACCGAACATTTTACAATTGCGCATCAGTGATAGGTTGAATAATTGTTAGTAACTCTTATTTATTGTAAGTCTTAAACTTTCACCAATAACAGTTGTGACTCAAACACCAATGCGATTATTAATTGCAGCAAGCGGTACTGGCGGACATCTATTTCCTGCCCTAGCGGTGGCAGAGCAACTTAAAGAATACAAGATTGAGTGGTTGGGCGTTCCTAACCGTCTCGAAAAAACTCTAGTCCCCTCTGACTATACTCTACATACCATTCCTGTCGAAGGGTTTCAAACCCGCTTGGGCATCAAGACGCTTCAGGTAGGGCTGCGTCTTGTCTCTTCTATTGTGCAGGTACGACAGCTAATTAAAAAGCACCAAATCGAGCTTATCTTTACAACGGGAGGCTATATCGCCGCTCCTGCCATAGTAGCTGCTCGCTTGCAAGGAATCCCCGTCATTCTCCACGAATCCAATTTTCTCCCCGGCAAGGTGACCCGTTGGTTCAGTCATTGGTGCAGCACTGTCGCGCTTGGTTTTGAAGGATCGTCTCAATATCTTCCCGGTGCCCAAACTTGCTGGGTTAGTACGCCTGTCCGCTCTCAGTTTCTCGCGCCACAACCTTTGGATTTACCCATTCCTGACGATGCCCCTTTAATCGTTGTCGTCGGCGGTTCTCAAGGAGCCGTTGCAGTCAATCAAATGGTGCGTCGGTGCGTCCCAGCTTGGTTACAAGAGGGAGCCGTTATCGTCCATTTGACGGGAGAGAAAGATCCAGAAGCAGAAATCCTCAAACATCCCCGCTATTTTTCTTTGCCTTTCTATCAAAATATGGCTGGGTTGTTACAGAGAGCTAATTTGGCAATTAGCCGTGCGGGTGCAGGAACGCTAACGGAATTAGCCGTTACAAAAACGCCTGCAATTTTAATTCCCTATCCCTACGCGGCAGAGGACCATCAAGCCTATAATGCTAAGGTATTTGCCGATGCAGGGGCGGCATTTATGTACCGTCAAGGGGAATTAACTGCCGAGCTTTTGGAAAAGCAGGTTTTAGACTTGTTAAAATCGCCTGAAAAACTGCAACAAATGTCAGAAAAAATAGCAAATCTGACATTACTCGATAGTGCAGAACGACTAGCTAATTTAGTGCGTCAAACCGTTGGAGAAAAGCGATAATGAAATAAATTTCTTAGCGAAATCGAGTCAGAATGAAACTCCCCTAGGATTTTCTTGAAAAAATTTGGTTCCTACAACTTTGGGTATGCCTGCAACTAACTCTAAATTTTGGCAATTGAGTATCAACCAAGGTTGACCTAAATTTAATCGAGCAAAAGAACTTTCTTGAGGAATTTCCAGATTGCCGCTTACTATTCCAAGTTGCGATTTCAATTCACTTTTGAATAAAAGTAATTCCGACTCCAAGCCACCAAACACATTGCCACTAAAAGGTTGTTGCCACCAAGTCGCAAAACTAAACCATTCTTTTTTGTAGCGAACTCGGCACAATTGTCGCTCTTGTTGACGAACGCTGACGCTATCTTTTTCCCATGTAAATTCTGCCATTTCTTTGGGCAGTCCCCAAATTTCTCGACCCCCAGCAACGGAGTCCTCATTATCGACGTAAATATGAGAAATCCACGCGCCGATTTTTCCTTGATAGCGTACTAAAGCTGCAACAACAATTAATTCATTGTATTCTAGGATCGAACCGGATTCGTAAGTAGAGATGTATGTGCCTCCTAATGTTTTTCCAGGGAAGAGGGAGACAATTTCTAATTCTGGAGGCACAAAAGGACGCGAATTTTCAATATTAACTAAGTTCAAGATTTGGATAGCGCGTCCTTGAAGATACCAGGGAACAGGAGGATATTTAACGGTCATCAGCTATCAGTTTTTAGTTATCAGTAGGAGGAAAGCATGCCTTACAGGTTGTCCCAAAAGTATAGAATGTCATCTAACACCCCCAGGAGACTCCCGCCACAACGAAGGAGAGGCGGTGAGAGGAATGGGGACGAGCGAGGAGATTCACCCCTGAGCCGAATTGTTGGCTTCGCAACAACAGGCGACGGGGTGAGCGACGAGTGAGTAATTAGGGCAGTTGCGAAAAACCCGTAAGGGAAAGAAACAGAAACCCAAATCGTGAGTTTTTGGAATACTTGGTACATCAACTTACGACGCGAGGTGTGAAAGCTTCCCGTATTCGTGGCAAGAGAATTAGAACCTAGAAGAATTTTCGTACTTTTGGGCCAAGTAGCAACAAAATATTTATTCTCTTTAGAAAAGATAAAGCGATTCGCTTCCGCACCACAGATATAAATAGTGGGACGACCAAAAATATTGGTCTTGAAAACTGACCCATACTTTTTTGTCGCTTGTCTGCAAAATTGCGATCGCGCAAAAAACTTATCGTCTCTCCTATGAGCGGCAATCCAAAACTACCAGGCGGTAAAGGCAGAGATGGCTTTTTCTCCAGTGCATTTTGCATAAGAATTTTCTAGATCCGAACCTTACTCGCTTTATATTTTATTAATTTTTCTTTAAAGGGGAGGAATTGTCATCGTTGCGATCGCGTTACACTGTTGAGGTATACGTATACTGTTACTGTATGCCTTACATGTATACAACTACTCAACTTTCTTTTTTTAAACCATGCAAGCTACGCAACAAAAATACTTCTCTGTAGAAGAATATTTGACTCTAGAAGAAGCAGCAGAGTATAAAAGTGAGTATATCGACGGTCAAATAATTCCTGTGGCGGGCGGATCGATAAATCATAATCAGATAGCTCTCAACTTCAGTACTGAGTTAAACTTTGCCTTTAAAAGGCTCGATTATCGAGTTTTTATGGGTGATGTACGCCTGTGGATACCTCAGAAACGCATCTTTACCTATCCTGATGTAATGGTAGTAACGGGCGAACCAGAATATTTCAACAATCGCACAGATACAATTACTAATCCCTCGGTCATTATAGAAGTACTTTCAAAATCCACCCAAAGCTATGATAAGGGAGAAAAATTTGATGCTTATCGAACGATCGCTACGTTTCAAGAATATATTTTAATCGACCAAAATCGGATCTATATAGAACAGTATTCTAAGACTGCTAAAAAACAGTGGACGTTGTATGAATATGATGAAGAAGATGAGAGGATTTCTCTAAGTTCAGTAGAGTTACAAATTTCTTTGAGAGATATTTATAACAAAATAAAATTTGAAGTAGATGAGAGGTCGAATAGGGAAGCAAGCGATTAAAAATGCGTCGCTTTAACTTTAAAACTTTTACAACTTCTTCAATCAAAAACTCAGTCGATCTTAACGCTAGTTTGAGGAACGAGACCCACGAGGATCGACTCCTGGTTGTCGGTCTACTAAACGAATTTGATTTTGCTTAACCACCACCGTTACCAACGGTAAAGGACGTTTTGCCGGACCCTTTTCCACTCGTCCCATCGCATCGTACTCAGAACCATGACAAGGACAAACAAAACGATTTCGTTCTGACTTCCAGTCCACCGTGCAGCCTAAGTGGGTACAAACAGGACGAATCCCATAGGGAGCAATTTGGTGTTTTTCAGTAATTATGAGATAAGTAGGTTTTGATAAACCTTCTACTTCTACGGGAATTCCTGGCACTGCCTTAGCTAAAAGCGATGGCGGATCGATTGGGTTTCCTTTGCTGTCAATAGCTCTAACACCAGGCAGATAGTTTTTACACCGAGAATTATAAGGGAATAAAGAGCACAGAGTTTCTAACTCTGTTTCTTGACTTTCCGCAAGATTAGGAAAAAGCCATCCAAGTGCTACAGTTCCAGCTGTACCTGCCACCATGTATATGAGAAATTGTCGTCGATTTTTTGGAAAGGTAGAGTTTTTCATTGGATTTTTCAGTCATTACTTAAGTTTGTAACTAATAGAAGTCCGCGTCGAGTCAACAGAAAGTATCTTTATAAAATTTTCAGAATTTTCTATGGTTTGCTTTATCTTAATTTTGCCAAAATGAGCCTGCGAAAGAGGTGTAAAAATTCTTGGTCAACGGCAAGGTAAAGATTTAGAAAGAGTTGTTTTAGCAAGAGCCATCCGTCTACAGTTACAAAATAGAGTATTAGTATACGGCAATCGTACCGTTGTCTTTGGCTCATCTTTGCGTCTTTGCGTGAGATAAAATAATCTCTCTTTTTTACAGGAGCAACTCATCATGTTACGCAAACCCAAAAAAGCTTGGAATCCTTCCATTTGGGCAAGCTGGAAACCATTTGGAATCGGCGAACAATACCCTAACAACTATTGGGAAGTCATTCGGGCAGTCTTAGTCAACTTTGATGAATTGCCCTATGCCTGGGAGATTCTCAATAAAGGTGTTTGCGATGGTTGCTCTTTAGGCACCACGGGCATGAAAGACTGGACAGTCGATGGCATCCATGTCTGCAATGTCAGGTTGCGCCTGTTGCGCCTCAATACTATGCCAGCTTTTGACCATACAATTCTCGAAAATTGCGAACAATTGTACACAAAAAGCGGTGCCGAATTGCGAGATATGGGACGACTTCCCTATCCGATGAGGCGAGATAAAGGGGATAAAGGTTTTCGTCGCATTAGCTGGGATAAAGCATTAGAGATTATTGCCAGTCGCATTCGCGCCACAACACCCGAACGCACTGCCTATTATGTTACTAGCCGAGGTACGGTTAACGAGACTTACTACGCCATCCAGAAGGCAGTTAGGGCAATGGGTAGCAACAATGTTGATAATGCTGCCAGAATTTGCCATTCTCCCAGCACTGGTGCATTGAAAGCAACTCTGGGAGTAGCAGCGACAACTTGCTCTTACAAAGACTGGATAGGCACTGATTTATTAGTCTTTATCGGTTCCAACGTTGCCAACAACCAACCCGTCACGGTGAAATATCTGCACTGGGCAAAAAAAGCAGGTACTCGCATCGTCGTTATCAACACCTACCGCGAACCCGGAATGGAACGTTACTGGGTGCCTTCTATTCCTGAAAGTGCGTTATTTGGCACCAAATTCGCCGAAGATTTCTTTCTAGTGAACGTGGGCGGAGACATACCATTCCTCAATGGTACCATCAAACATATGATGATCAACAATTGGCTCGACAGTCAATTTATTGATAATTACACTAACCATTTTGAGGAATTAAAAGCAACTTTAGACACTCAATCTTGGGAGGAATTAGAGTCACTTTCTGGGGCGTCTCGCGAAGAAATGTATGCCTTTGCCAAAATGGTTGGCGAAGCAAATAAAGCCATCTTTGTGTGGAGTATGGGAATTACCCAACACGAATGCGGCGAAGAGAATGTCAAAGCCATTATTAATTTAGCTCTAACAAAAGGTTTTGTCGGACGAGAAGGCTGCGGTTTAATGCCAATTCGCGGACATTCTGGAGTCCAAGGCGGTGCAGAAATGGGATGTTATTCCACCGTCTTTCCAGGAGGAAGAAAAATTTCTCCGGAAACTGCCAAAGAAATGAGCAAACTTTGGGGGTTTGAAGTCCCTCAGACCAAAGGATTAATCGCCTCAGATATGATAAATGCAGCGGCAGAAAGTAAGTTAGATGTTTTATTCTTAGTTGGCGGTAATTTTTTAGACGTTTTACCAGATCCTAATTATGTCGAATCGGCTTTATTAAACATCCCTCTGCGAGTTCATATGGATATTGTTTGTTCTAAACAAATGCTTTTAGAACCCACAGAGACTGTTATTTTGCTCCCTGCAACAACTCGTTATGAAATCCCAGGCGGCGTAACAGAAACCAGCACCGAAAGACGAGTAATTTTTAGTCCAGAAATCCCCGGACGGAGAATCGGAGAAGCACGTCCGGAATGGGAAGTGTTTATGGAGTTAGCAAGAAGAGTTCGTCCAGAATTAGCCGATAAATTATTTTTTGAGAAT
Source organism: Pleurocapsa sp. PCC 7327 (assembly GCF_000317025.1). Lineage (NCBI taxonomy): Bacteria > Bacillati > Cyanobacteriota > Cyanophyceae > Pleurocapsales > Pleurocapsaceae > Pleurocapsa > Pleurocapsa sp. PCC 7327. The sequence goes on along the minus strand of NC_019689.1, from coordinate 1,067,510 downwards.
CCTGCTGCTATGCGCCAAGAAATTGCTTTAGTTATTCCTCAATATGCAGGGATTCAACATCTTCTAGAAGCCGGCGATCAATTTCAATATGGCGGTTCTCACTTATGCTTCGGATGGAAGTTTCCGACACCAGATGGGAAAGCAAATTTTGCCCCCTTATATCCTCCTAAAAATGAGTTACCAGAAGGCTATTTTTTAGTCACAACTCGCCGAGGCAAGCAATTTAATAGCATGGTGCAAGAACACAAGGATCGAATTACTGGTGCAGTACGAGAAGCGGTGTTAATGAGTTCGGTTGATGCAGAGAAATTCGGGTTAAAAAATGGAGATGTCGTGGTGTTGAAAAATGATTTAGGGGAGTATAAAGGATGCGTTTATACGGCACCAGTTAAACCAGGTAATTTACAAGTCCATTGGCCAGAAGGGAATGTGTTGCTAGATAAAAGTAAAAGATCTCAGGAAGGGGTGCCGGATTATAATGCTCTGGTTAGGTTAGAGAAGGTGTAATAAAATCTCACGCAAAAGCACAAAGGCGCAAAGAAAGGAACGCAAAGGAGGTTCGGTGAGAGAGAATGAGATTGCTAAGGAGATTGTGGATGCAGCTTATAAGATTCATATGCGGTTGGGACCGGGGTTGTTGGAGTCTGTATATGAGGCGGCGATAGTTTATGAGTTGAGGAAGCGAGGGTTAAGGTTTGAGAGACAGAAACCTATTCCGATTGTTTATGAAGGGGTTCACTTGGAGGAAGGGTTTCGGCTGATTTTATTGTAGAAAATATGGTAATTGTCGAACTCAAATCTGTGGAAGCAATTGCACCCATTCATAAAAAACAACTTCTTACCTATATTCGCCTTACCAACAAATGTCTCGGCTTACTCATCAATTTCAAAATAGAACTCATTAAAAACTGCATCACTCGCATTGTCAACAATCTTTAAATTCTTTTGCACCTTTGCGTCTGTGCGCGAGAAAAAATGGTAACATTCAGATTTTTAATTTTGTCTTCCAAGTTTTAGGGGAATGTAAGGTTTAGCTAAAGTCCCCCCATCATAATAAAGTTGATTATCATTAGCTAACCGAAAACGAACTCTAACTGTTCTTCTCTTGTTGGTCTTACTGGTTCCTTTTAAATAAAGTAGATCGTCGTTTAATTCCCATTGACCTTGCCAAATTTCGTCTTGAATGGTTTCTTGATTTTGATAAACTCTATGTCTGGCAAAATAGGTTCCATTAGAGCGAAATTCATATCCATAGTACATGGTAAAATTTTTTTCCTTTCGATAGCCTCGCCATAAACCAACTATGAAGCTTTGTTGTTCTGGTCGAGAAGAGTCTTCTGGTGGTAAATTGTTATGAATGGGTTTTAAATGGTTTTCTGTTTGACTATAAGTTATTGTAGATAGCGTTAATAAAGTTACTGTAGTTGGTAAAGAAAATATAATTAATAATTTATTCATTGTGTGAAAAAAGTGAATTGATTGTCTGGTTTATAGACTTTGCTTGGGCAATGTTCTGCATCAATTTCAATTACCAAATCGACTAGATCTGGATTTTTAGTTAATGGAGTAATGAATAATTCTGGATGAAGCGATCGCCAGAAATATTCGACAAAGCGATCGATTTCCTCATCACTCATTCCCGATTTTCCAGAAGCCATCATTTTCTGTTCTGCTTCCCGTCGCCATTGTTTGCTCAAGCGATAATCGACGGGATAGAGGACGATTAAGCGATCCAATCGTTCCCACAGGGGTAGATAGTCTTTCAAGCGTTCGTTGGTATCTCGTGCAAATTGTTTGTCTTCTGGCGTTAGAATCGGCGGTGGCGGGTTCTCAAAGGCGATCTCATCGACAGGACGCGCACCGACAAACCAGCCTTCAAATAAAACGATATCGACTCGATCGATCGCTTCCGGTTCCGTTCTATCTCCCGCACCATTGCGTGCTGATTTATCGAAACGAGGGACTAAAATAGGAGTATGGCAATGACGAATTCGGTCTAGAAGCTGTATGCCTAATTCGACATCATGAGTTCCTGGCGGGCCTCGCCAAATTAGTCTGGGATCTTGTTGTTGTAGTTTTTGGCGTTCGGCATAGGTTTTATAGAGGTCGTCGATGGATATGCTGATAGTCGCGTAACCGAGATGGCGAAGAATTATGCAACTGACTTCAGCTAGAGTTGTTTTTCCCATTCCCTGTCCGCCTAAAATTCCTTGGACGAGAGGACGTTTTAGCCGGTTTTTCGCTTCGGCAAGTTGCATCGCCAAAGGAAGCCACAACTGCCATAGCATTGATAGGATAGCATGCGATCGCGTCAAACCAAATTTCTGACACAATTGCACTACCTCGTCATAAACTACCAAAAAGAGACGCGATCGCGCCTCAATCTTTCTTAAACCATTCTCTTGAGTAATGTCAAATGCTCTTGCTCGTTGAGAATCAACGAGTTCCTGGACAAGTAATTGTTGCAGTTCTTCTGAAGTGGATCGATTGCCGCTAGTCCAACCTTGTAAAATGGGAATTATAGCTGTATGCATCGACTAAGATCCGAGTTTGAAAGCTTCTAAAAATAGACTATAAATCATGCCAATTTTGAAGAAATTTAAGACTTCTAAAAATAGCGATCGCCGCTCGCGTCTATAAAAAATTCGACTGACAAATTCTACAAACAGAAGTACGAATCCGGCTGCTATGATATCCCACTCAGCCGCTTGTCCGGCAGTCGTAGAAAGTGCCGACCCGGCAAAAAAGCCAAATAGCACGCCAATTAGAATTAGCGAAATGCGCCGCCAGGGATTGCTAAAGAAGCGATCGATCCTTGTGAGTGCTACGTCAGCAAGCGTGTTGAGACGAGTGCGTTGCATAATCGACAGTAACTATTCTCAAAACTCCCGATTCATCTGGTGATGCGGTTGAGTAACCATAAAGAGGTTACAATTCCCACAAAGTAAGCAGTAATAGCAGTAGTATTGGCTTGAATGCTAAACATATCGACGGGGAGAACGAATCGAGCAGATGCTCCTCCAACTCCCAACCCCGGACTTTGTTGTAAAGACTTGACTAAGACGCTGCCGACAACTGCTTGAGTTCCCATAATAGAAAATAACAATCCCAGTATATTAGTAGTTAGTCCGATTCTAATTACCTTGATCGTGTCTGCTTTTTTGGGACGTATTGCTGGATTGGGATTGTTGAGCAATTTGGCGATGTTCGTGTAGCGGAAAGAATAGTAAATGCATACTCCCAAGGTAATTAATCCGCAGATAGCAAAAAAAACGCCAACTCCCGTTCCTTGACTTCTTTCGTCATTGCCCAACAAAGAAGGAACTGCTAAAAGCAAGGCGAGTGTGGATATAACCCCTAAAACGATCTGAACCCAAAAGCAAATCCAGCCTGACCATCTTAAATTTGATGAAACTCGCTGTGCTTCTGGGGGGATAGCAGTAATTTCAGAGTCTTTTCTCATAGGAATTTCGCATTGGAAAAGCAACGAATCTATCGAGCCGATATTGGCTATTCTTTCTTTATTGTCGTATCTTTGAGGTTGACTTGCCATAACATGGCAACCAATCTGAAGTATTGCTTAAAGATCGTTCTAATTTCATCCTATGTTGCTCGTGCTAAATCTGTTAAAGTCCGTCAATCTTGCTAGGCTATAAACAAGTGAGTCATCGCGAAGCTTGAGGAGAGGAAACACTGTGCCACACACTATCGTCACGGAAATCTGCGAAGGCGTTGCCGACTGCGTAGATGCTTGTCCCGTTGCTTGTATTCATCCCGGACCCGGTAAAAATGCTAAAGGGACCGATTGGTACTGGATTGACTTTGCCACTTGCATCGATTGCGGCATTTGCTTGCAAGTCTGTCCGGTTGAGGGTGCAATCGTTCCAGAAGAACGACCCGATTTACAAAAAACACCATAATAGAGAGTTGTTATCCGTTGTTCGTTGTTGGGTAAGAGTTGAATCACCAATAACCGACGATCGATAACCAAGAACTAATAACCAACAACCAATGACTAATTTATTAGAAGTTGAAAATGTTTATGCAGGGTACGTTCAAGATTTAAACATCCTGCAAGGAATTAATTTTCGCATTGCACCTGGAGAATTAGTAGCGGTAATCGGTCCGAACGGTGCGGGTAAATCTACTTTAGCAAAAACCATTTTCGGGCTACTAACTCCCAATCAAGGCAAAATTATTTTTAAAGGCGAAAATATTGTCGGTCTGAGATCCGACCAAATTGTCCGTCGGGGGATGTGTTATGTCCCGCAAATTGCCAATGTCTTTCCCACTCTATCGGTAGAAGAAAATTTAGAGATGGGAGCTTATATTAGTAAGGGATCGTTGCGATCGCAAAAAGATACGATCTATACGATGTTTCCCAAGCTAGCAGAACGGCGAAACCAGCGTGCGGGAACTCTATCTGGAGGCGAACGCCAAATGCTAGCGATGGGACGAGCATTAATGCTCGATCCAGATTTGTTAGTATTAGACGAACCTTCTGCTGCCTTGTCGCCGATGTTAGTCAATAGCGTTTTCGAGCAAATTAAGGCGATCGATCGGGCAGGAAAAGCCATTGTTTTGGTCGAACAAAATGCCAAGAAAGCCCTGCTGATGGCAGATAGAGGATACGTCCTAGAAAGCGGACGCGATCGCTTTGAAGGTTCAGGCGCAGATTTACTAAACGATCCAAAAGTTGGCGAACTGTACCTCGGCGCAGCTTATTATGCTAAGACCAACGACTCGCGATCGCAAAGCTAATTTTATCCTATGACACGCTCGTAGCAATTGTCCGATCGCAGCTCGAAAAATCTCAAAAGCGGTCAAATTCTGTCTATGCTAGAAAGAGAAAAGTTTGCAATGCCCCTTATTGGTTATGCCAACTAAGATTGTCTGGCAACAAGATAGTAGCCAACCCGATAATGCCAATAACTTCACCGCCATCAAACAATGGTGGGCAGCTCTTAATGCCAAAGAAGTTGCTTGGCAGCAGCGATTAATCCCCGAAAGCGGCAATCCCGATGAGATCGACTGGGATTCACAGCGATTTGACGAAAAATTTGCCTTGCAACTCCCCGAAATTCGCGGCATAACTTTATACTGGTACAAACCTGGCTCTGAGGGAACGCGCAATATCACGGCTAAAAAGCTAGAACTCGACACGGCACGCCAGAAGCTTTATATCTACCCCCTATCGCAACCCCAATTGGTCATTCGCGTCGGCAAGCCTGATATTATTTATCAGACGATTGAGTTAAAAGATCCGCTGATTGCAGGCACGTCAGTGGGCGATAATTGCGTGCTTTTGCTGCGAGATTCCCGACAGCAAATAGAAGTCAAATTGACGCTGAGTCGTGCGAGTTTGGGTAAACTGCTGGAGAACTTGCCCGGATAAATTAGAGGATTTCAAGTTGCTTGACGATGCGATCGAGTTCTTCGGTGAGAACGTTAAATCCTCTGTAGCGATCGCTCGCTTTCAATTATAGCCCGATAAAACCAAAGCGTTCCCTCTTTACCTCCTTGAAATCGATTCCAAATCTCTTCTCCATGGCGATGCCAATCGACTAAAATCGATCGCGCATTGTGCAGTTTATCTGCTAAAACAACTCGACGCACTTGAGGCGAAGCATCTCGCAACCGCGCGAACGCAGCTAATTTTCGTTCTTTCCAAGGCGGTTTGGGAATCGTATCCGATTCGGTACCTGCCTCGACAATACTGGCAACACTTTCGCCAAATTTTTGATAAATTTCTTGACGGATCTTATCGCTGCCTTGGTTTTCTATGGCATCGTGTAGAAGGGCTGCGATCGCTTCGTCTTTATTGCCGCCATCTTCTAATACCAAAGCAGCGACGCTTAAAAGATGACTGATATAGGGTACGCCGCTTGCTTTTCTGATTTGACCAGCGTGGGGTTGCGTGGCGTAAATTAAAGCTTCTTCAAAACGACTGGTTAGTTTTGCAGGGTTATTTCATTCTGATTGCAGTTAACCAAGAAATGATTTTCTTGGCTCAAAATTTAAGTCTGTCTTATAGGAGGACTTAAGATATTAGACAGAGAATTTATTCTCTGGCTTTCGAGAATGAAATAGCCCTGTTAATTTTGTCGGTAATTCTGAATGCGATGTCATATTTTATTAGCGTTTGGCTGACGAAATTTGTAGATATCTTTTATGACTCGTACCCAACCATCGGCAACAGATTCTAGCAAGCGATCGCCTTTTTCTTTTGTTGCCGCCGTAGCATCTCCCATAACTCCACTTTGAGTCAATTCACTCGTCAACCAAGCAAAAGGAAGTTGTCCTTCCATACTTAATAAACTATCTTCCGGTAAATCGCGGGGATATTCTGTTATTGCCTTTTCCATTTTTACTTGTTCTGGCAAAAGAGAGAGCAGGATACTGGTTTCTGCATCGCCAGCGTGAATGCCATATTCGAGTTCTTTTTCTGTCAATAATTCATGGGCAATATTCGGAACTCGCCAAGTAAATAAAGGAAATACCAAAAAATCCCCATATTTTTGATGAATATCCCTAGCAGCTATTTCCATGACCTGCGGTTGTCCGCCGTGGGAATTCATCAATACCAGTTTGCGAAATCCTGACCTATAGAGGCTATCGGCTATTTCTATTAAGACTAATAATAAGGTTTGAGCGCTAAGCGTAATCGTTCCGGGAAAATGCCAATGTTCGTTAGATTTTCCGTAATAAAGACAAGGCAAACTATAGGCAGGAATACAATCTTCTAGCTTTTCTAAAGCTTTTCCTAAAACTCCCATTCCAATTGCTGAATCCACAACAATTGGTAAATGAGGTCCGTGTTGTTCGATCGCGCCGACAGGTTGAATCATGACAACATTTTCTTTATCTGACATTAACTGAATTTCAGTCCAAGTGAGATAGGGAAAATAACGTTTTTGCGGAATAAAACCATGCATCATTTTTATTTTGGATTTTGGATTACTATTGATATTAATTATTGTTTCATTAATATGCTAGTGGGTTCGCTCGACCATTTAGTTATATAAGCAGTTCCATTCACAACTACTTGTTTAACAGGTTCTTGCTTACTGCTTCTAGTTGCAATAATGGCACAGGCAGTGAAGTCTTTATAAGGAGATTCTTGCAGAAATCTGCTAGAGGTATTGTCGGGATGCAAAATGTGTTGAAAACGAAGGTTTTGTTCTTTATTTTCTTGTAAAAGCGCCCAAAAAGGATATTCCCAATCTAAATGAGACGGGATTGCTTCTCCTCCTAAAGAAAAACCGATGTTAGTACAATTTGTAGTTTTCAGAAAATCGATCGCTCCTAAATACGAAGCCGCTATGTAAGGTCGATTGGTAAAATAAAGTTCGCTTCTAGGAGTATTGAAAATATTTTTTTCTGCTGCAATGGGACGAAATTTGTTTTCAAACACAAAAGGAAGGGAAGTAACGATTAAAATAACAGCTAAAGCTGTGACAATATAGCGATTGGCTATCTTAGAAAAGACTAGACCGACAAACGCCGAAAATAAAACAAAAAGGGTTAGATGATGGCGGCTGTGATAAGGCTGGATCTTTAGCATAAAACACAGCAGTAAAAAACCGCCTATTAGGGTTAATAAATAGCTAATAACTTTTTTGTTTTTTCTTAGCTCTCCTTTCAACCAAAACCCGATAAGAGAAGTTAATAAAAGAAAAAAGTGAAGGGGATTACCAGCTACATTCTCATCAAAAGACAAGCCAGGAACGCGGTAGGAATTTGCTGGAAAAGTTGTTCTGGGATCGTTTATATCGACTCCCAAAAAGCCATGAATAATACTGATTATCTTTTCAACTTTTCCTGTAATTGGTGTAATAAAACTCTGAAGATGTAGATACCTGACAATATCGACATGAAGGGAAAGATTTCTAATAATATTGGAAATCCAAGTTTGCAAACTATAAACTTCGATTTTGTAGTCATCTGTATAATCTACCGTTGCGATCGGGCTTCCATATAAATCTACATTGCGTAAATAGTGACCGAGATTTAGTAGAAGAAAAGTACCAGTTACGATGCAAAAAGGTTGCCACAATCTCCAACGCAAGCGGTTGACATACCAACAAAAAAGCCAAACCATAAAAGGAAAGGCAAAGATATAACCCGAACTCTTAGTTAAAATAGCTAACCCCAAGCAAGCTCCGATCGCAAAAACTAAGAAAGTAGGAGGCTTTTTATAAGGTAAGGTCGAGAGAACATAATGAGCTAAACAAACTAACCAAAAAGCCACTACATAATCATTTTGCGTACTAGAAGCTTGAAGAATTCCCATCGGAATTGTAGTACAAAAAACTGCTGCCAAAATTTGACCGTATCTATCCGCATCCAACTGTTTTGCAATTAAAGATACTCCGATAATACTGCCTGCCATAGCCAACCATTGGACTAGGTTAGCCAATCTATCTCCATCACTGAGAATCTGCAAATGCATGATGGCAAATTCTGCAAAGGGTGGATGAACTAATTGAGCGGAATCGTAAGTTGGGTAGTGAGCAACGCTGTGATTTTGTATCCAATGAACTACCCTGGGCATATGATAGGTCATGGAATCCCAATTATTAGGCGGCGAAACGATAGAAATTAACCCAACTACAGCTACGATAAAAACAATGCTGCCTAGCAAAATGGCAGGAACTGGAGTGAGTTGAAAAATTTTCAGCCCCTTAAACTCTCGTTTTCCTTCTCTGATGAGTCGATAATAGATAAAACCTGAAATAACAATGGTTAATCCCCAAGCGGCTAATACAGTGCCAAATGTTAGAAACTTAACTAAACTCAAAATTTCAGTAAAAGCTGTTATTAAGATTCCCCAGACAACTGCTGCTGATAAGAGGGCACTGCGCCAATCGGGATCGCGATTCCAAAAAATGAGCCAGAAAACTATTAATGCAATGATAGGCAAAACGGCAAACATACCAATTACATTTTGGTGATTTCGATTGTTAACTCGATGTCTTAATCATACTTTTCAATATCGCGATCGCCCTCTAACAAACGCTTTTTCTCTACTTCTTCTAAAGCTTTCTGAGGCGACTGACGGCGGCGACGATACCAAGTCGCCACTCCCACTAACATTCCCGTTAATGCCAAAGCGCACATGAGAGGAAAGACGTTGCCGCTAGTCAGTTCCTGCAAACCAGATCCCATCATGACGAAGGGTAAAATGCCGGGAACTGTTCCTAGCATTGTCCCGATTAAGTAGTCCCGAAAGCGAATGGAGGTCAACCCGGCAGCAAAATTAACAATTCCATAGGGAATCAGCGGCAACAGGCGAACGGCAAACATATAAAACAATCCGCCTTGACGCATTTCTGCATCGATCGCTTCCCATCGTCCCGCTAGTTTCTGGGCAATGTATTCTCGCCCTACCGTTCGCGTAAAGGCAAAAGAAACCACTGCGGCAATGATTGCCGCAACTGTCGTCCATAGCGTTCCCCACCAAACGCCGAAAAGCGCGCCGCCACTGAGATTGAGTGGAGTAGATGGCAGGATAAAAAGCGTTCCCAGCGTATAGAGAAGGACATAGACAATGGGTGCCCAGATCCCCATTTTTTTAAGCCATGCTTGCAATTGTTCTTGGTCAATTCCTCCCAGCCAATAAATTCCTATCCCTGTCACTAGGATACAAATAACGGTAAGGATAATAATGCTGCTTTTCGTCATTAGTTATGTGGTGCGAGCGTCCTGCTCGCTAGTCATTAGTGATTGGTCATTAGTCATTAGTCGTTTGCGACCATGCTCGCATTTTACCTGGATTCATCAATCCGTAGGGATCGACTAGTTTTTTGAAGGCTAATTGTTCGGGATCGATGGTTTTTCTGCCGCCGTCTTCGAGGATGTAGGTGTGAGGATTGGCAATGCCTGCTCCTTGTTCCTCGTGATAGCGGATAATTTCGTTGAGGCGTTCTTCAGTAGTGAAGCGAACCAGTTGTAACCCTCCTGGAATGGCTTTTCCGCCTACGCGAAGGAATTCTAAATGAATCGCCAGTTCATCGCCGAAGTGATGATACATGTGTTCGACGCGATCGAGCGTAAAGTAAAAGGTTTGTAAATAGGTGAGGGTAGGATCGACGCTGCGGGCGTGAAGCGTGGTATGATTCCAAGTAAATTCGAGTATGCTGGTTCCTTTACTGGCTTCTTGGGCGGTTTTGTTGTAAGTTATCTCGCCGCCGTACTCGCGGACTAATTCTTGGAAAGGTTCTAGATCGGTTTCCGATACCATCAAAAGGGCACAGTGCTTGCCTTGGGGAAGATAGCTTTGCAGGGCGGCAAAGTATGAAGGAATGGGCCATGCATGAATGCTGACCATTTTTTTGACGATGCCATCGCTATCGCTAAGGACTTGTCCGAATCGCGCTGCCGTCATAAACTCATCGAAGGCGACGATAATTTCTGCCCAGGGATAGGCAGGGGCCAGGGGAATTTCTAATTCTGTCATAATGCCATTAGTCCCGTAGGCGTGGTTGACCTTCTGAACCTCATCGCCTCGCAATTCGATCGCGCGGGGTTCGTCTTCGAGAGTGACGACGCGAAGGGCGCGAAGATTGCCGCGATCGCGCAATTGTCCGTAGGTAATCGAACCCATCCCGACGCTACCGCCGCCGATAAACCCGCCAATGGTGGCTGTACGGTAGGTAGACGGTGCCATCCGCAATTCCCAGCCGATTTCTCTTGCTTGTTTGTCAAAAGCTGCCATTTTCACCCCAGGTTCGACGCAAGCGAGTCCCGGTTTAATCCAGCGAATTTGATTCATTTTGGTCGTGTCAAGAATTACGCCGCCTTCGAGGGGTATGCATTGTCCATAATTTCCCGTTCCCGCACCTCTGACGGTGAGAGGGACTTTATGTTTGACACAAGTTTTCGCCACTTGCATGACGTCTGCTTCCGTGGCAGGACGGACAACGAGATTGCCTCGCTTATCTTTGAGTTGTGCTTCTAAAATGGGGCTGAAGTGGTAGTAGTCGAGGGAGAGTTTCGTCAGTTGAGTGGGGTCGGTAATAATTTCTATGCCGTTGAGTTCGGCGGCTATGGTATCCCAAATCGTTGTCGTCGAGGTCATAATTTTTTCTCGCGCAGAGGTGCAGAGTTATTTCATTAGTTTATAAATTATTTAGAATCTAACAAGGGATAGATGCAATTATTATGACCCCAGAAGGATGGCTCAAGCGCTAAGCGGCACGGGAAAGGCACAGAAGTGGTATAGACTCGATCTTTCTAAATTTAATCTAGGCTTTTAGAAAGCGATCGCTTCAGATAATCAATTAAATTAAAAAAGGGCAAAACTAATGTCTAAACGCGAAGAAACGATAACCAAGATTAACCAGCTACCAGAATCTCTTGTTAGTGAGGTCAATGATTTTATAGATTTCTTACTAATGAAACAGAATAGTGAAAAATGGCAATTGTGGATGCAGTTTGCTGAGTCTCTAGAAATGGCTGAGTCAGACTTCTCTGACTACTTATCTAACTTAGAAGACTATGAAGAACGCCTAGCTCGTGGAGAGATTCAGTGGTAACTATTTCGCGGGGAGATGTAGTTTTGTGCGATCTCAACCCAGTCAAAGGTACCGAACAAGCGGGAATACGACCTGCAGTAGTCGTTCAAATCGATCGCGCCAATGCTGTTAGCCCTCACACAATTATTGCACCTTTTACCTCTAAAATTCGACATACCCTCTTGCCTTCCCACGTCTTTGTTCCTGCTGGTGTTGGAGGATTAAGCCAAGACTCGGTAATTCTGTGCGAACAAATTCGAGTTGTTGATAAATCCAGAATTCTCAAAGTTATTGGTCATCTGGATGAGGTTTATACGACAAAGTTAGGGAAAGCATTAAGTATCATCATGGGTTTATTTCAAGGTGATTAATGAGTGTGGACTGGTAAGTGGGAAATCCCCGATCGCGAAACTTTAATAACCTAAAGTCAAAGCCCCTGGTTTGCGGGGATCTGAAGCACCCTACAAGATGCCATCGACAGACATGATGCTTTGAGTACTGCCTGCCGCACGCCCTAAAACCACATTATGCCCCTTCTGCGTTAACAATCGAATCGTATCGCCATTTAAATCTCGTTCCACTTGTAATTCGTCGGGAAACCACTGATGATGGACTCGAACGGCATTGGTTGCTTCAGCAATATTCATCCGATGGTCGATCGCGTTGATAATAATTTGTAAAACCGTCGTAATAATTCGACTGCCGCCGGGACTTCCCGTGACTAAAAAGGGTTTTCCATCTTTCATGACAATGGTTGGTGTCATGGAACTGAGCATTCTTTTTTCGGGTGCGATCGCGTTTGCTTCTCCACCAATTAATCTAAACGCATTGGCAACGCCTGGTTTAGCAGTAAAATCATCCATTTGATTGTTTAATAAAATTCCCGTTCCCGGCACAGTTATCCCCGTCCCAAAGCTAAAGTTTAAAGTATAAGTATTAGAAACGGCATTGCCATCTTTATCGACGACAGAATAATGGGTAGTCTCGGTACTTTCTTCTATAAAATTGCCGTTTCCCGGTAAAATTTCTCGGCTTGGCGTAGCGCGATCGCGGTTAATTTTATCGCGTAATTCATCGGCATAATCTTTAGAAATTAAACGCTTGATAGGGACTTCAACAAAATCTGTATCGCCCATATATTTAAAGCGATCCGCATAGGCTAATTTCATCGTCTCTGTCATTAAATGAATCGTTTGAGCGGTATTATGACCGAGAGAACGAAGCGGAAATCTTTCGTAAGATATTGAGCATCTCGACAAGATGAACGCCGCCAGAACTCGGAGGCGGCATGGAATAGATTTGATAGCCGCGATAATTACCTCGAATGGGTTGACGAATGACTGGTTTATATTTGGCTAAATCTTCTTTGGTAATTAAGCCATTATTGGCTTCCATTTCATCCACAATGCAATCGGCAATTTCCCCTCGATAAAAAGCATCTTTACCTTTTTCGGCAATTTGTTTTAAACTCTCTGCTAAATCTTTTTGGACGAGAATGTCTCCGACTTCATATAAACTACCATCTTGTTTGTAGAAAATTTCTCTGCTAGCAGGTGAGGCTTGCATTTGTTTCTTGGCAAACCTTAGAGAAACCCGCAAATCTTCATCAACGGGAAAGCCATTTTCTGCTAGTTCGATCGCTGGTTGTAAGGTTCTTTCTAAGGAAATTGTTCCATACTTTTCTAGTGCCAAAATTAAACCCGCAACCGTACCGGGAACGCCAACGGCTAAATGACTAAATCTCGTTTTTTGGTTATTGACTTCTCCATTTTCATCGAGAAACATATCTCGCGTCGCTGCTAAAGGCGCTTTTTCTCGATAGTCGATCGCAATTGTTTTGTTGTCTTTACGCATATGAACTAACATAAAACCACCGCCTCCTAAATTACCCGCATGGGGTAGAGTAACGGCTAGGGTAAAGCCAATTGTTACCGCAGCATCGACGGCATTTCCTCCTTCTTTTAATACCTCTAATCCCGCTTGAGTTGCTAAGTCTTCCTGAGTAGCAACCATCCCATTTTTAGCAATTACGGGATGAAAAATATCGTCAGAACTATGGATGGGAAAGTCTTGAGCGACGGCATTGCCTGTTACGATTTTTAAAGAGATTATCAGCGCCAAAAATCTTTTACTTGAATGTTTGAGCGACGGGGGATTGAGAGTTTTCATTTTAGCTGCGATCGCGGGTTTTTAAGTAAATTACCTGTTAATTCGCTATTAAAAAGATGTTTGTAAATATAGTGCTAGGAAAATCAATACTTTGTTACAAAATTTTCAGAATTTTGCAGTACGATTAAAGTATCGATAACGCCCGATTTCCGAAGGGGGTGCTATATCCTATGCACGCACAACTTAAGGGCGAACCGCAATTCTAATCTAAAATTCTCTCGCAAGAACTCAATTAGAAATCAATAAAACTTTCGCAAAACCTACCGTAATCTACCTAGATTAATGCCATAGTCTCGTTTTAGCGAATAGTTTGCTCATTAGGGATAACACTCTCGCAGCCTCGTTTGATGGAGATTTGAGCTAGAGGTTGCTAGAGAAAAAATGCATCCTTCAACCTTCAGTTGACTCAATGCCTTCGTAAGGAGGACAGAATATGAATACTCACGAATTACTCATCCGATATGAAGCCAATGAACTAGATTTTGTTGAGATTAGCTTGCATCAAGCCAGCTTAAAAGGTGCCAATCTATCTCGGATCAATTTCATGAGAGCCGATCTTAGCCATGCCGACTTAAGTTTAGCCGATCTGAGCGGGGCTTGTTTGAATCAAGCCAACCTGACTGATGCTGACTTGAGCGGTGCTAACTTGGTTGGTGCTAACTTAATCGAGGTTAATCTCATCGGTGCAGATTTGTCTGGCGCAGATCTGAGGGGAGCAAATCTCTGTGGAGCCGATTTGCGATGTGCTAACCTGCACAACGCAAATTTAAGCGGTGCTAACTTGACGGATGTTAATGTCAATGGCGCTGATTTAAGCGGTGCTAATTTGAGCAATGCTAAACTGGCAGGAACCGATCTGAGCGTTGCCGATACCGTTGGAGCAGAGCTTTGGGCAATCGATTGCGAATCAGAAGAGTGCCATTTGACGGGGATGTCTCCTCATTGGATCACTTGGTCGGGTAACCGCCGCTAACTTTCGCGCTTATAGCTACGCTAGAGGCAGGCTGCCGCCTTGCCCCTACCAAGCTATTTGTTGCTAACCTTTATCGCACCGGGATAAAATTCAGGTGCGATCGCAATTTGCTATTTCTATTCCCTGGATTTGTTCGGTCTGGGGGATAACAATTTCAGAAGAAAAAATAAAGATTATCTTGTACGAAAGGGAGATTTCATGTTAATTCCGGTTTAATAGGTAATGTAGTCTGATTCGGGAGTAATATCTAATGAATCTTCCTAGCATTCTGATTGCTTGGCTCGTTACTGCCATTAGTTTATTGATCGTTTCTAAGTTACCCATCGGAGTGGAGATCGATAGCTTTGGCAAAGCTCTTATTGCGGCTGCTGTTTTCGGGATTTTGAACGCAATCGTTCATCCCATTCTGATCGTATTGGGCTTTCCCTTTATTGTTATCACTTTGGGGCTGTTTTTATTCGTCATTAATGCGATCGTTTTCGGTTTGGCAGCAGCTCTCGTTAGCGGTTTTAGATTGCGTTATGGATTTTGGAGTGCTTTGCTGGGAGCTTTTTTACTGGGTTTGGTGAATTCTTTAAGTTATCAGGTACTCGCTATAGCAGGATTAGGCGTTAAAAACTAAATCGTCTAATTCTGCATAGTCGGGCAAAGTTGTATCAATTGACTTTCCCCGACGCAAAACAATGCGATCGCTTTGGGAACGCGATAACAATTCGCTAAAATATCTGGCTTTAAATAAGATTAAATCGGCTGGCAATCCTATGCCAATTCTTCCCAAATTTGGGAGTCCCATTAAATCTGCTGGCGTTTTAGTGACGCTGCAACACCAATAATCGCCATAGGGCGTATCGAGATGGGCAATTCTAACAGCTTGAGTAAAGACTTCTAATCCATCATGGTCGCCAAATCCATAGAATGGATCGCGACAATTATCGCTAGCAAAAGCAACCGGAATTCCCTGTTGTTTCAATTCATGAACATCAGTAACGCCTCGCCAAAAAGGAGTGCGTAAGGCTTGGCGATCTTGAAGATATAAATTACACATCGGTAAGCTAACAACGCCAACATTTGCCGCTTTGATTGCAGAAATTGTTTGAGCGACAACTTCTTGTGGCTGAACGGCTAAACTACAACAATGACCGCAAATAATTTGTCCGGCAAACTCATTTCGCAAAGCAGCCGCCCCTATCTTTTGCAGGCAAATTGAATCGATATCGCCATTTTCATCCGCATGAAAATCGAGATTTAAACCTCTTTCCTTGGCAAGAGAAAAAACAGCATCGAGTTGGCTATCTAAGTCGGGATTCATATAAGCAACGCCTCCCAAAATTCCACCAACTTCAGCAACTTTATCTGCTAAAGCAACCCCTTCGGGCGTTTGATAATAGTCGAGAGAAACGAGAGAAACTGCTTGTAAAATTACCCGATCTGCCCATTCTTTTTGTAAACTTTTAAAGACTCCAAAACTAATATCTGCTTGTTCGCCAAAAGAATCGATATGAGTTCGGATTGCCGTCGTACCGCGAGCATAACTGCATTTAATCCCAAATTCCATGCGGCGATAGACATCTTCTTCTCTCCAATATTGTTGCGAATCGGCAATGGCAGTCGCTAAGGCATTATCAAAGGTGCCGTCTAAATTGGGAGAACGTTCCCAAATATGACCTTTATCTAGATGGGTATGCATATCGACAAAACCAGGGAAAACAATCCCCTTGCGTAAGTCTACAAAAGCTACTTCGGGATTGTTACCAGAAGCTGGGATAATTTGTGAGATTTTCCCTTCGGCAATTTCTAGATCGACTAAGCACAGACCTTCTCTCGTCTGCGCGGAAAAGTTGCTATTTTCAATTAAGGCAACGGGTACGTGGGCATTTTTGAGCCAATAGCGATCGCTACTTGGAATCATCAGGCAAAACTAACTGATTAATTTACAGAAATCTCCTCTGATAGTATAAATGAAAATTTTCTGATGACTATAACTTGCTAATGCTACCAAAAAATAAGACTTTACTTTGGATTTCTATAGGACTAAATATTCTTTTTATTGCTTTAGACATTACTTTTACAATTAGAAGGGGTGGAATTTCTTATCTAGTAAGAAAGCTTCCATTTCTTGAAACTCCTTCTCAAAAAAATTCCAATCGAGCTAAAGAACATCCTCGTCAAAACACTTATCGTTCTACCTACTATCAAATGAGACACAGTATTTTTAAAATTCTCCCCGACAGTGAAGGCGAAATTCTTTTATTGGGAGATAGTTTAACCGACCAAGGAGAATGGCAAGAGCTTTTCAAGAATGTCAATATCAAAAATCGTGGCATTAATGGAGAAACCACAGATGGGATTATTGAGCGAATTAATGAAATATTAGAAACAAAACCTCAGAAAATATTTTTAATGATTGGAGTCAACGATTTTTGGAATGAAAGCAAAACCATTCCTATGGTAGTTAATAATTATAGAATCATTTTAAATGCTATCAAAAAGAATACGCCTACAACTCAAGTTTTCGTGCAAAGTATATTACCCGTCAATCCAGATCGGTATAAAATCAAACTGGACAATAAGGAAATTGAGGCTTTCAACGATCGCCTGAAAATATTAGCCAAGAAATTTTCCTATCAGTATGTAGATTTATATAGTCATTTCCTTGACGAAAAAAAACAATTGTCGCCTCGATATACTTTAGACGGCGTTCACTTGAATGGAGAAGGATATTTACTTTGGAAAAAACTGATTGAAAAGTATATTTATTCTGAGTAGAGACGCGAGCATTTCCTTATTGAGAAAGTAAAAGAGTGGAAGACGAGCGCGATCGCTTAGTAGTAATTGTAGCGGGCTATGGCGATGATATGCAGAGATTTATTCAGGCTAATCCGGGTTTAAAGTCAAGATTTACCCAATTATGCTTGATGACATACCCTAATATCAAATCCAGCTAATTAGCGATAGCGATAAATTGTAGTGCGAGTATCCTGCCGCGATCGAGATGCTCGCACTACCTAAATAGTGGTTGTTCAGTACATCTAAAAAGAGATCGCACTCTACCAGATAGTAGAAGAATTCAGACTAGAGAGAGCGATCGCACTGCCAATAGTAAATTTATTATTGTCAAAACAGCGTCAGCGAATAAATGCTGCTAAATTGTTTTTGGGGTAGCGGAGACTTGGCTTCAAGTCCCGCACGCGATCGCGGTTAGCGGATGATGGCGAAGGCAAATAATTCAAGTAATTATTCCCATCGTCAAGTCCCGAAAACCGAGCTATTGATTAATATTTAGTAAATTGCAATGAATATTGCCAATTTTCCCTGGTTAACAACCATTATTTTGTTTCCAATTGTCGCCGCCTTGTTCATCCCCTTGTTTCCCGATGAGGGAGACAAGCCAGAACAGGAAAAGACTGCTAAAACAGTTCGGTGGTATGCCCTGAGTGTGGGGCTAATTGACTTTGCCCTGATTGTCTATGCCTTCTATACGGGCTACGATCTCAGCGTTCCCGGACTGCAATTAGTTGAGAGTTATGCTTGGGTTCCCCAAATCGATTTGAAATGGTCGTTAGGGGCAGATGGTTTGTCCATGCCTCTAATCCTGCTGACTGGCTTTGTCACGACGCTGGCAATCATGGCAGCTTGGCCGGTTACCTTTAAGCCAAAGCTATTTTATTTCCTGATGCTGGCGATGTATGGGGGACAAATTGCCGTCTTTGCCGTTCAGGATATGTTGCTCTTTTTCCTAGTTTGGGAATTGGAGTTAGTCCCGGTTTACCTAATTCTGGCAATTTGGGGCGGAAAGCGCCGTCAGTATGCGGCAACCAAGTTTATTCTTTACACAGCAGGCGGTTCGCTCTTTATTTTAGTGGCGGGATTGACGATGGCATTTTATGGCAATCCTGTCACCCTTGACATGAGCGCGATCGCAGCCAAAGATTTCCCGCTCAATCTACAATTATTGCTCTATGGTGGCTTATTAATCGCCTACGGAGTCAAACTTCCCATCTTTCCCCTCCATACTTGGCTGCCAGATGCCCACGGAGAAGCCACGGCACCCGCTCACATGTTACTGGCAGGAATTCTCCTGAAAATGGGCGGATACGCGCTACTGCGGATGAATGCGGGAATGCTGCCCGATGCCCATGCAATTTTTGCGCCCGTCTTGGTAATTTTGGGCGTAGTCAATATCATCTATGCCGCTTTAACCTCTTTTGCTCAGCGCAACCTGAAGCGGAAAATCGCCTACTCATCGATCTCCCATATGGGATTTGTCTTAATCGGGATCGCTTCCTTTACCGAGATCGGGGTTAGCGGTGCCATGCTGCAAATGATCTCCCACGGATTGATCGGAGCGAGTTTATTCTTCATGGTCGGCTGTACCTACGATCGCACCCATACCTTAATGCTGGACGAAATGGGAGGCGTAGGGCAAAAGATGAAGAAGGTTTTCGCCATGTGGACGACTTGTTCTCTGGCATCGCTCGCTTTACCAGGAATGAGCGGTTTTGTGGCGGAATTGATGGTATTTATTGGTTTTGCAACCAGTGATGCTTATAATCCCGTTTTTAGGACGATTATCGTTTTATTAATGGCAGTTGGAGTGATTTTGACACCAATTTACCTGCTCTCAATGCTGCGGGAAATGCTCTATGGACCAGAAAATAAGGAACTCGTCTCGCATCAAGCCCTCATCGATGCCGAACCTCGCGAGGTGTTTATCATCGCTTGTCTGATGGTGCCAGTCATCGGCATCGGTCTCTATCCAAAGATCGTCACTCAGATCTACGATTCGACGACCAACCAATTGACCGCTTTAATGAGACAGTCAGTTCCATCGCTGGTACAACAAACTGCTGTCAATCCTAATAGTTCGTTCGGGTTGAAATCTCCTGAAATTCCGATTCAGCGTTGAATAGCTCGCTTGTAAAAGTTAATGTTGCGGCAAACTCTGCTTAGAAATTAATTTCTAAGCTCATACCTAAAGTCCTCTGAAGAGGACTTTTTATATTGGTTCCAAGAGATTAATTTCTTGGCGAGTGGAGGACTCTTGGAAGAGATGGGCAATTCTAACGCGTCAGCTTTCGCTTGGATTTGCCATTGCAAGTGCTTGCAGAGTCGCTAAAAGTTCTTTTTCTAGATCGGGCTTTTTGAGCAAGTAAGCTTTAGCCCCCAAGGACGCAGCCCTTTTCTGATGTTGTTCGTCGTTGCGGATTGAGAGGATAACCACCGGAATTTTTGCCAAATCGGACGATTGACGACAGTACATGAGAAACTCAAAGCCGCTCATATTTGGCATTTCTAGATCGCAAACGATCGATTGAATGTTCGTATGTCGCTGCAATTGCTCGATCGCGTGCC
>NC_019689.1:300000-442500 GCF_000317025.1 Pleurocapsa sp. PCC 7327 | reverse complement strand
CAAGTCGCCGGCTCATTCTTCAACAGGCACGCGGTCAGACGTTGAATCGTCCTCCCACTGCTTGTAAGCTAACGGTTTCATGTTCTGTTTCACTCCCCTCGCCGGGGTTCTTTTCACCTTTCCCTCGCGGTACTGTTTCGCTATCGGTCACGCAGGAGTATTTAGCCTTACGAGGTGGTCCTCGCTGATTCGCAAGGGATTTCACGTGCCCCTTGCTACTCGGGATTCAGCCGGACTGCACTCAATTTTCGACTACAGGACTTTCACCTTCTCTGGTGTAGGATTCAGCTACTTCGTCTAATCTTCTCAGTCACTGATGGCTGTCCCACTACCCCAGCTACCGCAGTAGCTGGTTTGGGCTGCTCCCCTTTCGCTCGCCGCTACTGAGGGAATCGCTTTTGCTTTCTTTTCCGCTGGCTACTAAGATGTTTCAATTGGCCAGGTTCGCTCGTGTTGGTCTATGGATTCAACCAACCGTATCTAGAGTTGCCTCATTCGGAGACCTCCGGCTCGATGCTTGCTTCCAGCTCCCCGGAGCGTTTCGTCGGTCGCTACGTCCTTCTTCGCCTCTGCGTGCCTAGGTATCCACCGTTAGCTCTTTCTAGCTTGACCTGGTCGCTGTTCCTCGACGACCTGAGCGTCGAGGAACAGCGATCGCAATTTTTACATTGGTGTCTGTGATATCATGTGATATCAATTGTTAGTTGTTAGTTGTTTGATTCACTACTAATAACTAACCAGTTTCTACCTGACAAGTTACTATGCAGTTTTCAAGGTTCAGCGATCTCACAAAATCAGTGGACAGATGCAAACCCTGTCAGGTCAGATTCCGCCACCGAAGGAGACTCGAACCAAACCTAGTTTAAAAGCCTTGCATCCACTCTCGCTCGACCTGGGAATGTTTTCAGCGAACAATTATCAGTTATCAGTGCTACGAGTTTCTTTTAACTAGTCACTGAATTTAACTAGTCACTGAAAAGGATCTCCCTAAAAAGGAGGTGATCCAGCCACACCTTCCGGTACGGCTACCTTGTTACGACTTCACCCCAGTCACTAGCCCTGCCTTCGGCATCCTCCTCCTCATCGGTTGGAGTAACGACTTCGGGCGTGGCCAGCTCCCATGGTGTGACGGGCGGTGTGTACAAGGCCCGGGAACGGATTCACCGCCGTATGCTGACCGGCGATTACTAGCGATTCCTCCTTCATGCAGGCGAGTTGCAGCCTGCAATCTGAACTGAGGTAGGGTTTGCTGAGATTCGCTCGCCCTCGCGGGGTCGCTGCCCTTTGTCCCTACCATTGTAGTACGTGTGTCGCCCAGGACGTAAGGGCCATGCTGACTTGACGTCATCCTCACCTTCCTCCGGTTTGTCACCGGCAGTCTCCCTAGAGTGCCCAGCTTCACCTGCTGGCAACTAAGAACGAGGGTTGCGCTCGTTGCGGGACTTAACCCAACATCTCACGACACGAGCTGACGACAGCCATGCAGCACCTGTGTTCCGGCTCCCGAAGGCACCCCCGCCTTTCGGCAGGGTTCCGGACATGTCAAGCCCTGGTAAGGTTCTTCGCGTTGCATCGAATTAAACCACATACTCCACCGCTTGTGCGGGCCCCCGTCAATTCCTTTGAGTTTCACACTTGCGTGCGTACTCCCCAGGCGGGAAACTTAACGCGTTAGCTTCGGCACGGCTCGGGTCGATACAAGCCACGCCTAGTTTCCATCGTTTACAGCTAGGACTACAGGGGTATCTAATCCCTTTCGCTCCCCTAGCTTTCGTCCCTCAGTGTCAGTTCCGGCCCAGTAGCGCGCTTTCGCCACCGATGTTCTTCCCAATCTCTACGCATTTCACCGCTACACTGGGAATTCCCGCTACCCCTACCGGACTCTAGCTGCGCAGTTTCCACGGCCGCTCCGGAGTTAAGCTCCGGTCTTTGACCGCCGACTTGCGTTGCCACCTACGGACTCTTTACGCCCAATGATTCCGGATAACGCTTGCCTCCTCCGTCTTACCGCGGCTGCTGGCACGGAGTTAGCCGAGGCTGATTCGCTCGGTACCGTCACTTTCTTCTTCCCGAGCAAAAGAGGTTTACAACCCAAAGGCCTTCCTCCCTCACGCGGCGTTGCTCCGTCAGGCTTTCGCCCATTGCGGAAAATTCCCCACTGCTGCCTCCCGTAGGAGTCTGGGCCGTGTCTCAGTCCCAGTGTGGCTGCTCATCCTCTCAGACCAGCTACAGATCGTCGCCTTGGTAGGCTTTTACCCTACCAACTAGCTAATCTGACGCGAGCTCTTCTTCAGGCGAATTTCTTTCACCTTGCGGCACATCGGGTATTAGCAGCAGTTTCCCGCTGTTGTCCCCGTCCTGAAGGCAGATTCTCACGCGTTACTCACCCGTCCGCCACTAGGTGTTTCCACCCCGTTCGACTTGCATGTGTTAGGCACGCCGCCAGCGTTCATCCTGAGCCAGGATCAAACTCTCCATGTTACGATTAGAGTTTTTGGCTCCGAGAACTAACTGTTCCGGAATCCTTAAATTGTTTCGATATCTTGGGAGGTTCCCAAAGAATCAATGCTTTTAACGAGGATTGGATGTTCGATTGGCTTTTAAACTATTAATTTGTCTAGGTTCGGCGTGTCTTGGTACTCCCTCGACACTCTCTTACTAATATTTTAGCGCAGTAAAGAGGACAATTGTACTAAGAAGGGGAATGTGAAATTTACAATTTAATAAACAGGGATCTCTCCCCGAATCAACGCTTGCCAAAGGGTACTTATCTGCAACAAGCGCTCGCGGACGATCTCCTCGACGCGAGCGCGAACCCCCTCAACTAGCATACCTTGTCGGGTTTGGATCTGCACGTCAATGAGTTGCGGCTTACTAATCGGTTTGCCAATCTGGCTGACGAGGTAGCAGTAGGCAGTTGTTATATCGGGAATTTCCTCGACAATAACGGCGGCGATTTGACTGGCAACCACATTGTAAAGCTTACCTACGTGGGTAACTGGATTCTTTCCGGCTGCCGCCTCCAGAGTCATGGGACGACACGGCGTAATCAATCCGTTAGTCCGGTTGCCCCGACCGACCTGACCGTCATCTCCCGCTTCAGCCGAAGTTCCGGTTACCGTCAAGTAAGCGCTTAAGCGCTTCACATCATCCCCTGTATTAATCTCGACAGTGACGGGTAGGTCAGTCACTCGTCGGGCGAGATCTCGAACGATTTCCTGGAGACGGGCTTTTTTGTAGCAGTAGTCGTCGAGGTCGCGAACATAGCGATCGACAAAAGCACAAGCAACGGTCAGTTGGATTTCTTTTCCCTGTCTGATCCCCATCACCTTAATGTCTTCGCCGATTTCTGGACAAGAGCGCTTAAATTTTGGAGCGTTGAGAGATTTTTCGATTCGATAGACAACTTGTTCGAGAGGACTTAGCGGTGCATAGCCAACCCCGCAGGATGTATCGTTTGCTAGCCAGTTTCCCGTTGCCGAAGCGCGATCGTACAACTCAGCGAGATCCATGGAACCAGGGCGGACGAGACAGTGAATCTTAACGTGTCGTTCGGGATCGAGGGCGTGGAAGTTTTGGCGCAGCCAATCCCGACAGCTTGCGATCGCCAACTCTTCTACAGGAACCTTAACTCCCTTGAATTCTTGGGTTGCCCTTCCAGCTAGAAAGATTTCGCTTGGTGCTAGCACCCGTCCGCCGCCAAAAGCTGGGCGAGCGCTCCCGCCCCAGAGGAGAGCCTTATCTACGTTGTGATGCAAAAGGCAGCCAAAGCGTTCGTAATAGAATTTGCACAAGGCAATACTGACCTGCTCGGCTAGCGCATCGCAAATCGTATCTGGGTGTCCCAATCCCTTGCGCTCGACAATTTCTACTGGCTGTAATTCAATGGGCATCGCAGTCAAAGGGCGAACGATCGGCTTCATAATTTATTTCCAGCGATCGGGGTGGCTATAGAAGAGATTTTTTAGAGTTTCGCTACTTTCCGAAAAATTCCTAGTAAATCTAGAGTAGACTCGCAAACAGAGACTGATAGGAAAAAACTGTCAACTTCAAGAAAAATCACAATTTTATAAAAATACAACAAAAGTGGGGCAGCTTTTCGCCATCAAACCTCAATCGCTGGGACTTGGCAGATTTTTTCCCACCATATTCCTCACAAATTCCTCACATTTGGATTTTAAAGTTCGAATAATATAGATTAAAAAAATTTCCTCTCCTAGCTCCTGACTTGATTCCTAGGAATCAATTAGGAATTAATTCCATTATTGTGCAAAGGTTGAAAGAGTTTTTGAGCGCGATCGCACTGTGATTTTGAAGGAAAGATTATGCAATTGCCAGCGTCAATCACTTTTCGCCACATCCCGCCATTTGAAGCAATTGAGGCGAAAATTCGCAAGGATGCTGCTAAACTAGAGTGTTTCTATGACCGAATCATGAGCTGTCCGGTCGTCGCGGAGTCTCCGCATCGACATCACTACAAGGACAGACTCGATCGCGTGCGAATCGACCTGACCGCGCCCAATGGGGAATTGGTTGTGAAACGCGATCCACCTGAGCATCAAACTCACGAAAATATCTCTGTAGTAATTCGGGATGCCTTCGATGCAGCCAAGCGCAAACTGCAAGACTATGATCGCCTTCAGCGGCATAAAACCAAGACTCACGAAGTTCCGCCCCATGGCTGGATTGCTACATTGTTTCCAGACGAGGGCTATGGCTTCATTGAGACATCCGATGGTCGCGAAGTTTATTTTCACCAGAACAGCGTCCTCAATGGTGCTTTCAGCCAGTTACAGGTGGGAGACGAGGTTCGCTTCACCAAAGAGGAAGGCAACAAAGGTCTCCAAACCATTACCGTCAGACTAATTGGCAAGCACCATCTGCTAGGTTGAACCAGTAATTGCGAATTGTCAATTGCGAATTGTGAATTGATAATTGCCCGACTGCGATCGCAGCTAAAAGTAGACTAAGAGAGGAATAAAGCTGATGTTTAGCGTTGTGCGTTACAGTCAAATTATCGGTCTGATAGCGGTAGATAGCTCTACTGCCTCGCGTTTGGGCGAAGTAGAAGAAGTTTGGCTCGACGAGTTCGGACGAATTGCCTATTTGTCAAGCGCGGAAGGATATCTGTCATTAGAGCAGGTTTCTGGAGTGGGAACCACTGCCATATCGATCTATGGGCGTATTTACGACCGCGCCGCGCCAATGAATCTCCGTCGCCTACATCGGCTAGTGATGCGATCGACCCTAGACGAACCGTTAGGCTGGATAGAAGATTTCCTCTTCGATTGGCATACTGGCGAGATCGTGGCTTATATTCTGGCTGGAGATATCGCCGAATCTTTCGGGGGAAGGGCAGTCCTCTATCCCGAAGATGTACTAGAGATTGTTAGCGAAAGAATTGTTATCCGAGAAGGAGCCAAAGATCGACTCAAGAGCGAAGCAGAAGGGCTAAAAGGTTTCTTGAGCGAGAAATCCGATCGGGTAAGACACCTCGTTAAAATAATTAGCGATCGCCTTCACGATCTCATTTCTCCCCACGACAAACCCGAAGTTGTGCGCGTCAAGATCGAGACAGTGAGTGACGAACTTGCCAACTCTGACGAACACGATCGCCATGCCTTGCAAGAAGCCACGGACTTTTTGCAAGAACAATGGCAACATTTGCAACAAAGCATCAGTCGCGCGAGCAGTCGGGCAAAATCTGCTCTCGATTCTGCTTGGAAACAGATCGCTGGCAAAAGGTAAGCGTTATGACGACAAGATTTCGCAATCGAACGGAAGCCGGACAGCTACTGGCAAAAAAACTAACTGCCTACGCCAATCGCAAAGATGTGCTAGTGTTAGGACTTCCCCGTGGAGGAGTTCCCGTTGCTTATGAGGTGGCAAAAGCATTGAATGCCCCATTGGATATCTGCTTGGTGCGTAAGCTTGGCGTACCGGGACATAAAGAACTGGCAATGGGAGCAATCGCATCGGGTGGCGTTCGGGTACTCAATTACGATGTCGTGAGTTGGTTAAACATTTCCGGGAAGACGATTGACAAGGTAGCTCAAAAAGAACTACGGGAATTGCAGCGACGCGATCGCGCTTATCGAGGCGATCGCCCCCCAGCCGACGCGCGCGATCGCACCGTCATTCTAGTCGATGATGGTCTAGCAACTGGCTCTACCATGCGGGCGGCGGTTGCTGTACTGAGAGAACAACAGCCCAAGTCAATTGTCGTTGCCGTTCCAGTGGCACCGCCAGACACCTGCAAAACTTTAAGTGCTGAAGTAGAGGAGGTAGTGTGTCTCATGACACCAGAACCGTTCTACGCGATCGGTCTTTGGTACGAGAACTTTGCTCAGACGACCGATGAAGAAGTGCGCGAATTGCTAAACGAGCGGTTGTCAGCGGTCAAGCACGAGGCTATTTCATTCTAGTAGCCAGAGAATAAATTCTCTTGACGATTGATAAGACTTATAAATGAACTAAATGAACCTTCAGCAGTTTGTTGAATTCGCCATCGGGAGTTTTGCGTCTCTATTCCCGATCGTCGATCCCCTCGGTAGCGTGCCGATTTTTCTAGTGCTGACGGCGAAAGACCCCCCGCGTCTCCGTCAACAGACTGCCGATCGCATTGCTGTGTACACTGTCTTGGTCTTGGCGCTGTTTCTCCTGGTAGGGAGCGGGATTCTGCGCTTTTTTGGGATCTCCCTAGAGGTAATTCGGATTGCTGGGGGAATGGTGGTAGTTCATTCGGCTTGGCAGATGATGGGTGCTAGGTCTCGCCTCAGCAAACGGGAAAATGAGAAAGCGATCCATCGGCATCAAAACGAGCAGTATGAGGATATTGCCTTCACTCCCATGACAATGCCGATGCTAGCGGGTCCTGGAGCGATCGCTACTATCCTCGGACTTGCTGCCCAGGCGGGGCGAACCTTGACCTTAACAACCTTGCTCAATCTCTTGGCAACGCTGTTGGCGATTGCGTTGCTAGGGGTCGCAATCTGTCTCTGTCTGCGGGCTTCGTGCTGGCTGCTGAATTTCTTCGGAGAAACGGGTATTATGGCATCTAGCCGTATTCTGGGATTCATTACCATGGCGGTGGGCGTTCAGTTCATCCTCAACGGGTTGGCAGATTGGTTGAAGGACTTGCAGTAGTTCGGCGAACTACTATTTTTTAGACGGTAGCAGTTTTTTAACCGTCAATAACATCAATGACAGAAAGATAATCGTTTTGAATTAGATCGGCAATGAAGATTTCCGGATCTAGAGTTCTGATGGCAACACCATCTTCAGTTTGACAACGCTTTGCCATCTGGTTCATAAAATCTTGGAGACTGTTTGAAGAAATTGACTCTTGGTGCTGAAGTTTTTCTACTAACTCAGTCGCTGAGTCAGCGTTAAACTTAGTTCCCTGACGAGTAACATAAATAGTCATAGCTGCCTCCGAGAATCTTGAGGAAAAAATCACTGATATGAGTGCGAAAGACTTACAGGTTTAATTCACTAGCTTTATAGCAACTACTCATGGCGATAGCGTCTATTCGGTACATAACGTAGGCGAGATAGAGGGACAACAGTGCAGCAAAAAAACACCACACTGAAATAAAGGCATAGTAAAATCTTAGGACAGCAACAATTACTGAAAGCAAAATCAGAAACCCAAAAACTTTAACGCTTTGGTGAGAAGAAATTAGTAAAGGCAACAAAATGAGGGAGGCGTAAAGTAGGCGAACCAATTCCCTTGACACAAAAGGATCGAAGATTAATCTCGTTTGATAATCAATCGAGTGATGAATGGTTTGAATAGATAACCAGTTCTCGTGGATTAACAGTAGGAAATATAGCGATGCGCCATAGAGAAGCCCTACAATGACAAATAGCAAACTAATATTTTTGAGGACGCGATCGCGTTCTAGAACAAAGGCTAAAAAAGGAATCCAAAAAAGCCAAAACCAATGAGAGAAGAAGAGAAAACCTAAAGAACCAATCGCGACGAAATTGGGGTTGCCCGCGCCGATTCCCAGCCACAAAATTCCTTCCAATCCCTGTTGTATCCCAAAGGCCAATGGAGAACACGCCATTGGCAAGTACTCGATATTCTTGGCAATGGCTGTTTTGATACAATAAATTCCTCTTGGAATTAATACAGCACTCAGGATAAAACTAACTGATGCCGAAAAGCACATTTTCTGGCTACTAACAGAGCTTAATCGTTACGATCTAGACCTTTGTTTTCTCTATAAAATAGAATTTATCTAAAGATTTTGAGGAATTTGTGAGTTTTTAGTCGCTTATGATTGGGATTAGACTGAACGATCGCTCGAACCGCGATCGTTTGCTGAAAGTCAACTGCCAATTCAAGCAACTGTTCTCGCTGGCGTGACGAAAGATCTTGCATCCTTCATAGATAATTATGAGCTTGATTAATATCTATATTTCAGGCAAGCTCTTGTATGTTGAGATCGGTAAACTTTTTAAAACGAAGTATCATCTACCTTCCAAACAAGCGACAATAAAAGTGTAGCCTCTAGGTCAGGAGGCAGCTTTATGAAACGGAATCGCCAGCAATATAATCCTAAATCTCTCAAAACGCGACTGCCTAAACCCCTGTCTCCATCGAGAGAGCAATTTAGACATCGCGATCGGGGCATCCGTAGCGGACGCGCCAAAGTAAATCGTTGACAGGACACGGAAGCGTCAACAACAATTAACCAATTCAATTAATGAACGGTAGGAAACTTCTCAAACCTATTCTCATAGTTGCGATCGTGGGTCTTTTGTTTTCTAAAACCCTGACTCATCTGTTGACAGAAGCCTGGTGGTTTGAGGGAGTTGGTTTTTTTGGAGTTTTTTGGACGAGATTAACTTGGCAAATTTTCGTCTGGGTAGGCACCTTTGCTGTCTATGCCCTATTTTTATGGGGAAACTATCGACTTGCCATGCGCGGAACGCGCCATCGTGCCTTTCGCTTTTTTGAGGGAGATAACTGGTTAGCCTCTGCCGAGACAAGCGCCAATTTTATCGCGTTCGTAGCGATCGCACTAGCAGCTTTCGTTGTAGCTATTGCCAGTCTCCCTGCCTGGGAAACCGTTCTCAAGTTTCTGCATCCCACCGAGTTTGGCAACCGCGATCCCATTTTCAGGCAGGACATCAGCTTTTACGTCTTCAAACTGCCTTTCTATGAAGGCATCTGCTACTGGCTTTTAGGACTTTTGCTGGCAGGACTGCTCCTGTCGGGACTAACCTACGCTCTCAACAGCAAAATCGCGCCGGGACGAGGTTGGAACATTAGCCTAGCAGGACAAGCCAAAACTCACTTAAGCTGTCTTTTAGCCGCGATCGCGCTCCCGCTTGCTGGGATGTTCTGGCTAGCACGCTATCGCCTTCTCTACAGTGCCGATGGAGTCGTCTTTGGGGCTGGCTATACCGATGTTAACGTTCGGTTGTTTGCTTACAAGGTCATGGCGCTTCTGGCGCTGGGAATAGCCGTAACCTTCCTGCTTTCGATGTGGCGGCGAAATTTTCTACTTCCTTTGCGCGGACTGGGAATTGTCGCGATCGCCTGGGTACTACTTGGGGTTATCTTTCCTTGGTTTGTCCAGCAATCAATCGTCAACCCCAACGAACTCGTCAAAGAAAAGCCTTACATCGCAAATAATATCAAATTTACCCAAGCGGCTTATCGCCTTGACGACGTGCAGCGAGAAAGTTATGCTGCCGAGGCGAGACTGAACCGCCAAGTATTACAAAATCATCAAACTACCATCCGCAACATTCGCCTGTGGGACTATCGTCCCCTACTCAGTACCTACCGCCAGCTTCAGGAGATTCGGCTTTATTACGAATTTAGGGATGTCGATGTCGATCGCTATCGTATCGATGACAATTACCAACAGGTCATGCTGTCGGCGCGGGAACTCGCCTTTAATCAGATCCCCCAGGAAGCCCGAACCTGGGTTAACCAACGGCTGAAATACACCCATGGTTACGGGTTGGTGATGAGTCCGGTCAATCGCGCGACTGCCGATGGCTTGCCCGAACTATATATCAAAGATATTCCGCCCGTCTCTCAAATCGATCTACAAGTAAGCCAACCTGCGATTTATTATGGCGAACAGACAGATAATTATATCTTTACAGGGACGACAACCGATGAGTTTGATTATCCCCAAGGCGATGGCAATGCCTTGACTCGCTATCGGGGGCAAGGCGGCGTAGCCATTCCCTCATTGTGGCACAGGTTAGCTTATGCCTACGACCTGGGCAGCCTGCAAATTTTGATTTCTAACTACTTTACCAACCAAAGTCGCATCCACTACTACCGACAAATTCAGGAACGAATCAGCCACATCGCGCCGTTTTTGCGCTATGACAGCGATCCCTATTTAGTGGTTATCGACGGTAGATTGCAGTGGATTTTGGATGCTTATACGGTTAGCGATCGCTATCCCTATTCCAAACCCGTTAACCCCAGTCAAGGCGACGGGGGAAAACTGACGGAGATCCTGCGCGATCGCGTCAACTACATCCGCAATTCGGTTAAAATCCTAGTGGATGCCTATGACGGCACTGTGAGATTTTTTGCCGTCGATGAAACCGATCCCTTACTCGCAACCTACCGCAAAATCTTTCCCAACTTGTTTGAAGCGAGTACGGCGATTCCCGAAGCAGTTAAAGCCCATTTTCGCTATCCACAAGACCTGTTCGTCATCCAGGCACAGGTATATCTAGCCTATCATATGACCGATCCAGAGGTATTTTACAATCGCGAAGACCTTTGGAATTTTCCCATGCAAATCTATGAGGGCAATCCAGTTCGCATGGAACCTTATTACGTTCTCGTGCGCCTGCCGGGACGGGAAGAAGCTGAATTCCTGCTCATTTTGCCCTTCACTCCTGCCAACAAAGACAACGCGATCGCTTGGATGGCAGCGCGTTCCAACGGCAAAGACTACGGCAAACTGCTGCTGTACGAGTTTCCCAAACAAAAATTAGTTTATGGCCCCCGACAAATTGAAGCCCGCATCGACCAAGAACCGCAGATTTCCCAGCAGTTTAGTCTTTGGAATCAGGCAGGATCTAGGGTCATACGCGGCGATTTGTTAGTAATCCCTATCGAGCAATCTTTGCTCTACGTCGAACCCGTTTATTTGCGGGCAGAACAAGGCGAATTGCCTCAACTCAAACGCGCGATCGTTGTTTATGACCAAGCGGTCGTGATGGAAGATTCTCTTTCAAAATCCTTGGCG
Organism: Pleurocapsa sp. PCC 7327; assembly: GCF_000317025.1. Lineage (NCBI taxonomy): Bacteria > Bacillati > Cyanobacteriota > Cyanophyceae > Pleurocapsales > Pleurocapsaceae > Pleurocapsa > Pleurocapsa sp. PCC 7327. The sequence continues at coordinate 431,260 of NC_019689.1, read as the reverse complement.
GCAATTTTCGGCAGGGTCGAATCCGAGACGGGATTGCCTGCCCTCCGAAATGAGGGAAGTTCCAGATTAGCCCAATCTGCCCTAGAGACTTATCAAAACGCACAAGAGGCATTGAAGCGGGGAAACTGGGCTGAGTACGGACGCTATCAAGAACAGTTGCAAGAAATTTTAGAGCAGTTATCAAAATAAATAAACTGCTTCTATGAATCGGATTTAGGATCGCTCCCGGATTCGTGACTCTCTAGTGCCGGAAGCGGAAAGATTTCCCCGGTCAGATAAGCGTCAAAGTGTTGTTGGAAATAGCGCCAAGAGGTCATATCTTCCCGGTCTAAGAGAGATTGGGGTGCATTGCGATAAAGGGGAACTCTGGTGTTAATTTCATCCTGAAGGAGTTGTGGCAATTGAGTGAAGTCACTCACTTTGCTGCCCCAAGCGCTATAAATAAGATGACCGGGGCGATCGCCCATTTTCATCCAAGGCAACCAAGGACCGATTCTGTCCCAACTGAGATACAACTGAGAAACTGAGTTAATGGCGGGATTTAATAAGTCTGCCAGAGGTACGGTCAGCTTAAATAATTCGACAGCTTGATAGGTTGGGTTGGGACTGTAACCGACAAACCTTTCGTCTTCAGCTAGGGGATTTGGGTAGGTGGGAAAAATGTCAAAGACAAAGGTAGCGAAGTCGCGATCTACATAAGCTGGAAATTGTCCCTCGAAATAACTTTGTACTGGGTTGTTGGCAACATGCATGACCGGAACAGCTTCTCCCGTCCAGGGATTTTCCCATTGTTGCAAAACTCCATTCGTACTCGGATCGAGGTAGTAGGTTAGTTCCCTGGATGTAAACTCCCAGCCTCCATCTTTGGAAGGAATGCAGCGACTCACGCTCATGCCAACTATATTAAAGAGGCGTTTCCGTTTCTGTCCGGGAACAAAAGCATAGAGTGAACCACTCCAAGTCAGCCATGATTGTTCGCTAGGCTCAAGAGAAGCACGGACTTTAACAAATGTTTTAGCATCAAATTCTCTAACTGAAGTCATAATCTTCAGCCTCCTTAAATCAAAATTTATAAGCAAGCCAAGGAAGCATCTACAGAATAGTTTGGATTAACTGTTCCTGACGTCGATCGCTGCTAACTCGCGGCAGTCGATGCTTAAAACCGCAGAGAATTTCCCAAGAAATCGTTCCTAAAATATCTGCCCAATCATCGGCAGATATTTCTCGATCGCCATCTTTACCAATTAAAGTCACAACCTCTCCCACTTGTAAGTCAGGAATGCTGCTTACGTCTAGCATTAATTGATCCATCGTAATCGCGCCAATTTGTGGGACTCGTTGCCCTCGAATTAACACCTGCATGCGGTTAGACAGATTGCGAGGCACGCCATCGGCATAACCGATTCCCACGACGGCTATACGCATTTCGCGATCGCTAATAAATTGATGTCCGTAACTCACTCCCGTTCCCGGGGGAATGGTTTTCACTTGGGTAATTCTCGCTTTAACTTGCAAAACGGGTTGAAGATCGACTCGCGATCGCAAATGAGGGGCAGGATAAAGTCCATAGAGTGCCAAACCAACTCGCACTAGATCGTAGTGTAGGTTGCGATCGCTCAGAGTAGCGGCAGAATTAGACAGGTGCAGGCGCGGCGGTACGATTCCGGCTGCTTTGAGTTGTCCGATCGCTTCTTGAAACCGTTGGTGCTGTAGCTGCATGGTAGTGGGATCGGGATCGTCAGCCGTGGCAAAGTGAGAATAAATACTGGCTATTTTCAAACCGGGCAACTGCTGGACTAATTGCACGAACTCCAACGCTTGTTCCCAGCGCATTCCCAAACGAGACATTCCCGTATCTAACTTCAAATGCACGGGGATGACTTTACTTAATTCTACCATCGTTTCCGAAAAGATTAAGGCTTGCCAGGGATTGCAGAGAGTCGGTTGTAATTTCCAGTTGGCGATCGCAGCGACTTCTTCTGGGGTATTGATAGCGCCTAAAAGCAAAATCGGGGCAACAATTCCCGCTTCCCGCAGTTCGATTCCTTCGCCCAACGTCGCAGTTGCCAGCCAACTCGCGCCCGCCTGCAATGCTGTCTGGGCAACTCTTACCGCTCCATGACCGTAGGCATCCGCTTTGACTACTGCCATCAATTGGGTTTGCGGCGACAAAACTTGTTTAATCTGCCTGACATTATGTGCCAAAGCAGCGCGATCGATTTCTACCCAAGCTCGATGGCGAATAATTTCAGACAATTGATAACTGTAGCGACTTTCAGGAATAGAACGCAGCGTTTCCGAACCCAGCACGGTAGAATACTCCTCACACGCACACTCAGCGAAGCTCGATAGATTTGAGTTCCTCTAAGTCCAAGATATGCTCAAATTAACAAAAGTTCCTCAAAAGTCAAGCTCCTAAAATTATTCTTTATCATTTGCCGTAAAAAACTCGGAAACGGTTAAGCGGATTTAAGGAAGACTTTAGCGGCATCCTACCACCGAAGCTCTGTAAGTTTTGCCAACTGCATTAAGCTCGCCAACATAGAGATTAACTTGATACGGAATAACTCCTCTGCGAGGATTTCCTGTAATACTTATTGATTCTCCCTTTTTAAGAGAAACTGTTTGATTATAAACCTCGCCAGATGTATCGTCACTGTATTTGAGATTCATTCTAATTGTATATTCGCCCGGATCTTTGGCTCTTATTGTTGCAACATAACGGTTATAAAAAGCCGTCGGTTCTACAGCAAAATCGGTATTCCAGTTATTTCTATATATTACAGAAGCACCTGGAGGACTAACGGTTTTTTGAACGCTTGTTCCTTCCCCGCCAACGACTGGTAAAGCCTTACAATTAGCAGCCTTAGCAGATAAATTTGGATTCAATGACAGGCTCGTAACTGCGATTATCCCTGCACTTAGCCAATTCTTGATTAAATGTGAAAATTGCATTTTTTCTCCTAATTCACAATTAAATTTAGTTAGGTTTTTAAAGTTATTTATAGTCAATAACTATGACTTTACTACTAAGAGAATTTGTCTCTTATTAGCCTAGCAAAAATCTAACTAATTCTCGATCTATTTCAAGAGGTAAATAGCTAAGTTGAACCCTATTCTTTTGATAGAATTTTAGCTTTATAAAACTCTATCTATAGACTTATACGGAGCCTATTTATAAAAAAATAGGGGATGGTGCGTCATTGACCCACCATTCCCTATTGAAGCGCGCGCTTGTCTCAATTATCCTTTTACTACGGCAATGGGATGCAGACGAGCTACTTTATGAGCGATGCCAGCTTTGCTAACCGCTTCCACAACGCGGCTGACATCTTTGTATGCCTTGGGCGCTTCTTCGGCAAGTCCCGGCATCGAACCCGCGCGAACGCTGATTCCTTCATTTTCTAACTCTTGCCGTAAGAGATCGCCCCGAATTTCCCTTTTTGCTTTATGGCGGCTCATCACCCGTCCTGCACCGTGACAGGTAGAACCGAAAGACAATTCTTCATTGGTGTTCGTTCCCAACAAAATCCAACTCTCCGTTCCCATCGAACCGGGTACGAGAACGGGTTGACCGATAGGGCGATACTCGCTTGGCAGTCCTGCAAATCCAGGACCAAACGCCCGCGTTGCACCCTTGCGGTGGACGCAGACGGTCATATCTTTCCCTTCAATGCGGTGTTTTTCTATCTTCGCCATATTATGGGCGATATCGTAGACTTGGCGCAGGGGATTTTCTCCGGCTTGCGAACCGAATATCTCTTTGAAACTGCGCCGAGCGTGATATGCCAACGTTTGACGGTTGGCAAACGCATAGTTGGCAGCCGCTTTCATTGCCGCTAGATAGGCTTGTCCTTCGGTTGAATCGATGGGCGCGCAGACCAATTCGCGATCGGGTAGTTGGATGCCGTAGTTGATGACTGCCCATTGAAAATCTTGGACGTAATCGGTACAAATTTGGTGTCCGAAACCGCGAGAACCGCAGTGAATTTGCAAGGCGAGACATCCTTTGTGCAATCCCATGATTTCAGCCGCTTCGCGATCGTAGATTTCCTCGATGACATCGACTTCTAGAAAGTGATTACCCGCTCCCAGCGTACCTAATTGACCTCTACCGCGTTCTTTAGCGCGTTTGCTCGCCTTGCTGGGATCGGCTCCTTCTAAGCAGCCAAATTCCTCGGTGCGCGGTAAGTCTTCTTCAAGGGCATAGCCATGCTCTAGCGCCCAGCGAGCGCCCTTTCGACATACGTTGTCTAATTCTTCTGTCGTAAGAGGGATGCTTCCCTTTTCGCCAACTCCACTGGGGCAGTTGCGGTAGAGAGTGCTTGCTAAGTCGCTCAAATAGGGTTTGGCGCTTTGATAGTCGATGGGCGAGGCTAAAACGCGAACGCCGCAGTTGATATCGTATCCAACTGCCCCAGGAGAAATAATGCCTCCGGGTACAAGAGAGGCCATCACGCCGCCAATCGGCATGCCATAGCCCTGGTGCACGTCGGGCATAATGGCGACATGACCGACTAAACCGGGCAAGCAGGCAACATTGACTGCTTGGGTAATGGATAAATCCCCTAAGGCATCCTCTAGAAGTTCCTCATCGGCGAACACCCAAACGGGAACTTTCATTTGCGGATGAAAGGAGGTAGGAATTTCCCAAATGTAATCGTTAATTCGACGAAAATCCTGTTTGGTAATCATCATAAATCCTCGTATTAATTTGGTTTTTTCTATCAGCGAATACAAGTAATTAACGCTAAAAGTTTTGAGGGGTAATGCTTAAGATGCATGTTTTGTGCGAGTGACAACTCCAGGAGAAGGAGAGTATTGCTCGCCCTATACTCAATATACTACAACTTGTATTATACGTCTAAGACTATCGTCGCCTCAAAACCCGTTTCTGTAGAACGAATTGCTAGGTTGTGGTAAGTGGCTGCTTTGATATCTTTGAGCCATTGTTGGACGGGCAAACCAGTGACGGTTGCCTGCAAATTGTGCTCGTCGAGCTGTAGGATTTCTATGCGATCGCAGCCGAGATTTTCACTTTCGTGAAGGTGAAGTAGTTCGTTTAACCAGGCAATGAGTAAACTTTCGCTGTCGATTCCCTGCAAGCGAATTTCTCGGATCGTCTCTGGGCGATCGCTCAGTCGAGTGCCTGCTAAGTGATAGAGTCCTTTGGCTGCTTGGATAAATAAGGCTTCTAAGCTTTTTCCCCAAACTCGATATGCCCAATCAGCCGTATGTTCGATCTCTTCAAACCCTTCCGTTGCGGCTAAGTCGCTTTTATCTTTCATTTTATAAAATTTTGGTTAGTTTTAAATAGTTTGGAGTCTTTATTCATCTTAGCCAATCAAATTACATGTTGGATATTTTAAAAGTTGTTTGAAATTAACGAATGGAGAAAGAACGAGAAAAAAAAGAAACCCTAAAACTAAAATTAGGAAATTTAATTGAGTTTGCTCGCCAGAAGTCTCGATCGTATTTTTTAACATAGAGAGTTTAAAAAAATTGTTAATCTAGTATTAGATAAAGAGTGGGGCTTCATCGCTACAGTTGCCGAACTTTTATAAGCGCTACAAGCAAAAAATAAGGAGGCAGTAGCTATGTTAAAAGAAAGATCGAGAGAGCCAATCAGTCGCTCGACATCAAAAAACAATTTACAACTCATTCCCGATCCTTGGGAATTACCAAACCCTGAGTTGGAAAACGAATCGGCTCAAGCGTGGCAACCTGCTATAGAGTTGCACCCCTTAATTAGTGCGGGAGGAAATCCAACAGCTTTACAACTACCGAGTCCTAAAATCAACTCGATCGAACTCCTATTGCAAGATTGGCTGAAGCTGGGGAAAGAGCAGGCGAAAAAACTTGCAGAAAACGTAAGGGAAGCCTTAGGACTACTTTATTGGATAGAAACGATGGCGTACTGAAGTATAAATTCCGAATTTTAAATCGAGAATTCGGACAAGGGAAAAATCATGACTACACTATTACACAATAGAATTGAAGCGGGTCAACTGCTTGCATCCAGGCTAACAGGTTATGCCAATTGCCCGTATGGAATCGTCTTGGCATTACCTCGCGGTGGGGTTCCTGTTGCCTTCGAAATTGCTAGAAAATTGCAGCTTCCGTTAGACGTGTGCTTGGTACGCAAATTAGGCGTGCCGGGACACAAAGAGCTGGCAATGGGAGCGATCGCAAGCAATGACGTAACGATCGTCAACCGCGATGTCGTCAACTGGCTGCACATTTCGCCCGAAACCATCGAGCAAGTTGCCGAGCAGGAAAAAAAGGAACTAGCACGACGCGATCGCGCTTATCGAGGCAATCGCCCCTATCCGGAAATTCGCGATCGCACCGTTATCCTCGTCGATGATGGCATTGCTACGGGAGCAACCATGCGAGCGGCGATCGCCGCCTTGCGACAGCAGCAACCCAAAGAAATCGTCGTCGCCGTTCCCGTTGCTGCCCCATCGGTTTGTCAAGAGTTAAGAACCGAAGTAGACAAACTAATTTGCCTCAGAAAACCAGAACCCCTCCATTCTATTAGCCTCTGGTACGAGGATTTTTCCCAAACCACCGACGAAGAAGTACGCGATTTACTAGAGAGAGCAGAATGCGAACTCATGGCAATGAAATAACCGCGACCAGTTACTCAGCGATCGCCAAGAGCTTATCAACAACCAACGATAAAAACACAAGGTTAAAAATGAACGAAAAATCCACGATAGACTGCCGAGAATGCGCAGTTTCCGTCACGGCGGGCGGAGTCTTTCTCAAAGGGACGCTGGGCATCCCCAAAAACGCCAAAGGAATCGTATTGTTCGCTCATGGCAGCGGCAGCAGCCGACACAGCCCGCGCAATCAATATGTGGCGCGAGTGCTGCGTCAAGCGGGACTGGCAACGCTGTTGATCGACCTGCTGACGCAAACAGAAGAAGCGATCGACCGACAAACCCGACAAATCCGCTTTGACATCGACTTGCTTGCCAAAAGAGTTATTGGAGCGGCGGAATGGCTCCTTCAAAATCCGATCGCTCAACATCTAAAAATCGGTTATTTTGGCGCTAGTACGGGAGCTGGTGCAGCTCTAGTTGCAGCCGCAGAACGTCCCGAACTAACGAGCGCGATCGTTTCTCGCGGCGGACGACCGGACTTGGCAGGTGTGGCGCTAGCGCGCGTCAAAGCCCCAACCTTACTCATCGTTGGTGGAAAAGATCTCTTAGTCATCGACATGAACCGAGAAGCGATGAAGCATCTCCAGACAGAAAAAAAACTGGAAATTATTCCTGGCGCCACCCACCTCTTTGAAGAACCAGGCACCTTAGAAGAGGTAGCCCGACTAGCCAGTCAATGGTTCGATCGCTACCTCAGCAGCGATCGGTTCCCCAACAACTGATGTACAGACAATATCCGCCTTCTGAATAAGGGCGCGTCTGTACCACTGATTAACTGATTACTGATTACTGAAATTATGCCCATCGATCGCGATAGCAAACAAAAAACCCCAGAACCGAGCGGATTGGGTCGCAGCCTAATTATCCTGCTGATGTGGCTGGTCTTCATCAATTTATTTGTCCTGCGAGGGACGCAGGAGTCAACCGCATCCTACAGTCAATTTATCGACCAAGTAGAAGCCGGTAAAGTTGCCAGCGCCAAAATTGGTTCCGATCGAATCATATACGTTCTTAAACCCGAAGGCGCAAACGCTCAATCCCAAAAATCGCAGGAGTTAGTAACTATTCCGGTTGCGGGCGATTCCGACTTGCCCAAACTGCTGCGTCAGCATGATGTCGAATTTTCCGCACTGCCTCCTAGCAATGCTGGCTGGATTGGAACGCTGCTGAGTTGGGTTGTTCCACCCCTGATCTTTGTCGGACTTTGGGGATGGCTGATGGCTCGCTCTCAAGCCAATGGAGCGGCTGCTCTGACGGTAGGCAAGAGTAAAGCCCGCATCTATTCAGAAGGCAATACTGGCGTATCTTTCGATGACGTAGCGGGAGTTGACGAAGCTAAGGCAGAATTGCAAGAAATCGTCGATTTTCTGGCAAATGCTGGTAAATATACCCGTTTAGGAGCAAAAATTCCTAAAGGCGTTCTCTTGATCGGACCGCCGGGAACGGGTAAGACTCTATTGGCAAAAGCGATTGCTGGCGAAGCAGGAGTGCCTTTCTTCAGTATCTCCGGCTCGGAATTTATCGAGTTATTCGTCGGCATCGGCGCATCGCGAGTGCGAGATTTATTCGAGCAGGCGAAAAGACAAGCGCCCTGCATCGTGTTTATCGACGAATTAGATGCGCTCGGCAAATCGAGGGCAAATGCGGGTGGAATTTTGGGCGGCAATGACGAACGCGAACAAACCCTCAACCAATTACTCGCCGAGATGGATGGCTTCGATACGAATACGGGAGTCATTCTCCTCGCCGCAACCAACCGCCCGGAGGTGTTAGATCCTGCACTATTGCGTCCCGGACGCTTCGATCGCCAGATCCTCGTAGACAGACCCGATAAAATCGGACGAGAAGCCATTCTGAGGGTTCATGCCAAAAATGTGACGCTTGCTCCAGACGTAGAGTTAGATAAACTGGCAGCGCGAACGCCGGGATTTGCCGGAGCAGATTTGGCGAACTTGGTCAACGAAGCCGCCTTGCTCGCTGCTCGCAAAAATCGCAATGCAGTGACGATGGAAGATTTTAACGAAGCGATCGAGCGAGTATTAACGGGATTGGAGAAAAAATCTCGCGTTCTCAATGAAATTGAGAAAAAAACCGTTGCCTATCACGAAGTCGGTCACGCCATCATCGGGGCGAATATGCCCGGCGCGGGGGCAGTGGAAAAAATCTCAATAGTGCCTCGCGGCATCGGAGCGTTGGGCTATACGTTGCAATTGCCAGAAGAAGACCGCTTCCTGATGCTCGAAGATGAAATTCGCGGTCGCATTGTTACCCTTTTAGGCGGACGGTCTGCCGAAGAATTAGTCTTTGGCAGAGTATCGACTGGCGCGAGCGACGATATTCAAAAAGCCACCGATCTCGCCGAACGGTTTGTGACGCTCTACGGCATGAGCGATAAATTGGGTCCCATTGCTTTCGAGAAAGCACAACAACAATTCCTCGAAGGATTAACTAACCCTCGTCGTGCCGTCAGTCCCAAAATTGCCGAAGAAATCGATCGCGAAGTTAAAGAAATCGTCGAGGGAGCGCATCGCATTGCCTTAGCTATTTTAGATAAGAATCGGGACTTGTTAGAAGAGACGGCGCAAGCCTTGCTAGAAAAAGAAATTCTAGAGGGAGAAGAATTGAAAGAGCGACTCAAGCGCGTCCAAAAAACGCCAGAGATGGATGAATGGCTGCTGACGGGTCAACTTTCCGAGGCAATTCCGTTTCCATCAACCTTAACCTTTAATGGAGGACAGCGGATTGGTTCGGCAACCAGTGAAAAGTGAAGTAAGCGAGGGAGAAAGTCAACCACCTTAAGTTTTGGATAAGTATGTTATGCGATCGCGGTAGTTCGCGCTAAATTATTGAGTATCCACGTTTAGCCTAAATTCAAGTCAGGATTTAATATGCTCAGAACTCCTGCGAAATTCGCTATTTTTACTGCCCTTAGCAGCCTCTTGCTGCAAACGTCGCTGCCAGCCCAGGCTAGACCCACTCAGCCAACTCAAACCCAAAATGCAGAAGCTGTCTATAAAAAAGCCAAAGCCGAGTTACCAGAAGAATGGTATGTCGTTTATCGCATAACCGAGAGAATTGCTAGAGCTAACGGACAGGATACCTCTCCTTGGCGCGTAGTCGTTGTCCCCGAATATCAAACCAATGCCTTCGCAACAGACGTTAACCTCATCGCTATCTACAGCGGCATCATGGATCAGCTAGCCGGAGATTCCTCAGCCCTTGCCTGCGTAATCGCCCACGAAATGGGACACCATGTCAAGCGCCATATTGCCATAGGTGAAGCCGAAAAAGATAGAATCCGAAAAGAGGCAGAAGCAGAAGTGATGGCAGAAGCAGAGGATGCTCGGGATGATGTTGAAGGAAATGCCGTTGGCGGAGCCATTCTCGGCACGGTTGGCGGTATCTTAGGCGGTGCAGTCGGTGCAGCGAGTAACGTCGGTCAAGCGGCTCTAGAAGGAGCGAGTCTCCAGCGCGTTGCCGATGCCGAGGAGCGGGTACGGGAAATTGTCAAGCAAAAAGAACAAGAATTGGCAGAAACCTTCCGCAGACAAGAATCTGAAGCCGACGAGGTAGGCTACACCTACATGGCAAGAGCGGGTTTCGAGCCAGAAGGCTGCTTGCGCGTTATGGAGGTTTTGGGACGAACGCCAGGAGCAGAATTTGATACGTCGCACCCATCCGTTCCCAAGCGCGTCGAGCAGCTTAAAGCGTTAATGACGCAATATCCCGCTCAAACGCTAGCAGAAGAAGGAAAGATAAGGCTTACAGGAACTCCCTTAAGCTACAGTTTGTCTAGCGATAGAATGTCTTTGCGAATCAACCGTCGCGGTGGCGGTTCGACGGCAGACGATATCGATCGCCGTTTCGGACAATAGCAGCCAGTGTAAGTTCGGATAATTCTGAACTCTGGCTACCCTTTTTCCTTAGCTAGAACGAAAACGTTTCCCTCATTGCCGCGTCCGACGCGCAAATCTTCATCCAAATAGGTAATTTCCAGCCAACCTTGCTGCTCGCGACTTTCGATACTGAAGTCGAGAGGGAAAAACTTTTTGCCTGACTCGATTTCCTGAATCAGGCGATCGGGAGAAACATACCCGATTAAGCGTTGCAAACCAAGAATCGATCGCTCGAATTTAACATTAACTCGGCGATCGCTAACGGGTTCAAAGCGAGCGGCGACGCTGATGATCCCTTCCAGAAAAGGCAAGCCAATAATCTCGGCAATATTATAGAGTTTGGCTTCGATGGTGCGAATGCATTGATAAACTTGACCGAGTTGAAAGACGGGAATTCGATTGAGTCCCAGAATTCCGGGACTGGTAGTATAGAGCAAGCGCCAGTCTCCTTCGAGTAAATTTTTTGCCTCGACTGGTTTGGGAGTGGGATTGCGATCTTCGAGTTGCTCTATAGCTGAGAGAACTTTGACTTTGTCCCTTTCAGTAGCTAGCAAACCGCGATTTTTCCCAGCGATCGCTTCTAGTAATTTAGCCTTCTCGTTCATCGGTTTTTCCCTATCGCTACTACCTACGTCTTTAATAACCTTAAACCTAGCTCCCGTTCGATAAGTTTTTTAAAGTTCTCGGTTGGCGAACTTCTTGGCTTTTTTTTCGTCTATCGAAGAGGAGGTCTTGACTGCTAAACTCTAAATGTCTAGACTCAAATATCTCGGTTAATCATGCACAATCCTTCATTGCGCCAAGAACCTCGTTACGAACCCGCATCCGTCATTCCTCTTAAGAAAGACTCTTCTTTGATCGATTGGCTAAAAGCCACGGGCCGCTTGATCGAGCGCGAAACCGTTGAAGAGACAGAAGTGTCTCCGGCAGAAGACGAGATCGGAATTGAAGATTTCATCGATGTCGATGACAGTATTTACGACGACGATGACGACGAGATCGAACTTGACATCGATGAAGACTAAATTTCGTTATTTGTCATTAGTCATTAGGAAAGCGCAAAGGACAAAGGACGAATGACAACTCTTACTCTATTAATTGTTGTGTGAGTCAGTTGTGGACGCAAAATTATCTTTATCGACAAGCCTAAAAAAGCCTTCAGGAACAAGCTTGTTAATTCTCCTGATCCTTCTCTCGATCCTGCTTGCGATCCTTTTTGCTTGCATGGCAGATCGGTTTCCCGAAGCCAGCTTTGAGATCCTCATTCCCATGGGCATCAGCGCTCTCATCAGTGCCGGACTCGGCTATGGCGTTGTCCCCGTACTGCGAAGGCTCAAAACGGGTCAAGTCATCCAAGAAGACGGTCCGCCAACTCACCTCAAAAAATCAGGAACGCCAACTATGGGAGGCGTGTTTTTTGTGCCAGTAGCCGTTATCGTTGCTATGGTTTGGTCGGGATTTGCACCCAATGCGATCGCCACTTCTGCACTCACCCTCGCTTATCTGGGTATTGGTTGGTTTGACGATTGGCAAATCCTTCGCCAAAAGTCTAATAAAGGGATTTCCCCGCGCATGAAGCTAGCGCTACAAATTCTCGTAGCGGTTCTTTTTTGTCTGTGGACGCTCTGGAGTCAACCAGAGAGTATTACTGACATTACTCTCCCTGGAAATCTCGTGTTGCCATTGGGAGTCCTCTTTTGGGCTTTAGCCGGATTTGTCCTGGTTGCTGAAAGTAATGCTACCAATCTCACCGATGGAGTCGATGGACTGGCTGCTGGAACGGTCGCGATCGCGTTTTTGGGACTGGCGGCTTTAGTTGCACCAACTTCGCCGGAATTAACGATTTTCTGCGCCTGCATGAGCGGAGGCTGTTTGGGGTTTGTCGTCCACAACCGCAATCCCGCTACTGTTTTTATGGGAGATACGGGTTCCCTCGCTCTCGGTGCTGCTCTCGCTGCTGTAGGCATTCTCGGCGGCAAATTGTGGGGGCTATTTGTTGTCAGTGGGATTTTCTTCGTCGAATCCCTCTCCGTCATTGCTCAGGTGAGCTATTACAAGGCTACCAAAGGACCCGATGGCAAAGGCAAACGGTTATTAAAAATGGCACCGATTCACCATCATTTAGAACTGAGCGGCTGGTCGGAAACTCAGATTGTGGGAGCTTTTTATCTAATTAATGCCGGGTTAGCCCTCTTAGCTGTTATTTTGTCGTAATTTTAAATACTACAGAAAATGAGGATTCGACCTTTAGGGACTCTCCTCTTCTTATCTTTTTCTCTGGTACTGTAGTTGCTGTTGAGGACGAGAAAATCTTCTTGCACTGTCGGGAGTTTGGACGGATGTCGCAGAAGCAAGCAAGTAAGACTTTTAAGAAAACCTTGAATCCGAACGAAGTGTTGTCGGTTTTGGATTAAACCATAGGTAGAAAAATCTATTTTCAGTTGCAATTTGATAACTTCTAAAATCCTCAAGGTTAATCATGAATGAACGGAAAAAGATTGCGATCGCCTGCCAGGGTGGGGGCAGTCATACTGCCTTTACTGCCGGAGTGCTCAAAAGACTTCTCGAACGAGGCGTACACGAGCATTTTAATATCGTGGGACTCAGCGGCACCTCTGGCGGTGCTATCTGCGCCACTGCTGTCTGGTATGGCTTGTTAAAGCTAGCCCAAGGAGCCTCGGAAAAGCCCGACCACTGGCTAGTCAAGTTCTGGGAGGACAATTCCGCCATTCTGCCCTGGGAAAAATATCTCAATTCGTTGACCGTTGCGACAGTGCGCCTGCAAGACAGAGGCATGATACCTGCCCTGGCAGCCAACCCTTATTCAACCCAATGGTTCGTCGATTGGTTGGAAACGATTTCTCCGCGCCCTGAATACCTCGACTTTAAAATGCTCTTGGAAAACCACATCGACTTTGCCCAATTCGAGCAATTGGTCGTCCCTTCGAGTCCTCGGTTATTGCTAGGGGCAGTCGATGTTCTCTCAGGAGAATTCAAGACCTTCGACTCTGACAAGGGTGAAATTACAGTAGAAGCGATTATGGCTTCTGCGAGCATTCCTACTATCTTTAGAGCCATCAGAATTGGCAACGGAGCTTATTGGGACGGTTTATTTTCGGAAAATCCTCCCGTTAGCGGACTCATTCAAACGACCGTTGAAGAACGACCTGAAGAAATTTGGATCGTCCAGATTAATCCCAAAACCTGTGACGAAGAACCATCAACCGCCCAATCGATTATCGATCGCCGTAATGAATTGGCAGGCAACCTCTCTCTGTTCCAAGAAGTCCGGTTTTTGGAAGCCGTCAATAAATGGCTCGACCAAGGATATCTTAATCCCGAATACGCCGGGTTGTTTAAGAAGATTAGTATACGCTGGATTAGCATGGATAACCAATTCGCTAATAGCCTCGACTATGCCTCCAAGCTAGAGCGATCTCGTGAGTTTATTACCGAACTGATGGAGCATGGAAGAGTTCGAGCCGATGCCTTTTTGTATAATCTCGAACATACACCGATTCTTGTTTCTATGCCATCTTAGCAACTGCGCCAATTCCCGATCTCAAATCCAGTCGCTCGCCCATAATTAATTGCGGTTGTCCGGTTACCAATAGGAATGAGTAAACTTGCGAATTAGTTCGGGTTGCCCCTCGCAGAACGCGACACCGCTCAATCGATCCAGTCTCCAACTCATCAAGATTGGCTTTCATTTCGACTTAAAGATTTTGTTAAAAATTTTGCTGGCTATTTTTCTTAATTGGTAAAGACGCGATGCGATCGCGTCTCTACGTCAGTTACTTGCTCGCCAACTGCTACTATTCATAGAGCCAAGATTTATTTGCAGGTTCCCAGCTAACCAATTCTTCTGGAGCAAACCAGAGACTGATTTCGCGCTGTGCCGTTTCAATCGCATCAGAACCATGAATCAGGTTGCGCCCGATACTGACTCCAAAATCGCCACGAATCGTTCCCGGTTCGGACGCTAGGGGATTCGTTGCCCCAATCAGTTTTCTAGCAGAAGCGACAACGCCATCGCCTTCCCAGACCATGGCAACTACGGGGGCAGAACAGATAAACTCGACTAAGCTGCCGAAAAAGGGTCTTTCTCTGTGGACATCATAGTGTTGTTCGGCAAGTTCCCGCGAAACTTTCATCATTTTTAGTCCGACTAGGGTAAAGCCTTTAGCTTCAAAACGCCGGATCACTTCCCCAACTAAATTGCGCTGTACGCCATCGGGTTTGACCATTATGAATGTGCGTTCCACGGTTCTCTCCTTCGCATTTACAAATCGATTCAAAACCCAGATTAACCTAGATCGGTACTTTGTAATCTAGAGAAGAAATTTTTCAATCGCAACCGCTACGCCATCTTCTTCTACGCTAGGCGCAACCCAATCCGCCAATTCCTGTAAAGCTGTGGGAGCGTTTCCCATCGCTATGCTCGTGCCAGCATATTGCAGCATTTGAGCGTCATTAAAATTATCCCCAACTGCCATAACATTTTTTGCCTCCAAACCCAAAATCTGTTCGCTCAGATAACGAACGGCAGATCCTTTATTAGCATGGGGATGGGTTGCTTCCAAAAAATTTATCGTCGATTGGGTTAGATAAAGTTCGCTAGCAGCATAACGCTGTTGTAAATGGCTCAAAAGTTTTTCGATTAAGGAAACTTCGCGACTGAGTGCCAAAACTTTAGTAGGATGTTTGTCTACAATGGAGCGGAGATCGCCAACGGCAATTGGCTCGATCCCAGATCGTTGGGCATAATTTTCTGTGATAGCAGTAATTTGCCGGACGTAAAGGCAATCGCCAATGTAAAAATGAATGCCAAGGCGGTCTATCAATTCGGGTTGTTCTAGCTCGTCTAACAACTGCCGTGCTAGGACTGGTGCAACGGGTAAATGTTGATGCATCTCTCCCGTAAACGGATCTTGAATCCAAGCCCCATTGTAGGCAAGCAGCGGCAATTGGGAGCCAATGCAACTATGAAATCGCATTGCCGAGCGAAACATCCGACCAGTAGCAAGTGCCACCTGAATTCCTTGAGTTTGAACGGCTTGAATTGCCTGTTTGACGGGTTGGCTAATCTCGTTAGAGCGACCGGAGATCGTCCCATCAATATCAAGAACCAATAAGCGAATATCCAATGCCTACCCCAGTTTGACTACAGCTTTTAGGATATCGCGTGACATCCTCCCGACGCTGACCCTACGGGTACAGCGATAGCTCTCCCAACCTCACAGTTAGGCATTCCTGCCCCACGCCACTTATCTAGGTCATATACCCCCGACAGACCGACTTGACAGGCTGTTTCCGTTCCCCAGAGTCCCTGGGCTACTACATTCTCTAGTCCACGACGCCATACCATCTCTGCTGCTGCATGGTCGCGATGAGTCTGATATCCACACTCAAGGCAATGATGCTCTCTGATTTCCAATCCTTTGCTGACAGTCGCCAAGCAGTGGGGACAGACTTGACTGGTGCCGTTGGGATTGACTTTGGCAAAGTACACCCCACGCTTCCAGCATACCCATTCTATCAGAGAGAGGAATTGTCCAAAGGCGGCATCTACACAATCTTTTCGCAACATTCCTCGCGTCAGACCCTTAGCGCTGAGGTCTTCTGCAAAGATGGTTGGCGCCTGGTCGCAAAGCTGATGTGCCGTTTTCAGGTGGAAGTCTTTGCGACGGTTAGCAATACGGTGATGCATTCTAGCTACTTTCGTTTGCGCTTTCTCCCAGTTCTGAGAACCTTTTTGTTTTCGTGCCGAAGAGCGTTGCAGCAATTTCAGCTGGCTTTGCATCGACTTGAAAAACTTAGGGCGATCCCGGAAGCTGCCATCCGAAACCGTCAAGAATCGCTCCAACCCAAGGTCAATCCCGATAGCCCGACCATGAACCGGGGCATCGGGAACCGATACATCCGATTCAATGGTGACGACTACATACCATTGTATTCCACTCACCTTGGACAACACCCTGACCTGATTCACCCTGAAGCCATAGGGAATAGGACGATGCAGGTTGATGGGCACTTCTCCTATCTTCGGCAGCTTGATGGTGAAGCCGTTGATGGGATTGTCCTTGAACTGGGGAAACACAAAGGATTTGAACTGACCGAACTTTTTGAAACGTGGGAAACCATGTCCCCGTTTCAAAAAGGCTTCCCATGTGTGGTGCAATCTACGAATCGTAGTTTGCCATACCTGAGAATGCACCTTGCCCAAATGCGGGAATTGCTTCTTGGCTTTGAGCAGATTGTTTTGCTGACGATGATAGGACGGGAACGGTTCATCGGCGGGAATGATGTATTCCTTCTCCAGCGAACACCTGTCTACAGAGCCAGCTCGCGAAGCCATCCAGTCTTTGAGTTGGCGCCAAGCGTAGTTATACACGCCTCTGCACGTTTCAAGCTACTCAAGCAATTCAGTTTGCTGAGTGACATCTGGATAGATTCGGTAGGTGTAATTCATCGTCAGCATCGCTATAGTTTACCATAAGCTATAGTTGCTGGTAAGTGCTTGTCCCATCGCCATCGCTCCGAATCGACAAGCGCTCTTGTGTCCATGTATCCCAACTCTGACCTTTCAGGTACAGCGCGGGACTTATCGCTCCCCGAACTCCTTATTAGTTAAAAAGTTAAAATCGCTTTCGCGGTCGATAATTTGCCACCGATTCCACCAGTCCCAAAGCAATGAAGTTAGTTAAGAGAGCCGATCGCCCGTAACTCAGCCAAGGGAGAGGAATACCAGTAATTGGAGCAAGTCCTACGGTCATGCTGATATTGATAATGACTTGGAAGGCAATCATTGACAGCATTCCAATTGCTAGCAAAGAGCCAAAATTTTCTTTAGCATTGCAAGCAATGTATACCAAGCGAAAGCAGATTAACCAAAAGGCAATTAGGACGCCGATACAACCAATGAATCCCAATTGTTCTCCAATCGCTGAAAAAATAAAGTCGGTATGTTGTTCGGGAATGAAATTCAGTTGCGTTTGCGTTCCCTGGTAGAGTCCTCGTCCCCAAAATTCTCCCGAACCGATCGCGATTCGAGATTGAATCAGTTGGTAGCCGCCGCCCAAAGGATTTTTCTCCGGGTGCAAAAAGAGCGTCAGCCTGTCTTTTTGATAGTCCTTTAAGAGTCCCCAGAGAATGCCGCTTAATTTTCCCGCCGCAAAATTGCCCGCGATCGCGCCAATAGTTACAACGAATCTAAGCGGAAGCGTCAACCAAGCGATGATTCCCATTGCCAGCGCCCAGATTAACCAGCCGGGGAAAAAGACGTTGTAGAGAATCGCAGAAACCAAGGGAGACAGCATCAAAACCAGCCAGCCGGGATTGGCATCTGCCCAGTAGAGCATTCCCAGAGTAATCGCCCCAAAAACCAAGCCCGTTCCCAAGTCTGGTTGCAGCATAATTAATACCCAAGGTAATGCTGTAGCTGCCAGAACGCGAAATAGGGCGGGCAGCGTTGAGGCAGGACGCTCGTGCAGCAAGGCTGCTAGGGTAATAATCAAGCCAACTTTGGCAAATTCCGAGGGTTGTACGTTAAAACTGCCAATATTAATCCAACTCTGCGCTCCATTCGCCGCTACGCCCATGAAAATTACGGCTAATAGCGAGAGATTAGTGATGGCATAAGTTACCCAATGCCACTGGATCAAACCTTCGTACCGCAAGCGGGCAAGGATCGGGGTAAAGCTCAACCCCAACGCGCCTATCAGCCAGTGTTGCCACCAATCTACCGCTCCCTCGCGGACTTGGGTCGTTTGAATCGCTAATCCTCCTAAGACCGTTAAACCGACTGCCAAGATTAATAGCAGCCAGTCAATCTGCGACCAGGAGGCAAGCCATAACTTCCAGTTAATTTTGGCTAGGGATTTTTGTAACATTGCCAAAAAAGTAAAAGGGAAAAAGGTAAAAGTAAAAAATATTTTTTGCCTTTTACCTCTTTCCTTTATTTTAAGCAAAAGCTGCCATAGAGACTTTAGCTGCAATTTGTTGAGCGATCGCGGTTAGCGCTTTGGCAGAAGCCGAGTCGGGAGCTTCCATAACGATGGGAACGCCCGTATCGCCTCCTTCGCGCAAGGCAATTTCTAGGGGAATGCAACCCAACAGAGGCACGCTTAATTCTTTCGAGGCTTTTTCTCCGCCGCCAGAGCCAAATAGATCGTAGCTGCGATCGGGCATGTCTGGCGGGATGAAGTAGCTCATATTTTCGACAATTCCCAGAACGTTTACGCCCAATTGCTGGAACATTTTTAAACCGCGACGAGCATCTAACAGAGAGACGGTTTGGGGAGTCGTGACGATAACTGCTCCCGCCATAGGCACGGCTTGAACGAGTGTTAGCTGGGCATCTCCCGTCCCTGGTGGCATATCGACAATCAGATAATCGAGATCGCCCCAGTCTACCTGGTAGAGAAACTGGCGGATAATGCCGTTGAGCATGGGACCGCGCCAAATGACGGGCTGATCGGGGTCGATCAAAAAACCCATGGATACCATCTTCACGCCGTAGTTAAAGGCAGGTTCTAATACGTCTCCTTGGGAGCCTTTCTGTACCATCACTTGCGCGTTAGCTAATCCTAACATGGTGGGCGCGTTTGGTCCGTAAATATCTGCATCCAAAAGACCGACTTTTGCGCCTGCTTGGGCGAGGGCAACGGCTACGTTTACTGCTACCGTGCTTTTGCCAACGCCGCCTTTACCGCTAGAGATGGCGATAATATTTTTTATGCCGGGGACGGTCTGGCGATCTGGCAACGATTTCTGTTGGGGCGTTTCTGCGGTGACTTCTACTTTTACATCTTTAACCCCAGGTAGCTGCTTGACAGCTTTTTGACAATCTTCGACGATAAACTCTCGCAACGGACAGGCAGGAGTAGTTAAAACGAGCGTAAAACTGACCTCTCCCCCGTCGATTTGAACATTGCGGATCATATTCAACTCTACCAAACTCTTTCGCAGTTCGGGGTCTTGTACGGGGCGTAATACTTCTAAAACCGATTTAGTATCCAGCATAATTAAAAGGGTTCTCCTCTGCCTGCGACTACAGCAGATATTGTTTTAAAAAAGCGTTCTTTGAATTTATATTAAAACATAGAACCTATAGGCGGGAGTTGCGATCGCATGATTGATTTTTATCCTGATAGTTTTCTTCTCAGTTTTTTACAAAATCACCAAGGCAAAACTGAATAAATTATTTTTCCAAACTCTAGGGCAAGCTGGATTAGAAAATAGCCCCATGGTTTTGGGTTAGAAATAATGCTATGGGTATCAATCATAAAAATCAATGTCAAGACGACGGACTAACGAGAAGTTTAATCGTTAAATTCCAAGAAAAATGAATAGTAAAATTACTAACGCGATCGATATGTGAAAGAAAAAAAACTTAAGGAATAGAAGATTATATTACTCGATCGAGCAACAGTTGAAAAAATTAGAAAAATCGAAGCGTAAATTTATCGATACAATAACTATGCATCGCACTAAACCAAACCCGAACATAACATTATGACACAGGTAAAAATTGGCATCATCGGCGGTAGCGGTCTTTATAAAATGGATGCCCTTAAAGATGTAAAAGAAGTGACAGTCTCCACTCCTTTTGGTTCGCCTTCGGATGCGTTTATCGTTGGCAACTTAGAAGGAACAACCGTTGCTTTTCTGGCGCGTCACGGACGCAATCATCACCTGTTGCCGACAGAATTACCTTTTCGGGCGAATATTTATGCCATGAAAAAGCTGGGGGTAGAATATATTATCTCTGCTTCAGCCGTCGGTTCTCTCAAAGAAGAAGTCAAACCATTAGATCTGGTGGTTCCCGATCAATTCATCGATCGCACGAAAAACCGAATTTCTACCTTTTTTGGCGATGGAATTGTCGCTCACATTGCCTTTGGCGACCCCGTGTGCCCCAATCTAGCCAAAGTCTTAGCGGATGCAGTAGCAAGTTTGAATTTGCCAGATGTTGCCCTCCATCGCGGCGGAACTTACCTCTGCATGGAAGGACCCGCCTTTTCTACCAAAGCCGAATCTAATCTATATCGTAGCTGGGGCGCGACGGTTATTGGAATGACCAATTTGCAGGAAGCCAAACTCGCTAGAGAAGCAGAAATTGCCTATGCTACTCTAGCCTTAGTCACCGATTACGATTGTTGGCATCCAGACCACGACCACGTGACGGTAGAGATGGTCATCGGCAATTTGCATCGCAATGCCATCAATGCCCAAAAAGTCATCCAAGAAACGGTAAGGCGTTTGAGCGAAAATCCGCCAACCTCTGCGGCACATTCTGCCCTCAAGTATGCCATTCTTACGCCTCTCGACAAAGTGCCAGCGCCGACGAAAGAAAAATTATCATTATTGTTACAGAAATATTTGTAGGTGAAGTCATGATGCCGTTTAAAAAACTTGGTTTCTTGGGGCGATTTCTCGCCGTTACTTTGGGGGTAATTTTCTGCTGGACGACGATTGTAACCGCACCATCTTTAGCTGCGCGATCGGTTACTGAAGTTAAGATTAGCTTGGGAAATAGTGCGGGCGAATTAAAGTTTTTTCCCAGCGATCTCAAATTTATGGCGGGACAAAAATATAAACTCGTATTAGACAACCCCAGCCCCACAAAACATTATTTCACTGCCAAAGATTTTGCCGATGCGAGTTGGACGCAAAAAGTAGAAGCAGGCAAAGTAGAAATCAAGGGAGCCATTCACGAACTAGAATTAAAACCGGGCGCAGAAGCTGAATGGGTATTAGTTCCCGAAAAACCGGGAACCTATAAACTCTATTGTTCTATTCCCGGACACGCCGAGGCGGGAATGACCGGAACGATCGCAATTGCTAATAATCAGTGAGCTATAAATATTTCTCTATTAAAGGATTAAAAAGAACATGCGGAGGTTCAATTTATTACCAGGAGTTTTTGCATGGTTCAATTTAAACGACGATTTTTTATTGCTTTGTTACCTCCCCACGAAATACAACAATATACCAGAAAAATTCAGCAGCACTTTGCAGAAGTTTACAACAGCCGTGCCGCACAGAAATCACCACCTCACATTACGTTACAGCCTCCTTTTGAATGGGAAATGCAGGATTTCCCAAAATTAGAACAAATATTAACAGAATTTGCCCGAACGCAAGCTCCCATTCCAATGATTCTCGATGGTTTTGCGGCATTTAAACCTCGCGTGATTTTTATTAATGTCTTGAAAACACCAGAACTTTTGGCAGTACAAAAAGCTTTAATGGACTATCTAGAATCGTCGTTAGGAATTGTTGATGAGAAGTTTAAAAATCGTCCCTTTGCTCCTCATTTAACAGTTGCTTATCGCGATCTGACTAAGCCAAATTTTTATAAAGCTTGGGATGAATGTAAGCAACAAAAAGTACATTTTGAATTTCTCATTTCTCAGTTAACTTTACTAATTCATAATGGAAAATGCTGGGAGATAAGTAAAGAATTTCTGTTTACTAATCAAGCATAACCAATGACTAATGACTAAGAATTACTTTGCTAAAGTTGCTCGTGGATTAGAAGAAATTGCTGCAAAAGAATTAGAAAATTTGGGAGCAATAGACATTCGTACCGATTTTACTGGCGTGCATTTTAGAGGAGATAACGCCCTACTCTACAGAGTTAATCTTTGGTCGAGAGTTATTTTTCGAGTATTGATGCCTATTTATGAGGTAAAAAGCTATAACGCAGAGCAATTATATAGAAATGTATACAAGCTAGATTGGGAAGAATATCTTCAGACTCAAGACACTTTTGCAGTTGTCTGTACTGGAGGAAATAAAAATCTCAATCATACTTACTTTACCGCACTCCAAATTAAAAATGCTATCGTCGATCGCCAGCGCAAACAAATAGGAAAGCGTTCTAATATTAATATAGAAAATCCTGATGTATTAATTAACGCTCACATCGAAGGCGATCGCTGTCTTTTAAGTTTAGATAGTTCGGGTTCGAGTTTGCA
Organism: Pleurocapsa sp. PCC 7327; assembly: GCF_000317025.1. Classification (NCBI taxonomy): domain Bacteria; kingdom Bacillati; phylum Cyanobacteriota; class Cyanophyceae; order Pleurocapsales; family Pleurocapsaceae; genus Pleurocapsa; species Pleurocapsa sp. PCC 7327. The sequence goes on along the minus strand of NC_019689.1, from coordinate 408,712 downwards.
TCGTCGCGGCTATCGTCCAGCAATGGGAATAGCTCCCTTAAAAGAAACATTGGCGGCTGCACTATTAGAAATAGCAGAGTGGAAGCCGAATATTCCCTTTTTAGATCCTTTATGTGGTTCGGGAATTTTACCAATCGAAGCAGCATTAAAAAGTTTAAATATTGCCCCTGGATTGTATCGAAAGCAATTTGGATTTCAGACTTGGAAAGATTTCGATCGCGCTCTTTGGGAGAAAATTTTAACAGAAGCGAAAGAACGCCAATTATCCGAACTTTTAGCCCCAATTTTGGGGAGCGATCGCGATTCCGATATTTTACAACAAGCTTGCATTAATGCCCAATCTTGTGGCATAGAAAAACATATTCAATTGACTCAAAAAGACTTGTCTGAAATTGAAGCACCAGCAAAGAGTGGAATGATTATTTGTAATCCTCCCTATGGAAAGCGAATAGGAGATATTCAAGAATTAGGAGGATTTTACAAATTATTGGGAGATATATTCAAACAGCGTTTTCAAGGATGGACGGCATATGTTTTGACAGGGAATAAAGAGTTGGCAAAGCAAGTAGGACTAAGAGCATCCCGGCGCATTCCCGTCTATAATGGCTCCCTGCCTTGCACGTTATTAAAGTACGAATTGTATTAGCAAGGGGTTAAACTAATTGACAATTGCTAATTGCAAGAAATTCAGTCAGCAGCGATCGAAATACCGATCGCTGACAACTGATTAGTATCCCCTCCAAACACCGATCAAGATTCCCTGGACGTCTACTCGATCGGCTGAAACTTGGATTGGCGAATATTTACGATTAGAAGGTTTGAGGGTAATTTTTTCTTTCTGTTGATAAAAACGCTTCAAAGTCGTGCCAACTCCTTCAACTCTAGCTGCAACAATTTCCCCATTTTTGATAGTTTCATGAGGAGAAACAGAACGCATAATCGCCAGATCTCCTTCGACGATTGAATCTTCAATCATACTGTCTCCAACAACCCGCAAAGCAAAACAATTGGGATGCCCAAATACGCTAGATAAATCCAATTTTTCTTGCACTTCAGTGAAAGGTTCTACTAATCCTCCAGCAGCGATTGCCCCTAAAACGGGTATACCTTGAGAGGGACGATGGAGGATGCGAATCGTGCGAGCTTTTCCTTCCGTCCAATCAATATAGCCTTTGGTGCGCAAACGCTCTAAACGGCTTTGAATTGGGGCTGGCGATCGCAAATTCATCGCCCGCATCATTTGTCGAATTGAGGGGGCGTGTTGGGTGCTAGTAATGTATTCTACTAGCCAGTCATAGAGTTCTTGTTGAGCTTGTGTGAGAGGTTCCATAAGACAATACCAAACCAATAAGTTCCGAAATTACAGTCAGCTTCAGTAGATTTTCTTAGCCGAACTGTGTCTATTTTAGAACATCAGTACTAAATCAATATAGATCTTATTAACAATCGATTGAAAATTTTGAATTTAATCTTAAACTCAAGGCGACCTCCTTAGCGAGCGCTATCAGCACTCTGCCAGTGCTGTTAATCGGGTTCACATTGAACTGACGTTATTCAATTAAAAATTTATTAGGCGAAACAGGCCGAGCTTACGATCGCAGAAGATTAACTATAAATAGCTGCTTCGAGTTGCTCTTGTTTGAGAGAACGACCGATAAATACTAATTTAGTCTGGCGGAATTCGTCCCTTTTCCAAGGGCGATCGTAAAAAGAATCAAAGCGATCGCCGACTCCTTGTAATACCATTCGCATGGGTTTATTGGCAACATTGACAAAGCCTTTAATTCGATAAATTTCTTCTGTTTCGACGATAGTTTTTAACTTTTTAATGAGCAAGGTTGGCTCGAAAGCGCGATCGCTAATTAATTGAATTGAATTAATCTCATCGTCATGGTCGTGTTCTTCTTCAGAGTCGTGATGGCTGGGACGACTTGCTAAATTATCTTCAACTGCCGCATTAAAACCTAACAAAACATCTGGCTTAATTTTTCCTTCTTGACAAGCAACAACTTTTACCCCCGATCGCAATTCTTTGTGCAACCAAGCTTGTACCTTAGATAAAGTTGGTTCATCGACTAAATCGGTTTTCGTCAGCAAGACGAGATCCGCGCAGGCTAATTGATCTTCAAATAATTCTTCAATCGGGGTTTCGTGTTCCAAGTTAGGATCGGCTTGTCGTTGCGCTTCTAGTGCCTCCAGATCCCCGACTAACGTTCCAGCAGCCACAGCCTGACAATCGACCACCGTTATCACTCCATCGACTGTGGCACCGTTACGAATTTCTTGCCATCGAAATGCTTGTACTAATGGTTTGGGAAGCGCTAATCCAGAGGTTTCGATTAACATGCAATCGATGCGATCGCGTCGTTCGAGCAATTGCTGCATCGTCGGGTAGAATTCTTCTTGTACCGTACAGCATAAGCAACCGTTAGTCAGTTCGACGATGTTATCTGTGGGATTGTCTTGTTCATCGCAAATTTGGCAATCTCGCAATAATTCCCCATCAATTCCCACTTCGCCAAATTCATTGACCAATACAGCAATGCGTCGTCCTTGATTGTTTTGCAGTAAGTGGCGAATGAGAGTGGTTTTGCCAGCACCAAGGAAGCCAGTAATGATGGTAACGGGAATTTTATGCATTAGTATAGTTTTATAAATTTATTGGTTCAATCTCACGCAGAGACTATTTTACTACTTTGTTATTCATTATTTTGTCTTAAAGAGTAACTAGCGAACCAATGACAAAGAACAAAGGTTATTCTCAAATTTTGCACCTATGCTTCACCCCACAAGTCAGCGATGTTCTATCGCTACCTCATCCAGAAAGTCGTCTAAAGACGACTCTATCAAGATTTCAGTCCATGAAGATGGACTTTACAAGTATAGAATGTCATGTTGAGCGTCGCGATCGCGAAGCAAAACATCTTATAGCAATTCGCAATTGGTAATTATCAGTTCGCAATTGGGAAATAGAGATAGATTCTAGCTAGAAATTCAATGTTTTTATGTTTTTATATTTCAATTGCGAATTATCAATTAGTCAGCAGCTCTGGGTGTAAGGCTTTTTCCTCAAGCATCTGTAGTATTCTTGTTTAGAGATGGTCTTATAGCACTTTTCAGTTAGATGAGACACCAAATTGGTTGATTGGGGGAAAGGGGAAAATTAATTTCGGGGGCAACTAACGCAACTGCTGCGATCTCTCAATTTTATTTTTTGGCGAGATTTTAAGGTTTATTGGTTCTGGTGCAAGATATAAGTTATTTAAATTTTTATTTAGGGGCGGGATGCAATTCCCATTGACCCCTTAAACTCACTAAAAGTGGCTAGCAACTTTAGAAAACAAATTTTATGAGTTATTACTGGTTCAAAGCGTTTCATTTGATTGGCGTTGTCGTTTGGTTTGCGGGGTTATTCTATCTAGTGCGTTTGTTCGTCTATCATGCAGAAGCATCGGAGATGCCAGAACCTGCCCGCACCATTCTTAAAAATCAGTATCAAATCATGGAGAAGCGCCTCTACAATATTATTACCACGCCTGGTATGTTGGTAACGGTAGCAATGGCGCTCGGACTTATTTGGACAGAGCCAGAGGTTTTAAAATCGGGTTGGCTACATATCAAGCTAGCTTTTGTTGGGCTTCTACTCGTTTATCATCACTACTGCAAGCGGATTATGAAGCAGCTAGAAAAGGATGAATGCAAGTGGACGGGGCAACAGTTTCGCGCCCTCAATGAAGCCCCTACCGTTTTGTTAGTAATTATTGTCCTACTTGCTGTCTTCAAAAACAACCTTCCTTTGGATGCTACTACCTGGCTGATAGTTGCGCTAGTAATAGCAATGGCGGCCTCGATTCAGCTTTATGCCAAAAAGCGCAGACAAGACAAAGAAAGATTGATGCAAGTCACCCAAGAATAGAGAATACAGGAGTAGGGGCTGTTGACAAACTGTCCCCTACCGAACGGAGGTGAAAAATCATTTCATATGCGATCGCTACTAAGCCGCATTACTAATAGCTTACCTTTAAAATTATCGATGGAGATAGTAACGAGACATACAATCCTTAAAGTTGTTGTTGGCGACAAACAGGCAGTTAATGCTGCTTGGTATTATCCCAATCCTACGCCTGCTTTTGCGTCTCTGAAAGGCTATGTTGCCTTCTATCCCAGTCCCATGGATGCTTGTTACGTTGATGGAGAACAAGTAACGCCACAACCAGGAGATTTTTACGGCGGTTGGATTACAAGCGATATTGTAGGACCCTTCAAAGGTAGCGCTGGCAGTTGGCGATCGTAAAGGGAAGGGATGAGGGCGGAGGGCGGAGGACGGAGGAGAAAAGTTGAGACAAGATTTGAGAAAAAGGACAAAACAGTTTGCTTTACGAATTATTAAGCTTTATTCGGCTTTGCCCAAATCAACTGAAGCGCAAGCGATCGGAAAGCAAATTTTGCGTTCTGGAACTTCTGTAGGAGCACATTATCGAGAAGCTTACCGAAGTCGTTCTGATGCAGATTACATTAGCAAAATTGAAGTAGGACTACAAGAACTGGAAGAAACCGTTTATTGGTTAGAGCTTTTGATTGAATCTGGGATGGTTTTAGCAGAAAAATTGAATTCTCTTATGGGCGAAGCTCAGGAACTTACTGCAATTTTAGTCACTTGCGTCAAAAACACCAGACACAAATCAGAATAATCTTTACTCCTTCCTTGCCAACACCCGTCCAAATAGGTTCGGGAAACTACACTACCGTAAATATACTGGCTCCGGCACCATAGAAATTAAATGAAGATGAGCAACTGAACTAAAGTGACTGCGCCATAAAAAATATAGAAATCGGTCTGCATATAGTTCAGCCTCTAGTAGTCCTTATAGTAGTTATACCGGAGCAGCACTCTCATGGGAAAAGTTGTTGGAATTGACTTAGGAACAACAAACTCTTGTATCGCAGTAATGGAAGGGGGAAAACCAACCGTCATTGCCAACGCCGAAGGATTTAGGACAACGCCCTCTGTGGTCGCTTACGCCAAAAATGGCGATCGCTTGGTGGGGCAAATTGCTAAGCGTCAGGCGGTAATGAATCCGCAAAATACTTTTTACTCCGTCAAGCGCTTCATCGGACGGAAATATGACGAGATCACTAATGAAGCTACAGAAGTTTCTTATAAAGTCTTGAGAGATAGTACTGGTAACGTTAAGCTAGACTGTCCGGCGCTAGGCAAACAATTTGCCCCCGAAGAAATTTCTGCCCAAGTGCTGCGCAAGTTGGTAGAAGATGCCAGCAAATATCTCGGCGAACCCGTCACTCAGGCAGTCATTACCGTGCCTGCGTACTTTAACGACTCCCAGCGTCAAGCGACCAAAGATGCTGGAAAAATCGCGGGTTTGGAAGTGTTGCGGATTATTAACGAGCCAACGGCGGCATCGCTTGCTTATGGTCTAGACAAGAAGAGCAACGAAACGATCATTGTTTTTGACTTGGGCGGCGGTACGTTCGATGTTTCGATTCTGGAAGTGGGCGACGGTGTTTTTGAAGTACTAGCAACTTCTGGCGATACTCACCTGGGTGGCGACGACTTCGACAAGAAAATCGTTGATTATTTAGCAGAAGAATTTAAGAAAGTTGAAGGCATCGACCTGCGTCAAGACAAGCAAGCGCTACAACGCCTGACCGAAGCGGCAGAAAAGGCAAAAATCGAACTTTCTAGCGTTACTCAGACGGAAATCAACCTGCCCTTTATCACTGCAACCCAAGAAGGTCCCAAGCACTTAGATATGACCCTAACTAGGGCGAAATTTGAAGAACTATGCGCCGATCTCATCGATCGCTGCCGCATTCCCGTAGAAAATGCGCTGCGCGACGCCAAAATCGTTAGAGACGCGATCGACGAAGTCGTCCTGGTAGGAGGCTCTACCCGCATTCCTGCCGTTCAAGAATTGGTTAAAAAACTTCTGGGCAAAGAACCAAACCAAGGCGTTAACCCAGACGAAGTAGTTGCCGTTGGTGCGGCGATTCAAGGTGGCGTTCTCAAAGGTGAAGTTAAAGATATCCTGCTGTTAGACGTTACTCCTCTGTCTCTCGGCGTGGAAACTTTGGGCGGCGTAATGACTCCGATTATTCCCCGCAATACAACTATTCCTACCAAGAAGTCAGAAGTCTTCTCGACTGCCGTTGACGGTCAAACCAACGTGGAAATCCACGTTCTCCAGGGCGAGCGCCAATTGGCAAAAGATAACAAGAGCTTGGGAACCTTCCGCCTCGATGGAATTCCTCCCGCTCCTCGCGGCGTACCCCAAATCGAAGTGACCTTTGATATCGACGCTAACGGGATCCTCAACGTTACTGCTAAGGATAAAGGCACGGGCAAGGAACAGTCTATCAGTATTACGGGCGCTTCTACCCTGCCTAGCGATGAAGTCGATCGCATGGTCAAGGAAGCCGAAGCGAATGCGGCAGCTGACAGAGAGCGTCGCGAGAGAATCGATCGCAAGAACCAAGCCGATTCCTTGGTCTACCAAGCCGACAAGCAACTTAAAGAACTCGGCGACAAAGTTGCTGCTGCCGATAAGAGCAAAGCAGAAGGGCTGATCGCAGAACTCAAAGAGGCGATCGCTCAGGACAATGACGATAAGATCAAGACTCTGATGCCTGAGTTGCAACAAACCCTCTATAGCATCGGTACGAGCGTCTATCAACAAGCTGGTGGCGGCGCAACGAGCGGCGGCTACAGCACCGACGGAACTAGCGGCGCCGGTACGGGGTCTTCGACTGGCGGCGATGATGTCATCGATGCTGAATTCTCAGAAACTAAGTAACCAAGTCAGACATACTCCGCCGTGCAACGACGGAGCCTCCTCTGACTTCCTAAATACTTCTAAGCAAGATTCACGAGCGCTATATCCTAGCGCTCATTTTTTATCCAAAATTTAATGTGATACCAAGTTGATGAACTCCGAAAACAAAGGACAAATGACAAAGAACAAAGGTACAGTACTAGATTTATTAGCTGGAGAAGATAACCGTCCAGCCCTCGTTGCTCCCGATAAACCAACCTTAACTTACAAGCAACTGCGACAGAACGTTATCGAACTAGCTGCCAAGCTGAACGGTTTTGGGATCGGACGGGGCGATTCCCTACGGGAGCACTTTGCGGATCGCGTCTCCATCGCCATTCCCAACAGCCCCGAAATGGTAATTATCTACCTCGCAATAGTAACCTGTGCGACAGCAGCTCCCCTCAACCCCAAGTACAAGCAAGAAGAATTCTCATTCTACTTTGAAGACACCAATGCAGCGGCTTTAATCGTTCTAGACGAAGGCATTGAAGCAGCCCTAGCAGCTGCAACGCCCAATATGACCATCCTCCGGGCAACTTCCAATGCCAATGGGACGCTAACGTTTGAGAAAATCGGAGGAGCAGATCGCCCTCCCCGTCCTCAAGAACTTGCAGAAACGGACGATATTGCCATGATTCTCCACACGAGCGGTACGACTAGCCGTCCCAAACGCGTGCCGATTCGCCATCGCAATCTTACGGCTTCTGCTGGAAATATTATCGAGGCATACCAATTGTCGCCAGTCGATACCACCCTCTGCTTGATGCCACTGTTCCACATCCACGGACTGGTAGGAGCGATGCTATCTACCTTTGCATCGGGAGGAACGCTAGTTTGTCCCAACGGGTTCAATGCCCTAGAATTCTGGAAGCTGGTAGCCGCCTACAAACCGACTTGGTATTCGGCTGCACCGACGATGCATCAAGCAATCCTGGCTCGCGCATCCCGCAACCAAGAAATCGTTAAATCCCATTCCTTCCGCTTCATTCGTTCTAGTAGCGCCCCTCTGCCGCCAGTCATCATCGAACAAATGGAAGCAACCATGAATTCTCCCGTACTGGAATCCTATAGCATGACGGAAGCGGCTCACTTAATGACAACCAATCCCCTGCCGCCCAAGGTACGGAAACCGGGAACGGTTGGCTATGGCTTCGGCGTAGACGTTGGCATTATGGACGAAGCCGGAAACCTGCTCGAAAAAGGACAGTTAGGCGAAGTTGTCGTCAAAGGTGCCAACGTAGTCGATGGATATGAAAATAACCCGGAAGCTAATGCAAAAGCATTTACGAATGGTTGGTTCCGCACTGGCGACCAAGGGATGCTCGATGAAGATGGCTACCTGCGCCTGACGGGACGATTGAAGGAACTAATTAATCGAGGCGGCGAGAAGATTTCTCCGCTGGAGGTGGACGATGTATTGTTGCGCCATCGGGCCGTTGCCGAAGCGATCGCGTTTGCCGTTCCCCATAAAATGTTAGGTGAAGATATCCATGCTGCCCTAGTTCTAAAAGATAAATCCGTAAGCGAGCAAGAATTAAGAGCACATTGCTCGGCGCTATTGGCAGAATTTAAAGTACCGCGTCAGTTTCATATCCTAGACGAACTGCCCAGAGGCGCAACGGGTAAATTGCAGCGATTAAACATGGCAAAACTGTTAAACTTGATAGACTAAGCAAATCGCTAGTTATTAGTTATTGGTCGTTGATTTTTGGTAACTGTTAAACTTCAATCCAAAATCTAAAATCCTTTCATCCAATGAAAGTTTGTATTGTCGGTGCGGGTGCGATCGGCGGCTATATGGGAGCAAAATTAGCTCAAGTAGGCGCTCAAGTCACGTTAATCGCTAGAGGCGCACATCTGCAAGTAATTCAGGAAAAAGGTCTGTGCTTGAGGTTGGCAGACGGCAGGGAAGATTGGGTGCAAGATGTCGTTGCCACCCAGGACTTGAAGGCGGCAGGCGTACAAGATGTCGTTATCGTGGCACTGAAAGCCCAAAGCGTTCCCTCTGTGGCTCCGTCGCTACCCGCTTTGTACAAAGAGGAAACGATGGTCGTAACAGCTCAAAACGGCATTCCTTGGTGGTACTTCCGCAAGTTAGACAGTCCCTACGCCGACTACCGCATTCAAGCCGTCGATCGCGATGGCATCGTGGAAGCCAATATTCCCGTCGATCGCGTTATCGGTTGCGTCGTGTATCCGGCGGCAGAAATCGTTGCTCCCGGTATCATACGTCACATCAAGGGCGATCGCTTTTCCTTGGGCGAACTAGATGGCGCTAAAACCGAGCGCATTCAAAAACTCTCGCAACTTTTCAATAGTGCCGGACTCATATCTCGCATTCGCAACCAAATCCGCAACGAACTGTGGGTGAAATTATGGGGAAATTTGGCGTTTAATCCTATCAGCGCTCTCACTCGCGCCACATTGGCGCAAATTTGCCAGTATCCTCTCACTCGCGAACTGGCACGAAATATGATGTTAGAAGCGCAAGCGATCGCGGCAAAACTGGGCGTAGACTTCGGCATTTCTCTAGAAAAGCGCATCGCGGGAGCCGAACGAGTAGGAGCGCATAAAACCTCGATGTTGCAGGATATTGAAGCACATCGTCCCACAGAAGCAGACGCGATCGTTGGAGCTGTCGCCGAACTGGGGCGACTCACCCAAACTCCTACCCCATACATCGATGCTATCTACGCTAGCGTCAAATTGTTGGAGAAGACGTTAAGAATTGAATGATTCAAATTTATACAGAAATAGAACGCGGACAGAAATGGATAGAGAAATATCAGAAATGTCGTCCAGTCTTTGCTTGCATGTTGGGATTTACGGCAACGGGACTGATATCGGGGATTTCTGCGGCAGGAGCAACGCCAAACGATCGCAAGCATACCGCGATCGCAGATGCAGAATTTTTAATTAACGGTTCTCAATTTCCTCCCAAATATCCTTTACCGCCTCTAACGGTTGGCGCGTCTCCCGTCTTCATTTCTCGTGCTGTCGTAGAAACCCTGAATATTCCCGTTTATTTATTTAATGCTGGTTTACCCTATCCACCAGCCGTTCCCTTCATCGATCTAGGCGGAATTCCTGCTAACTGCCTCACTTCCGGCAAAGCATTACCATTGGAAACTGTCCGACATTTGTTTGCTCAAGGGATGAAATGGGGAGAGAAACTAGCAACAGAGGTACTTGACAGTTATCTCATTCTCGGCGAATGCGTGGTAGGAGGAACGACAACGGCTTTAGCGATTTTAACGGGATTGGGAATCGAAGCAGCAGGTAAAGTCAATAGCAGTCACCCCCAGTGCAACCACGCTCAAAAATGGTCGGTTGTGCGAGAAGGATTGGAGAAAGCAGGATGCTCTAGTAGGATCGATCCTTTTACTTTAGTTGCTGCTGTCGGCGATCCCATGCAAATTGTGGTTGCAGGAATGGCGATCGCAGCTAGTCGTCAAGTAGGAGTCATGCTAGCAGGAGGAACGCAAATGCTGGCGGTTTATGCTCTAATGCAGGCAATTATCCAACATTTAGACAAACCTGTTAATCTCGAACAAATCGTCGTCGGGACGACTCGCTGGGTGGCAGAAGATCCGACGGGAGATACAGTGGGTTTGGCAGTTGCGATCGCTAATGCTCCTCTCCTAGCGACTCAATTGAGCTTTGCCAATTCTTCCTATCCGCAGTTACAGGCATACGAACGCGGCTATGTTAAAGAAGGAGTCGGTGCGGGAGGATGCGCGATCGCGGCTTATCTTTACCAAAATTGGATAAACGAACGGTTAGTCGGCGCGATCGAAGCTCTCATAGAAAGTTATTACAAAAAATAAAAATAAGATATCTAATTTTATGAGTTGTTTGTAAGTCCTAAACTAAATAGGTACTAGATTTCCTCATCGCCCGCTCGTAGACAAATGACAGAAACTAACTCAGCCAAATTGAAAGACCGCCGACTCTTCAACCGCCTATACTTTAATGGCTGGACGGTATTGGTAATCGCGATCGCAGCTCTCATTGCCACGCCCGTTCTCTTCGTGCTGGGCAGCGTTTTTTATCCCTTCGGGCAAATCTGGCAGCAGTTAGCCTCTACGGTTTTAGGCGACTACATCCTCAACTCGCTTTGGCTGATGATTGGCGTTGGCATCGGGGTTGTGGTCATTGGCGTGGGGACGGCGTGGTTAGTTACCATGTGCCGCTTTTGGGGAAGTCGGCTGTTTGAATGGGTATTACTGTTACCTCTGGCGGCTCCAGCCTATCTGCTCGCCTATACTTATACCGATATGCTGGAATTTTACGGTCCCGTGCAAACGTGGCTGAGAATGCTTGTTGGTTGGAGTAGCGCGGGAGATTATTGGTTTCCTAGCATTCGTACCCTGTGGGGCGCGATCGCCATGTTAATCCTAGTATTGTATCCCTACGTCTATTTACTGGCGCGGGTTGCCTTTCTAGAGCAGTCGATTTGTACCTTGGAAGCCAGTCGCTCTCTCGGTTGCAATCCCTGGAGTAGTTTTTTCACTATTGCATTGCCTTTAGCTCGACCCGCAATTGTCGCAGGGCTGGCACTGGCAGAGATGGAAACCCTCAACGACTTTGGAACCGTCCAGTATTTTGGCGTGAATACCTTTACTACGGGCATTTACAGCACCTGGTTTGGCATGGGGGAACGGATAGCGGCAGCTCAGTTGGCGGCTTGTTTGATGCTCTTTATTCTCGCGTTAATTCTGCTAGAAAAATGGTCGCGCCGTCAAGCCCGTTATTACCAAACTATTAGCCATCAACATCGATTGCCCAAGTACCAACTGGGTTTAGGGCGAGGATTCTTAGCTTGGGTAGCTTGTTTTCTCCCCTGCGCTTTAGGCTTTCTCATTCCAGGAATCCACTTACTAAATATGACTGTCAGCAATGCCGAGGAAACTCTCAACGATAGTTTTTTTGAGCTTGCTACCCACAGTTTTATTTTGGCAATTCTCAGTGCTGCTATAGGAATGGTATTTTCTCTGTTAATGGTTTACGGAGAGCGCTTGCAACCCAATTTGGGAATGCGCATGGCGATCCGAATCGCCTCGATGGGATACGCCATACCAGGTTCTGTTATTGCCGTTGGCGTACTCATTCCTATGGGACACTTTGATAATGCTCTCGATAGCTGGATGCGTTCTCTGTTTGGGATCTCTACGGGTTTACTGTTGAGCGGAACCATTGTTGCTCTGATATATGCTTATCTAGTGCGTTTTTTAGCGGTTGCCCTGGGCGCAGTCGAGTCTAGCCTCAATAAAATTAAGCCATCTTTAGACGATGCCGCTCGCAGTTTGGGTTACGATGCCACTAGCACGCTCGTTAAAATTCACGTTCCCTTGATGTCGGGAGGAATGTTAACGGCAGCGATCTTGGTATTTGTGGATGTGATGAAGGAATTATCCGCGACTTTGGTGATTCGTCCGTTTAACTTCGATACCCTAGCAGTGCGCGTTTATCAGTATGCCTCCGACGAGAGACTGGTGGAAGCTTCTGCGCCTGCGTTAGCAATCGTTCTAGTGGGGATTATTCCCGTAATTTTCTTGAGTTGGAGAATTGCTAAATTGCGATCGCTCTAATTTTTTCGGTCAATGAGAAAATAAAATCTGCATCGACAATCTAAAATCAGATGACTTCTCTCGAACAATTACTTCAATCGCCTACCGGAGAATATTGCTGTCGGAGCGATCTCGATCTTTACGATTCTTCTAATTGCGATCGCTTAGCTACTCAAGCGGCTGCGGGAAGACATTTGAAACTATTATGCGATCGTCCTATTAATAATGCAGTAGAAGTCCGTTTGTGCGAAGACGGCTACATGGCTTGGTTGCCTGTAGATAAATTGACTGAAATAGAACCTGCTAAGACAGTTTATGTTGCGATCGCGCGTTCCCGATCTTATATTGAATCCCGTCTCCCAGAGATTATCGCCTTTGCCAAAGCTGCAATGGAAGTACCTAACTATTATCTTTGGGGAGGAACGCTAGCGCCCAACTATGATTGTTCGGGACTGATGCAAGCAGCTTTTGCCGCTTCGGGAATTTGGTTGCCACGAGATTCCTACCAACAAGAAGCCTTTACGAAAAGAATTGCCTTAGAGGAACTTCTTGCGGGAGATTTAATTTTCTTCGGCATCCAAAAAGTCGATCACGTCGCCCTTTATCTGGGAGATGGATATTACATTCACAGTTCGGGCAAAGAAATGGGACGCAATGGCATTGCGCTCGATCGCCTTTCAGGAGAAGGAGACGAAGTCAGTCGATCTTATTCTCAAAAATTGTGGGGTTTTGGCAGAGTCGTGTCTAGCTATCAACCTTGAAAATAGAATCGCATAGTACTCGCGATCGCCACAATCAAGATCGATCCCCAGACGATAAAGATAAAATTTCGACCTCTAGTAAAGTTAAAAGGAAGGAGAGATAGTTTATTACTCAAATTTGAGTTTAGCTTGCTAGGACACTCTGGGGAGAAAGAGCGATCGATTAAGCAACCGATGTTGGTTATGCGCTCTCCCCAGCGAAATTCTAGAAAACTTTGAGGGTTAGCAAAATAAATCTGATTTCCCTCTGCAACGGGTCGCAGAACAACTGAAGTCATCTGCATCATAATCGCTAGAATCAAAAGACCTCGCATCAGCCAACGGCTTAATCCTTTAACCGATGAGAGACGCTTTACAAACAGAGCGATTAGAGGAATCAGTAGCAGATGAACCGAGGTGACGTGATACCTTGCTCCCCAACCAGCATCTCCATGCCAAAAATCAAGTTTGCTGGTCAAAGCTATATGTAAGGCAAGATTGAAAATTCCGCACAGCAAATACCACTGCATGTAAGGCGAGAGTTTTTTCCACAAGAACGCGCCCAGCAGCAAGCAAGGTAACAGTAAGGGGTCGTAGATAAAAATACTTTTGGCAGGCGAGAATAGCACCCCCCAAATCCCGAACTGAGGAGGATTAATAAAAGGATAATTATCAGGCAGTTGTGGCAAACCCGCAAAAATTGGATCGGTTTTCACTTGCTTTGCCCACAAGCTCTGTCCCGTAGTCCAAAAACTGCCAAAGCGAAGGTAATCGATAACTCGTCCGAGCATACTCAAAGGAAGCAAACCGATTATCCACAACCCTGCCACTTGCATACTCTTGAGTTTGTCTCGGTTTTGATAGACGAGACAGCCGACTAAAAAAAGAAATACGGTCAAAACGTGAATGACGCTGCTAGAGCGAATCAAAATGACGGCGCCCAGAGCCAAGCCGCTCAGAAAAGCAAAATGAAGCTTGCCGTGCCGAACGCAGGCGAGAGCAGCAGCATAACCAATGATGACGAATAGTAAGATTTGATTGTTCTGCTGGGGATTTTGGGCATAGGCTAAGACGGTAGTGCCCAACAGCCAGGTTAGACTTGCCAAACCAGCGATTCTTTCTTCAAAGTTAAACAGCCTTAGCAGCCAAAAACAAGCCAAGACCACTGCCAAATTGAGCGGGATAAAAATCACCAAACTGACGACTAAGCGGCGCAAAAAGTTTTCATTTTGTTGAGGCAAGAGGCGATGGAGTTGGCTACCCAACCAATCGCCAGGAAGCATTAATAAAGATTGCCCCGCATCATAGGTCGTATAACGCTTGCCCCCCACGCCTGAGACTCCAGGGCTGTCCAGTCGAGACTTGGGTTTATTATTCAGTGTCAGTGTAACTTCTTCTCTCCCCGTCCACCAAGCATGAGCCATTTCCAGTCTGATTAATGTATCTCCATAAATCGTTCCTGGGCTGACTGCTATTATCCACAGCAAAGCAATTAGAGATATTTTGATAACAGTTTTCATATCAGCTTTTTTTAGAGGACGATCGCGACTTGCTCGACTCGCTAGCTGCAACACTAACCGATTTTTTCTCGTTTTTCCCAATTCTTACCTCAATTTTTTGTCTCCTCAAGCTAAAGAACCCATCACTTTTTGAAAAAAATTATCATTTGGATTTTAAGAATAAAATGGTTACTGACTACAGTCAAGCCGCAGGAAAGGAAACCTAAAAAAGAAATGCCATGCAAGTGTCTAAACTCGTCCATATTGGAACTTCTGGTTGGCATTACCAACACTGGCGCGATGTTTTTTATCCCAAAGAACTGGTTAAGAAGGACTGGCTCAAATATTATGCTCAACATTTTCGTACAGTAGAAATTAACAACTCATTCTATAAACTACCATCAGAAGAAACATTGAAAAAATGGCGAGATACGGTTCCTGCCGATTTTACTTTTTCAGTTAAAGCCAGCCGTTACATTACGCATCAAAAAAAGCTCAAAGATCCCCAACAAACGCTGCATAATTTGCTAGAGCGCTTAACGATATTAGGGGACAAATTAGGACCCATTCTGTTTCAGTTACCACCGTATTGGCACTGCGATCGCGAGCGGTTGAACGAGTTTCTTCTGGCACTGCCTAAAGATTATCGCTATGCTTTTGAATTTCGCGATCGCAGTTGGTTTAATCCTCAAGTTTACGAAATGCTATCAACTCAGAAAGTAGCTTTTTGCATTTATGAATTAGCCGAGCAACTTTCCCCTAAAGAAATTACTGCCAACTTTACTTATTGGCGATTCCATGGTTCTGATGGTGCCTATCAAGGTCAATATAGCATTCAAAAGTTAATCGAGTTGGCAAATATTTTCTCAAATTTGACGAGATTGGGAAAAGAAATTTATTGTTATTTTGATAACGATGAATGTGGCTACGCTGCTCGAGATGCCCTGAAATTGCAAGCAATTATTCGAGAAAATTCCGAATAATATCGTTATATATACAAATTGAAGGAATCTCTCAAAAAATGTTGACGCAAACCCTGCAAACTGGTTGAGTGACAAATCTTTGTCCCCTCATCCCTAAATCCCTTCTCCCACAAGGGGCGAAGAGACTTCAGGTAAAAGTCTTAAGTTGAAAGCCTCTCTTCCAGAGCGGGAGAGGGGTTGGGGTGAGGGCGATTTGAGTTTTGTCACTCAACCAGCCCTGCGAAATTTAGAACGGCATGGAATAGTAGAGAGAAAGGTATATCTAGCCTTCCCTTCCAGGGTAGAATATTCTCTCATGCCTTTAGGCGAAACCTCGAGCGAGCCGCTAGGATGCCCTGCCGAATGGTCACAGACACATATCTCAGTAGTCCGAGAAGCAAGCGATCGCTACGACAATCTAATCTAATTTTCAATAGATAAAAGCAATTTGTTAAGATCGACTCAAAAGACAACGATAAAAAGCTGCTGACATTAGATCGCGCTAAATATTTCACCTGTTTCTAAATTAGCTACTGAAAAACGAATGGGAAGCGAAACGATTACTCTGCTATCAAAACGAGAAATAGAAAAAATGCGTCGGGCTGGACGTTTGGCTGCCCAACTTTTGGATCATCTCGCCACAATGGTCAAACCCGGTATAAGCACGCAAGAACTTAACGATGAAGCAGAGCGCTGGACGCAGGCGCACGGAGCTAAAAGCGCTCCTCTAGGCTATCCTGGGGTAAAAATTAACTTTCCCAAGTCGATTTGTACCAGCGTTAATGAAGTAATCTGTCATGGCATTCCCAGCCCCAAACAAATTCTCAAAGAAGGCGACATTATCAATATTGACGTGACTCCAATTTTAGATGGATATCACGGCGATACATCAAGAACTTTTTTCGTGGGAACTCCCTCTCCAATTGCCAAGAAATTAGTTGAAGTGACCGAAGAATGTTTAAGGCGAGGCATTGCCGCCGTCAAACCCGATGGCAGAATTGGCGACATCGGTGCTGCTATCCAGGAATATGCCGAAGCCAACGGCTTTTCTGTGGTGAGAGATTTTGTCGGACACGGAGTTAGTACCGTTTTCCATACAGCGCCGCAAATTCCTCATTACGGTACGCGAGGAAAAGGCAAGCGCCTACGCCCCGGTATGGTATTTACCATCGAGCCGATGATTAATGAAGGGACTTGGGAAGCAGTCGTTCTTGATGATGGATGGACGGCTGTAACAAAAGATGGCAAGCTTTCGGCACAGTTCGAGCATACCATTGCAATTACTGAAGATGGCGCGGAGATTCTCACGCTTCCAGATTAAATAACCATGAAACTTGTAGGAGAAGATTTTCAAACCTGCCCCTACCAACGTTGCGATCTTAACCCTCATTATTTAGCTTGGACGGGTAATGAAAAGAGAGAGATTTTCCGCTCAACGCCTGCCAAACCTCAATATAGTCTTTTATCATCTTTTCTTGCGAGAAATTCCTAGCACGCAATTTTGCCTTACAAGCCATTTCTTGCATGGCTTCGGGATTTCTGAGCGCCCAAAGAATGGATTCGAGTAATTTTTCTTTATCTCCCACCGGAAAGAGAAGACCGCTAACCTTATCCTCAACGATCTCTGGAAGGCTGCTTGCATTTGAGGCAACAATCGGCAAGCCGTTTGCCAAGGCTTCAATCGGTGCAAAAGGAAGTCCTTCAAAATAAGTTGGAAAAACGAACAAATCGGCAGCTTTTAGTAACCTAGCAACGTCAGAACGATACCCTAAAAATAATATATGCTCTGCAACGCCACATAGTTTGGCTTGTTTGACTAGGGATTCCTTTTTCTCTCCCTCGCCAACCCAAATAAATTTGACTTCGGGAAACTCGCTCACAATTGGAGCTACGATTGGGATGAGATCGTGATAACCTTTTTGGGCGCTCAAGCGGCCCACTGTCAGTAAAAGCTTGCTAGTCTTAGATAAGCCGAGTTCCTCCCGGACGCGATCGCGCAATTTCACAATTTCTTGAGGGGAATCATCGTTCGCATCCGAGGCAATTTTAGTGCCGTTATAAATTAGCGTTAATTGGTCTTGGGAAAGCTGAAAATAATCACAAAGCAAGCGGCGATTGTTTTGAGAAATTGCAATCCACTGCTGATTTCTTTTTCTAGCCCAAGCATGTACTTTTAAAATTGTCGGGGTCAATGAAAATTGGGGAGGAACTAATTGAAATACTACTGCTGTCGGTATTTTTAAAAGTCCGCAGGCAAGCAGGGAACCGAAACAGCGATCCGGATAGGGAAGATTGAGTTGTACGACGTCAGGCTTGATTTTGACGAGTAAGGCAAGGGTTCGAGCTAATTGAGGCAAATAGTCGCCTACTTTTTTTAATTCGCGGACGTTTGTGTCGGCAATATTTAGCTCGCGATAATCTACTCCTACTGCTTGAAAAGCTTCAATTAAAGAAGCCGTCTCTTGGGTATTGGGAAAAGCCGCATAGACTTGCCAACCTTCTTTCACTGCGGCTGAGGCTAGGGTTAAAGCATGTTCTTCTGCACCGCCTCGAATGGTAGATGGAAACGCGATCGCTAGCTTCATCACTCAAAAAATAACTATCGATAGTAGGAAAGAAGGTTACTTATCGAGTGTAAGCCTCTAAACCTCAATTGGCGACCCCTATTTTATCCATCTAAATACCTGCTACAAATAGCTCGCTATCTCGCGAGCAGTCGCTCGATTAATTCGATTATTCCTTCTCCTCTGCTTCCTTGCGTTACCCAATCCGCTGCTTGCTTGACCATCGGTAGCGCATTAGCAACGGCAACGGAAAATCCACAAAGCTTAAGAAAGCTTAAATCGTTTTCGGCATCTCCAACGGCGATGACGTTATCCGCGGACAACCCCATGCGATTTAAGGCAGCGTTCAGTCCGGCAGCTTTATCGATGCCAGAAGGCAAAATCATAACAGCGCCTTTGTTGAAGATAATCTGCAACTCTAACCCTAAATCTCGAATAGCAGCAAGAACGGTCATTTCGTTGGGTTTCCAGGTCGCAACGATTACTTTGCCGACGGAGAGGGGGCGAACATCGAGCGATCGCAACCTTTCGATAAAGGCTTCTGGCGGGCGATCGCCTAATAATTGCTCTTCTTTTGTCGCTGGAAAGTACAGCAATGCTCCATTTTCGGCTACTACACTCTCAAAGAGATCGACGTTGGGAAAAACTCGACATAAGTCGTCAAGTAGCCTTCCTGTCACGAGTATGAGTTTTCTTCCCGACTCGCGCAGCCGTTCTAATGCTGCTACAGTTGCCTCGGTTACGCGCCCATCGGCAGCTAACGTGCCGTCATAGTCAGTGGCTAGCGCCAAAAAGTGCATACCGAATACTCTAATATCATTTTGTTGCTGAGCGGCAACAGCTCGATTTACTCTTAAGGCTTGGCAATATCAAGCCTTATTATACTATTTGCGACCTTTTAACCATTTGGCGGCGATCGCGCCTAGAGCTGCTCCTACTAAGGGATTGCTAAGAAACTTGAGAATCGCTGGCCGATCTGCCAAAACTTCTTGGAAAATGTCGGGGTGGTTGTGATAGGCAAAGGCAGCTAATTTGCTGACATCATCGGCACTCATGCGGTTGGGATGATGAGTCGATAATCCGAGTTGTCTTTCTAGGTCGCGATCGCTCAACCCCCTGTGTTTGAAATGCTTGAAGAATTCCCGCGCGACATCATCTCGCTCGTTGGGTTTAATCTGAGCGATCGCCTGTTGCAGTTCGGGTTCCATTTGGTTGGCAGGAATGCGATCGGGATGGAAAGACCGACCGAATAACCGACGGCGCTCGTCTCTAGAGGAACGCTGGGCAAAATCATCGAAATTTTCGTATTTTGACGAGATATCTGCTTCTGATTCGTCGTCGAGAGACTCGACATTCCCGCGAGCCAGATCGTTCATAATCTGGCGTTTATATTCTTCACTACTAGGCATGATTGCAACCTCATTACTGGCAGAAACTAAAAATCATCAACTAAGAAGCTGCTTCGTATTCAATCTGGCGTGTCTGTTTGTCGTATCGAGCGGTTAAAATCAGCTTCTTATCTGGTGCATACATCAACACCGTTAAATTGCGATTGGGGAAGTTTTTCTCAAACCCTTGCATGAGAGACTTAGCAAGACTACGAACTTCCGTAGGGCGAACTTGTGGCGAAATGACCGCTCCTAAAATGTCATTGCCGCGTACATAGGCATCTTTAATTAAGCCTTTGCTCGCTTGAACTACCCAGTCGCCAAACTCTTGACCTTGTGCGGTATTACCGCGTTTGATTTGGCTGTAAGTAGTGCGATCGCCCTCCAATCGGTAAGCTGCGCGATCGCTTGGAGCGGTTGTCGTACAAGCAGTCGTTGTCACCAAAAAGAGAATTAAGCAAACAGCAACCAAACTTCTGCGAAGCCGTGCGAGTAAATTCACGCTGACCTCCTTCAATTGCAAACTAATAACGATTTTTTTGATTGAAATTCTCAAAAAAGAAGCAGATCCAGATAGTTTTGGCTCTACCTAGATCTGCTTCAGTTAGCCTTAGCTTCTATCAACACTGCGCTTCACATCATCTTTGATATCTTCTTTAGCATGACGTGCTTCGGCTTCGACTTGCTTGGCTTTTCCTTCAGCTTGGTCTTTGGGATCGCCAGTTGTTTGTCCAACTGCATCTTGCACTTTACCTTCAATATTTTTGGCGGTAGCTTTTGCTTTTTCTTCTAAACTCATTTGACTGCTCCGTTTTTTGATAACAGAATAAATTCAATTTAGCAGGGGTAAAACTATTCTTAATCCTGCTTTTTTAATTCTATAAAAATAGGATCGATTTTTTATCTTTCTGAAGTTAGATTTATAGAAAATTTTTTACTCTAATTTTAGTAAAAAAATAAGTTAGATAAGAGGACATCTGAAAATTTCATTTTGTCATTCTCAGTGCAGTAGAATGTAACGAAGAATCCCTGTTTGGAGTTGGTATACTCAGATGTTTCGCTTCGCTATCGCTACGCTCAATATGACGAAGTGCTTTTCAGGCGCTCCGCCGTGAGACGGCGGAGTATCTTGCACATTTTATACTTTTGGGACAACCTGTAAGACCGCCTAAGTCAGATTAAAAAAAGATTAATAAAAGCTACACGAGCAACTTAAGCCTAGTCAATGCCCGTGCAGCTTATCTTTAGGAAAATAAAGCGGTTTTTGTTCGATTTTTAGCAACTCTATTGAGTAATATCCTTCAGTGTTCCCTTGACTTCATCGATAAAAGAAGTCGCTTTTTGAGAATTTTCAGGATTTTTCATTTTGTTAGCGTCAGCAGCTCCCTGAACTTCATTCAAACCTCCTTGCGATCGCTCCTGAACTTCTCTGAGTGTTGTCGGAGGTGCTTGAATGGTTTCATCTGTCTTTTGTTGGATTTTGTTTAAATTTACCTCGCCTTCTGAAGGACTGCTTTTGGTACTTCCAATAGCAGCAGCAGGATAGGCACTAGAGAAGAACAATAAAGCGCAAGCAAAAGCTGTCACTAGAAAACGTATTGTATGCAGAACAAAATTCATATACCCTCCGAAATCATTTATGGTTAATAAGACTAACTTCGTTGTTTGTGCGAAACAGCTACTCAACCGAAAGATCGGTCAGCAAATTTCCGAATTTTACTGTCCAAAGAAAGTTTTTACTTTATTCATTACATTTTCTGTTGTGTCTTCAACCCGATTTTCTGCCTTCTGTAATTCGCTTTGAGTCTTGCCTATATTTTGCTGGGCGCGACCCTTAATCTGCTTGGCAGTTGCATCGGCTTGTCCGGCTGTTCTTTTAGCTGCTTTTTCAACCTTTTTTCCTGCCTCGTCGATCGCGCTTTGGGTTTTGCCAAGTTCTTGCTGGGCGCGACCCTCAACCTGGTTTTTGAGACCGGAACTTCCTAAGTCGGCAAGAGATCGATAATTGCTTTCTAAGGCTGTTGCATTGGCAAAATTATTGGCAAAAATGAAGCTCCCTTGCCATCCAAATGCTAATGCCAGCAAACAGCTAAAAGCTAAAAGCAATTTACGACCATTTTTCCAGAGATTATTAACAATAAAATTGTTTTTCACCGAAAAACTCCTTATTGGTTCTTATAAGCTATTTTTAGCGTAAAGACATCCGTAATTAAATCGATCCACAGTTGGATAATAAGATGATGAAAAATTTCAATTAAATACCTCTATAGGTAGAGAAATTTAATTTAGGTACTATGTCTAAAATCTCGAAAAGTGAGTAAGAATAGCTTTTTTATCTCTCCTTCTTTTGGTTTGGAGAACAAAATAGTAAGATTGCCTATCAAAAATACAAGGAAATTACTAGCAGCGATCGCTAGAAAGCTTTAACACAGAAAAGTATTAACAGACAAAGGCTTTTGTGGGCTTCCTATCCAACAGCAAGCTAAAACTGATAATAGAAGTCTTTGCTATTCTTATGGTTAGAGCTAGTCATGGTACTTCTTCCTTCTCAACTAAAATCGCCAATCGCTAATGTAAGCGAGGAAGCTAGCCAAATCTTTTTTTCGTCAGTCTTAAACCGTCGTTATTACGACGATTTAGAAGCGCTGATGTTTTTTAATCCGCAACAGGGGAAATTTAGAAACGCAGTAAGCCAGTTAGTCGATCGCTACGGCAACCCTAAAATTGTTGAAGAGAAAGGTATACTGCGCCTTCAGATTGGTTCGCCGTCCATCGCTCAAACTCTCTTTGGCTTCGATCGCCCCGTAGATGGAGAGTTAATTGGTGCAGTCGTTTACATTCGCGAGTGCATCGATTGTTTAGCGATTATTCATCTTGCAGTCAAAGAAGATTATTCGATTTCTGGTTGCTATGGCGATCGCTTATTAGTTCTGCATTTGATACAAAAAGTTCAAGAAATAGGTTCCCGTCTCAAAGGGGTGGAATTTATTGAGATTCTCTACGAGCGATCGCGTAAAAAAAAATTCCCGTTCGTCACCTTACCAGTTAAAAATTTATAATTTCACTTCGTTCGAGGGTAAACTCCGCTCCTTGAAGCATCTCGCCTCAACAAAAAATTGAGATTGTTCGCTCCATTTCATTGCGCTCGCAATGACAAATTCTACCGCTCTTGGACTTTCCAAACATCCTCGTAAGACGACTAGATAAATATTTCAGTCCATTTTAATGGACTTGATATATGAGCCGGGGAATTGATTCCCCGGCGGTTGTTGCCAAGAATGTAAGATTTGAGGTATTTGGTTGGCCCTGGGCACCAATAATTGTTTCTAGGTTCTGAATTAAGCTTGTCTGCGGGTCTCCATTCCCGACTACACCTTTAGGAAATAGGATAATGGGTACTCCCAAACGACTGTAATCTACGGTGTCAATGCCTGCTCCGCCATTAATGCGATCGCTTCAAATAAGCGTCTGCGAACAAGAGTTATTCTCTTTGCTTTGTGCGATCGCACCTTAAATTAGCACAGCTTTTCATAACTTTTTATCAAAAACTTAGAAGTACAATCTGATATTTATGCATAAATTTACAAATTTTAAGATTTAGGATGACTACTGCACCCGTTTCAGGGGCAAATTTTGCTCTGTCTCAAGAGGAAGAAACTTTTTCTGAGAAGGCAATTGCTTCAGACACTAAAGTCCATCAGAACAATAGTTGTGTCGTCGGACGCATTCGGAACTAAATGCGATCGCAATTTAATAAATGTTAGCAACAGATGCCTGAGTAGGATATCTAGTTTAACTTTTAAGAGAAATTCTCTCAAATCCCGAATAAATATTAAATTTTTGTCCGCGCAGAAAACCGATTAAAGTAATCCCAAATTCTTTAGCGACGGCAACAGCCAAACTACTCGGTGCAGAAACGGCGCAAACGATTGAAACGCCAGCAGCAATGCACTTTTGCAGAATTTCAAAACTCGCTCGTCCGCTAACCATAACAATATGTTCGTTTAGAGGTAATTCATCGGCTAAAAAAGCCGAACCAATTAATTTATCGAGTGCATTATGCTTTCCTACATCTTCTCGCAATTTTACTAGTTGTCCTTGAAAGTCAAATAGAGCGGATGCATGTAATCCCCCCGTTGCCGTAAAAATTCCTTGGGCAGAACGCAATTTATCCGGTAGACTATAAATGATTTCAGGCGTAACCTTTCGTCCGATGGAAATCATCGGACAATCGCGAATTTTTATCGAATCAATACTCGCTTTTCCACAAACTCCACAGGCACTCGTTGTAAAAAAATGACGCTCCAGAGGTGCTAAATTGGGTTGCAATCCTTTTCTTAAAGAGACGTTAATAATGTTATAGCGTTGTTCGCCATCTAAACCTGGATCGACGCAATAAGCAATCTTTTCAACATCTTCTTGTCGATGAATGATTCCCTCACTATAAAGAAATCCAATAGCTAAATCGAAATCTGCTCCCGGCGTTCGCATAGTTATGGCAACGGTTTGTTTGGGTTCAATCAGACGGATTTCTAGGGGTTCTTCTGTTGCAAGATAATCCGAACGAGAACGGATTTTACTATTTTCTACAACCCAGACTTGAGATTTTATTTTACTGCCGGGAGTTTCTTTCATCGCTTCAGTTTACCTAGAAAATTTTTCTGGATCTATATTCCAATTTACTCAGTTAATTACCTCTCTTACAGGATGTTTAAGAATTGTTTTTGAAAACAAACGTAGTAAAATAATAAACTGCCAAGAAGAGTTGAAATATGTTAACTTAGAAAAGAAAACATTTAAATTAAACAAAGAAGATTTGATTTAGAAAAAAGTTAACCAAATCTCGATCGACAAAAGCCGAGCGAGGCAGAACGACAAAAAACACTTTAGTTTTTCCCAAAACAAGCATAAGTGGCTGTAACCGCATCAGTAAACCCTTCGCGATTGATTGGTTTGCTAGAAAGTGTAATTCTCTATTACTTCTGCTAATCAACTGGAATTTAAGCTTCTCGTTCGCGAGCTAGTCTTTCAATTTTAGTCGGTTTATTCTGCCATATTTTTAGAGAGAAAATATTTTCAAAAAGCCAAGTGCGATCGCGCCAAATTATTAATTCTCTAAAGAAATAACTATGACAACTAAGCGAATTTTAGTCATTGACAACGAACAGTATATTCAGGAAGTAACCCAGATTTGTCTGGAAACCGTAGCCGGATGGCAGGTAATAACGGCTAGTTCTGGTTTAGAGGGGTTGAGCAAAGCAGAAAGCGAACAACCAGATGCCATTTTGTTAGATCTGATCATGCCAGAGATGGACGGACTGACAACTTTTAAAAAATTGCAAGAAAATCCTCTTACTCGTCAAATTCCTGTAATTTTCTTAACAGCAAAAGTAATAGCTTTCGGTGATTCCAGTGTAGCCCTTAATACTTTAACAGCGATCCCCAAGCCGTTTAATCCTCTGGAGCTAGCCAATCAAATTTCAGAAATTCTTGGCTGGACTGACTAACTCTTCTAAAAAAATTAATTTAAATGTAACGATCCCAAATCCTCACAATTTCCTCAAATTGTTTCTTTATTCTTAAAGTTAAGATTCCAACTCGAATGATGAAATCTCCAAGTAGGAACGAGTAAAAATTCAAAAAATCAATAAGCAATAGAGAGAGTGGGAGGGAATTTTTATGTTATTAAACGAAAATCAGGTCTGGTATCCTCCTATTGAACTAATAGAAACAGATACAGCTTTAATCTTGAGAGCAGAAATTCCAGGGGTGAAGATCCGCGACTTGGACGTTCGCACAACTAAAAGTTTGATTTCCATTACTGGAAAGCGTCACGAGCAACATTTTGCCAATGAAAAAGAACTGATTTGTTCGCAACTACATTACGGACAGATTGAGTGTCTTATCGAGTTACCAGTACCGATTCAAAACCATCGTGTCGAAGCAGAATTAGTCGATGGCGTTCTAACGGTTATCATGCCCAAAGCTCAAACATGGGACAACCCTAAAAATCAGGAAAATATACAAGAAATATTGGCTTTATTTCCAGCCTAGTCACTCGTAGCAGGTTAGCAATTCTCAATCCTCACAATTTCCTCAAATTGTTTTTCTAATCTCAAACTAGAGCCAAGTCAATCTAAGTCAATCTAGCTTCCAGATAGCCGTTTTTAAAGCAATCGATCGCAAACCTATTAACCGGAGGGAAAAGTGAGCATGAACGCAAAAGAATCAGCTAGAGAACTAATGACCCAAAAGCGTCAGCAGGAAGAGCATCGACATGAAACGATGTTGAATCGCTCGCAAGAGGAACTAGAAACTGCTAACACCACTGAGATAGAGGAACAAGCAAGAGAACTGATGGCACAGCAACGCCAACAGGAAGAACATGTAGAAGAGTCCATGCTTAGCCGAGCAGAAGCTGAAATACAAGCTTCTAAGGACTAATTTTGAAGAGAAAACCTCTCTTCGGCACAAACCATTAAAACTATGGAGGAGTACCGGAAAATATTTCGTTTCGTCAAGTCAATTGCTAAACTCGACTATTAATCTTGATGAAGTCAACATCAAGCTCCTGGAAATTGTGAATTGATTTGACTACTCCTCTAACTTTTTTCAAGAGGGTTTTGATGCTATGTCTGCTAATAATCAAAAAGATGAAAATCGGTTGACTTTTAGAGAATGTCTCAATTTAATTTGTAGATATTTAAGTCAACCAATTGGAGATCCGAATTATAAATTTATCTTCAATTTTCAAGAGTTTAAAAAACATTTTTTACAGCTCCAGTTGCTGGAACGCTGTTGGAATCTGGAATGCGCTCAATTTTTAGAACATTGCTGGAATCTAGAGTTTAAGCCAGAAACAACTCAACGTTAAGCTTGGTAAATCGATCGCTTTACACTTGACTTATAAGTCAAGGTTGATCTGTGACTATCATTTTTTAATAAATTTTTCTGAAAACTATACGATAATTGAAAATTTTTTAATCGAATAGCGCATAGAGCGTATAGGTTGTTTTAATTGATTTTGTCGGCGATCTGCAAATTTTAATTAAGAAATAAAACGATCTAGAGAAACTCTATTATAATAGAAATAAAGAATAAGACTTAGCAAATCAACAGTAAGATAGTAAATTTTTTTAGACAATCTAAACAGACTTAGCAAGTGGAGGGTTAGTAATCATGAAATTGTTAAAAGACCTGCAACAAGTCATTCAAAATATCTGGCTTAGTATTTTAAGGATTTTCAGCCCTAGAGATGACGACTATCCAGAAACCGGAGTTCAGCCTTTTGAAGGCGAACCCTATGACGGAAATCAACAATCTTTCTAGAAATTTGGAAGCGTCAAAATTCAATTCCTAGCATCGGCTAATAGCTACTCGCTATTAGCTCTTAATTTTTAGGAGTTCAAAAGCGATTCTCCGTCCTCTATCTTTAGTCTCCTATCAGCCCCCGTAAAAAATGCTAGACCTATAGTAAAGACCGGAAAATTTACAGTCTTGCTCGACTTGGGTTGCTTCCTGTCAGAATAACTAATAACAGGCTCTATTCTAAGAGGGTTTCATGGTCGATTCTGGCTTATCTAAACCTCAACGCAACTGGCTACAAAACTGGTGGGCATCTCTTAATCCCCTATCGCGCCTACTAGCGATCGCTCTGGCAGCTCCGCTAACCGTCCTCAATGCTAGGGCATTTTCTGCCATCTTTGGTTACTTTCGATCGCTGATTGTCATTTTATTGCTAGCCTCTGTCCTAGCATTCCTGCTGAATTATCCTGTCAATTTCTTAGAAAGTAGAGGAGTGAGGCGAGAACACGCAGCTATCCTGGTTTTTCTCCTCACTTTATTTATTTTCCTGGGACTGGGCTTAACCTTATTGCCACTAGCTTTCTCGCAGGCACAACAACTCGTCGCTCGCTTACCCGAATGGCTCGATTCCGGGCAACGTCAATTAATGATGCTAGACGAGCGGGTTCAGAATTTAGGCTTACCGATTAGCTTTGACGGCTTGATCGCTCAAATTAACAGCCGACTGGCAGGAGAACTACAAAGTCTCGCTGGAAAAATTCTCAATTTAGCCTTAAGCCTGACAGTTTTTACGGTCGTGCGATCGTTAGACGTTCTTTTGACCGTCATCTTAACCTTTTATTTGCTCCTGCACAGTCAGGATATCTGGCGAAGCTTAATCGAATGGTTGCCCAAAAGTATACAGAAGCCTTTTACTGAAACCCTGCGATTGAGTTTCCAAAACTACTTTCTGGCGCAGATCGTTAGCGCAACTTTAATGGCTTCAGGTTTAGTTTCTAGCTTTCTGCTTCTGAAAATACCATTTGGTCTGCTCTTTGGCTTAACCATTGGTTTGATGGCACTAATTCCTTTTGGCGGCTCCGTGGGAATTGCTTTAGTCACTCTGCTGGTAGCTCTGCAAAACATTGGCTCGGCACTCCAATTACTTGCCGTTGCGGTTGTCGTACAGCAAATCGTCGAAAACGGAATCGCTCCGAGAGTGTTAGGCAGCGTAACGGGTTTAAATCCCTTTTGGGTTTTGTTGGCTCTCCTAACCGGAGCGAGAATTGGAGGATTGTTGGGGGTTATTGTTGCCGTGCCGACGGCAGTAATGATTAAAGAGGCGCTGACAATAGTACGCTCTACAGCAAATGGATCGCAGCCGCATCTCTCTCGAGAAGAGATTTCGCAAACGCATCCCGATTCAGAAACCGCCATCGAGGAACAGTCAGAAGAAACTGAGATCGTTAAGTCGCGCTAATCGCATCTCCCATGAAGTGTACTTTTTTATCGCTCCTCCAAGAAAGCACCAACCCAATAATGCTATAGCCGAGAGCGCGGTAGGTTCTGGTACGGTTTGGGTAACTCTTTGGCGAACCGTATCTGCTATTATCCGATGAGTAGCAGTGGTTGGGTGCTGATTATCGTAGTATGAGAATGCTTTGGGGTCATTTGCCAGAGCCGAGCTACAGGCCAGCCAACCTGGAAGGTTATCGGAATCGACGGTCGGAAAGTTTATTCCCGTGCAGTTATCGGCGATCTTCTTGTAACCGACCGAACCTGGGTCGGACGCGATCCGCGCGAATAGACTGTTAAGAGCTACCGAGATAATGTTAGTCTGAGGGAACGAGCGACTTAATCGATCGAGGCTCTGCGCTAGGAGATCGTTATGCGCTTGAGTTAATAGATCGAGCTGTTCGCAACTACGGAACCCTGAGCGCGACCTAAAGGAGTCTTGCCCAGATTCGGCAAGTTGAGCGCGACAATGTTATGAGTGCCAGCATTAGCAAGAGCTGCGATCGCGGCTGATAAATTATTAACTGGTTCTTGAGGGTTGGTTGTCAAACCGCCTAAATAGTCATTAGCGCCACCCCAGAGGATGTATAGCCCGTTTTCGTCGGCAAGCTGTCCGTTAAGCAAGTTGAGGAATGTATCGACCTGCGTTGCCATGCCTGGAAAAGGCGGAGGAGCGATGTTAGAGCTTCCTGTAGTTGCACCAATAAAGGCAAAGTTAATGCCATCAGCGGGAATGCCACTATTGGCAGGCAGCGTAGTAATCGGTGCCGGGTTGAATCCCAAATCATCAGCGAGATATTCTACCCAAACAGAACCGTTGGAAGCCCGTCCTTGAAAATAAAACGGTTGGGGTGGAAACTCAGAGCCACTGAGATTGTAGAAATTGCCAGGGTCGGAAAGACTATCCCCGAAGATAAAGAGCGAGTCGTAATGGGGGACTGTCGCTCCGGCTGGTAATGCAGATAAAGTAGTTAGAGCGATCGCGACTCTACCTACGGTCTTGAGATTGCAATTAAACTTCATAAGTGCTTTTACTGGTTAAAATTTTCTGAAATTTTTGAGATTAGGGAAATTTAATTGAACTTTTCTGCTTGCTGGGAGATTATAACCAACCCCGCTCTTTCCTCCGACGGGGTTTACTGACACAAACTCTATCAATTGAGAGATTAGAGCCTTTTGCAGAGAAGTTTTTCAGCAAACCAAGACGCGCGCGATCGCCCAAATCGTTTCCTATGATGGGTACGAGCGACTGTCGTTTACTTTAAATTCATCAAGCCCTAATCTAGATTTTTCCGCGTTTCAGATAGGATGACTATAGGTAAAGAAAAAATAATTCATTATGAAGTTTAGATGAAGATTCTACTCGTAGAGGATGACGAGCGTATCACCGACGCACTCCTAGAAGATCTGACCGACCAGCACTATGTTGTAGAAGTGGCCCATGACGGACAAGCAGCTTGGGATCTCGTCGATAGCTTTACCTACGATCTGATCCTGTTGGACGTGATGCTGCCTAAAATAGATGGAATCAATCTATGCCGACGGTTGCGCGCTCAAGGATGCACTACGCCAATCCTGATGCTAACAGCCAGAGATACAGTTAGCGATCGCGTTTTGGGACTCGATGCGGGAGCCGATGACTACTTAGTTAAGCCCTTTGACCTACAAGAATTATCGGCTCGAATTCGCGCCTTGATGCGCCGGGGAAGTTCGCCGCTTCCACCCGTGCTGGAGTGGGGAGAGTTGCGTCTCGATCCGAGTACCTGCGAAGTTTCCTATGAAAACCGTTCCTTAACCCTCAGCCCCACAGAGTACCGCTTGTTAGAGTTTTTCCTGCGTCACGGTCGTCGGGTATTCAGTCGGGCGCAAATCCTCGAACAACTTTGGTCGTTCGATCAAATTCCCGAAGAATCGACAGTGAAAGCGCACATCAGAAGTTTGCGACAAAAACTAGAAGCAGCAGGAGCGCCTGCCGATTTTATCGAGACAGTATATGGTCTGGGCTATCGGCTTAAGCAAAAACCTTAATGCAAACGCTTTCGCTTTAGTTATAACAGTTTTATTTTGAATAGCTTATGACCGATGTTTCAATATTTGCGCTGGCGACTTTTATTGTCCTATCTAACCGTAATGGCTACCATTTTGAGTCTCTTTGGGGCAGGGGTCTATGTTTTTTTTAGTCGTAGCCTCTATCGCGAATTAGATAAGAAATTGCAAACGCTAGCTGAATCTGCCGTTCCGTCTCTTAGCGAAGTCAAAGCCAAAAAAGAGCAGTATTTAAAGGATGTCGATCGCGTCAGTTGGGGCGAGATTCTCTATCGAGAACGACAGAGCGTAGAGTGGTTCGATGCAGACGGTCAGCCGCTCGTCTCTAAAGGGACGCTGAATTTAGCTCTACCGCCAAGACCCGGTTTTTGGACGATCGAGCGGATGCAAAGACCGTCACAAATTCGGACTTTCACCATCCCCGTCACCGGAGGGGACACGGAGGCGAATTCTCCCTCCCTAGAAGGCTATATTCGGGTCAGTCAATCGACAGAGGAAATCGAAACGATCCAAAGCCAACTGCTGTGGGGAATGGGAATGGGGGCGGTAACGACTTTGGGATTGGTGGGTTTGGCTGGTTTCTGGCTGAGTCAGCGAGCGATCGAGCCAGTCGAGCAAAGTTTTCAGCGCTTAAAACAGTTTACGGCGGATGCTTCCCACGAGTTGCGCGGTCCTCTGACGGCGATTAAAGCCTCTGTGGACGTAATGCGCAACCATCCCGAACGCATTCATCCCAAGGATGCCAAAAAGCTATCGGCGATCGCCTCTGCTACCAGCCAGATGATCGAGCTGACGGAAGATTTGCTGTTTCTCGCTCGCACCGATACGCCGAGTTCGTCATTGGAGACGGGGCGATCGCCAATCGCTCTCAATACTATTTTGCAAGAGTTAGTGGATTTGTTCGTCCCCTTTGCCCAAGAAAAGGGGGTGCAGATTGACTATCAAGAACTCGCTGCGGTATCGATCGACGGCGAGCGCTCTCAATTGAGTCGTTTATTTTCTAATCTGCTGCGCAATGGCATTCAATACACGCCTTCCGGCGGTCGGGTGATGCTTCGCCTCACGAGAAACAATCGCTTTGCCATCATTGACGTGAAAGACACCGGGATCGGGATCGCTCCCGAAGAACTGCCGTTCGTGTTCGATCGCTTCTGGAGAGCGGACAAAGCTCGCTCTCGCCGCGAAGGGGGTACGGGGTTAGGACTGTCTATTGCCGTCGCGATCGCCCAGCGTCATGGCGGAAAAATTACGGTCAACAGTCAGTTGAAAGTAGGGAGCTGCTTTACCGTATATTTGCCTTTGAATGCTGCCGCCACCTCTTCCCTTCCTGCTGGACAGCGGCGAGAATTGCCGCTTGAGGGAGTTCGCGCTCAGTCAATGCAAACGAGCAAGTAAAATATAACCAACCATAGGCAGATTCGGTTATGACAGTAAATACGCTATCAAAAGTCGCCAAGCCAACCTTAGCACGTCGGCTCGTTATTTTAGCGCTATTGGCGGCATTTGGCGCTGCGGCAGTCGGGTTCGTCAAAGAGATGGTTGCCCCAGTGACAACGTTTTATGGGGTTGACTTTCCGGCAGGGGAAGTTTCTTTCGCCGATACCATTGTCTCCTACGAGCCAATTATTTATCTTAACGACGATCGCCTCCCCAACGTTCAAGAACCATTTAACAATGCCGTAAGCGCTTTAGGCGCTCCCAATTCGACTGACCCGCAACATCCTTTTGCTTCTCTATCGGCTCGTCACGACGTATCTCTGGGACTCGGCGGCAGCCTTACATTACGATTTACTAACAACGCCTTGACAGGAAGCGGCAATAGTGATTTAGATCTATGGATTTTTGAAGCAGGTGAGAGAACCGAATCGGTCTTTGTCGAAATTAGCAAGGACGGGAAGACCTGGCATGCAGTCGGTCGGACGGATAAAAAACGCAGTGGGATAGATATCGATGCTTTTGGATGGGGACCGGAAGACTACTTTGCCTATGTTCGTCTAACTGACGATCCCGAAGAGGGAGAACACGACGGCATCTGGAACAACGGAGAATGGGTTGGCTGGGGAGGTGCTGATATCGATGCAGTGGGAGCTATCTCTTCAGTTTCGTTGATTTCTTCGGTTTCCCATGCTTCTTCTTTTTCTATTCCGCTTTCTAGATTAATGTTACTGGTAATGGGGATTTTAGTAGCGGGAATAGGAATCGGTTACTTGGTCAATACGTTTCTCTTCGATAAGAAGAATTCTAAACAGAATTTTTGATGGTTCGGTAGGCTCAGAATAGTAGTAGGATGCTAGCAAGCGCACTCTACTACTAAAAAAAATTCGGCGGCGAACCACGACAGCCCTGCACGGTGGAATCAACCAACTTTAATCTTTTTTCCTAAGCATTAATTACTAGCTGTAAAGATGACTTCTGGAAATTTAGCCTGCGCCTCAGCCATGCTTATATGCTTGCCTTGGTTGCGGAGATCTTGCCAGAAATTAATCACTTCTGTGGCTTTGTTGAGGATCTCGATCCGCTCGTTTTCAGCGATCCAGTGCTTGGCTTCTAACTCTTCTTTTAGCTGTTGCCAAGCATCATTGCGCGGCCAAAAATAATATACAGTCAGAGGACTTGTCCCTTTACCCACAACTTGGTCAACTGCGATCGCCACATTTTGATCCAACCAAAGCACTTTTAAAATAAATCGTGACTCCAATGACCCCTCCAAAAAAAATATCTCAATCTAATGTCGTTAAATGTACAATAGACCATTCTACCGCATGCTTTACCTTTCTGAAGGCATCGCCCTTGAGTGCCTTCAGTTATCAGTTATCAGTGGCTCCTTTTGAGTGACTGAAGGTGGCAAGGGTGCCACACTACGATTGTTGTAGAGGCTCATGGCTTTGGCGATGCCTTCTTTGAGAGAAGTTTCTACGGCTTTGACGGCTAGATTGAGTACCTCAGAAACGATGGGGGCTTCTTGGGGAGAAAATCGCCCCAAAACGTGAGAAATCGTTTCGACCTTACCATTAGATTTTCCGATCCCAACGCGCAGGCGAGGAAAATTTTGGCTTCCGAGATGGGAGATAATCGATTTCATGCCGTTATGTCCGCCAGCAGAACCCGATAGGCGCAGCCGCAATCGTCCCAAGGGTAAGTCCATATCATCGTAAATGACTAGCACGGACTCAGGATCCAATTTGTACCAATCTATTACTGCTCGAACTGACTGTCCGGAACGATTCATATAGGTCAGGGGTTTGAGCAAGCGAATCTTTTTGCCGCCAGGAGCGATTCCTTCCGCAAACAGCCCGTGAAAGCGACCGTTAGGCTGCCAAGCAAGTTGCCAGAACCGCGCCAGGAGATCGACAACTTCAAAGCCGATATTGTGTCGCGTTCTGTCGTACTTTGATTCGGGATTGCCCAAACCAACAATTAATTCGGGAATGACAAGACTGGTGTTTTCTTGAGTCATGACGAGCGCTACTGACCGCTAATCGCTAATAATTCGATTGTCCGAGGAGCGTTTCTAAGTAAACGCGGGCGCAGGTAAAGTAGTCCTGAGAATGGGGATTGGTTTGACCCTTCTCATTTTCTAACAAAAATAGCGAAAGCGCTGCGGCAAAGACTCGATCTTGATCCCAAGCTGGATGAGTCTCTAGATAGTTTTGTAGTGATTCGTGTAGTTCTTCAGGAATTTCTGCCACAATGCTAACGGATATACTCATAGATCCCTCAAAGATAAATACAAAGAATTTTTTTGGCTTTTCTATTCACCTAAAGTTAAGCCAGCCTCAAACAAAATTATTTGGTGTAGGCACTATTTTCTGCTCAGATGGGGTAGGCTTGTCAATGCTACGAAATGTTACAAAAATCTTTAGAAAAAATCAAGATTTACGAAAAAATAGGATTTGTAATCTCTTTTTTTTACATATCTTTACAAGAACTCAGTATTGTCAATTTAACATAATTCAAAAAGCGAAATTTCCCACTCAATCGCAAACACTTAATTTGCCATTGTTGCCTGTGGAAAAGTCTGGGTAAATTGTGGAAAAAGTAGAATTCCTTGTGGAAATAGTGGGGAATCCATGGGGGAAAAGAGGCGAAAAAAATAAGAATTGCAAATTTTTGAAAATTTGTCTCCGTTACAATGTTGGCAACAAATCACAAACTTAATTTGCATTATTGTCCCTTAAGCAATAATGCAGCGCTCTTCGCGTTGCTACCCGAATCAGTTGATAAGGTGCTTTTTCCTCAAGCACTCGATAATCTTGAGGTTGCAAACCAGTCTCTTCAATGTCGTCAGGTTGCCCGATTATCAAAACGGTAGAGTCATCAGGAGAGGTATTGACAAGATTTTGGAGAAAACTGGTAGCTGAGCGATCGCACGTCCAGAAAAAGCCAACCGACTGTTGAGTGTAGAAAACAACGCTTGGCTTTTTGAAACCGACCATCATTAACCTTTCTCCCGGTTGTCTTACCTGAGTGACCGCCTCAGAAAGTTGCCGCAGGGGAAGTTGACGAGTTGCATCCATCAAAGCATAGCCCGGACTGATAAAGAAAATCGTAAAGGCAATAAAACCGACGAGATTAGCGCCAATTATCCAACGCCAAGAAGCTCTTTTTCTGAGAAAAAGAAGACTGACAATACCCGCGATCGCCCAAATAATTCCCCCGCGTAAATAAACTCCCGATCGCTGAATTAACTCAGATAAATTCTCCATAGCGGCATCGCTGCCAACTAAGCTAGGAATTTGTAAAGAAACCATAGCCAAAAGAAACAACAAAAAAATATTCAAACTCGCACTAATTAACAAGCCATAATTAATTTTTAAGAAGCTATTTTCTGCCCAATTGCATTGCGAATCGCGAGATAGTTCTTCACTCCAAACTAACGCAACCAAGATCGCCGCAGCGGGAATCAAGGGCAAAACATAGCTGGGTAGTTTAGTCACCGAAATAGTAAAGAAGACAAAAATATCGACAAACCAAAAAAGCGCAAATAAACTCAGATGAGCGCGACGGGGCTGCTGAGTCCAAAAAGAACGCTGCCAAAAACGAAGGCGCGTAATAGCCAGAGGTAAATAGATCGACCAGGGAGCAAATAAAGCCAGTACGATTAAAAAATAAAAATACCAGGGAGCCGAATGATTGTTAACGACGCTGGTAAAGCGATCGAAATTATGATAGCCAAAGAAAGAATTAAGAAAAGCCTCTCCATTTTTTATCGTTACTAAAATGTACCAGGGCAAGCAGACAGCCAGAAAAATTAGTCCTCCCCCAATCAAGCGTATCTCTTGCAAAACTTCCCGCAACTTCCCCACATAAAGCAGGAAAGTCACGATAATTAGTCCGGGTAAAACAATCCCAACCGGGCCTTTTGTCAAAACCGCCAACGCACTTAATATATAAAAACCCAAATACCAGCGATTGGGAAGGAAAAATAAAGCATTCGTCTTTTTTCCTTCTTCTGCATAGCCCCAAAAAAAGCACAGCAGAGACGTTCCCATACACCCGCTCAGCAGCATATCAGAAACGCCTAGGCGCGACCAAGCGATCGTATGGGCGTTGAGAGCCACTAGCGCAACCCCAAGCCAAGCAGAAAGCCATAATTGACGCTGAGTTCTTCTGAGTTGGTGCGTTTGAGCTGCCGCAGGCGTAGCGAAGCCAAAATAGCGTAAGGTAAAGAAGCAGAGAATTGCGATCGCGCTCGCGGCTAGTGCCGAAGGTAATCTAACAGCCCATTCATTGACTCCGATTAGCTTGTAGCCTATCGCCATCAGCCAATAAACGAGAGGTGGCTTATCGAAGCGCGTCACCTCATTAAAATAGGGCGTAATCCAATCTCCCCTAACAATCATCTGGCGGGCAGCTTCAGCAAATAGGGGTTCGGTTTCGTCAATCAATCCGATCCTGCCAAGATTCCACAAAAATGCCAGCCAGCAAACAAACGCTAACCAGATAATCGAAAATACCCAAGCACTCTTAGGGGATTTCTCAAACGATTGCCACCAGTCTTTAATCGTATCAGCTAGCTTCAAGGTCAAAATCTCCTCCCTCCAGGTGTAAAGTTAGCATGAAACTAGGAGAGATAGTTAACTCGGCGCGATCGCGCCGAGTTGAGGATTGATAAATTGACGAAGGACAGCGCAAGATTGTTCGTAGGGGCTGAATGGAAATCGAGTGCCAATCGTATTTAGGCTGGATGGTAGTAGAAAGCGACCCCTAAGATAATATAAGTTGCCAGTAACAAAATGCCATTTAACCAGTTAGAACGTCCGCTAAAGCTAATCAGATTCGACACCGTGACCGCAACAGCGAGGGCGACGACTTCAAAGGGATTAAAATTGAGATCCATATCTTGACCCATTAGTTGTCCCACCAGCACCAAACAGGGCGCAACAAAGAGGGAAATTAACAGGCTATCTCCCATCGCTACAGAAACCGTCAGATCCATCTTATTTTTGAGGGCTAGCCGAACGACGGTAACAACTCCCGAAACATCGCTAATGAGAGGCAGGAGAATGACTCCGGTAAATAAGGGAGTTAGTCCCAATCCCTGTATGGCCGATTCGACGACTTCAACGAAGAGTTCTGACTCGTAGGCAACCGCGACAGTCGATACTAGCAAAACTGACAGCCAAACTTTCAGAGAAGGCATTTTAGCCTTATCGGTGTCGGATAAGTCAGAATTTTCTTCATCCGCTAAACCGACATCATAGAGATAGCTGTGAGTTTTTAGGGAAAAGAGAAGCGTCAAACCGTAGACGATCGCTAGCACTGTAGCCACAATAATCGAGAGGTTTGTAATGGCGATAGCATCGACTACATTTGAGGTATAGATTACCATAGTCGGGAGAGCGATCGCGCAGGCTGCCAGCGTCATCGACGAACCATTGACCCGTGCCAGGATCGGCTGAAATTCTAATTCTTTGTAGCGCAATCCACCCGCTAGCATTCCTGCCCCTAAAAACAGGAGCAAATCGCTGAGAATACTGCCGGTAATGCTAGCTTTAACTAGATCGACCAATCCCTCTCTCAAAGCGATAAGGGTGATAATCAATACCGTTGCGTTGCCAAAGATGGCATTGACTAAACCGCCTACAGAAGGTCCCGTAACAATAGCAACTTTTTCGGTAGCGGTGCCCAACCAAAGAGACAGGGGCACGATGGCTAAGGCTGAGGTGAGAAAAACGGCTAGAGTTCCCCAATCCAACCATTTGGCTGCGATCGACAGAGGGATAAAGACTAATAGAAGCAGCTTCAATAGAGGAAGCGAAAGAAATTGCGGCACGAGATCCCCTCATTCAAAATAGCTGCGTTGAATTCGAGCTTCACGAGTGGATTGTTACAGTTCCACGGTAGCTGAAGATCGATCGTTGTGTTACGCTATACATTAGTACGGCAGGAAGTGCCGGAATTAACGCCTGAGAAGCTAGTTGCAAGACTAGGACATCAGCCTAAACCATGGAAAGCTGAGTCCAGGAAGCCAGCCCATCGGGATGGCACTTCACATATTTGTACGATTGACAAAAAGGGCAGGCGTTTGTCTGCCCTGGTCATTTTTAAATTGCAAGCCTAGAATCGGATATTCTAGACTTGAACCATGCCGCCTGCAGCTTGAAAACGCGCTCTGGCTCGTTTAAAGGCTCGCTCGGCTTGGATGAGTTTGGCGCGATCGCCACTTTTAGTAGCTTCTTCTAAATTTGCTTGTGCCTGCGTATATTCGGCACGCGCCGCTTCGCGATCGATTTTGTCGCCCAGTTCGGCAGCATTGACAAGAACTTTGACCTCGTTGTTTTCGACTTCAGCAAATCCCCCCATCAGCGCGATCGCTCGCCAATCTTTACCGGGACGAACTCGCATCACGCCAATGTCCAAAGCCGTCAACAGCGGAGCGTGTCCTGTGAGAATTCCTAATTGCC
The DNA here is from genome assembly GCF_000317025.1 of Pleurocapsa sp. PCC 7327. Taxonomy (NCBI): domain Bacteria; kingdom Bacillati; phylum Cyanobacteriota; class Cyanophyceae; order Pleurocapsales; family Pleurocapsaceae; genus Pleurocapsa; species Pleurocapsa sp. PCC 7327. The sequence continues at coordinate 370,404 of NC_019689.1, read as the reverse complement.
CCGTCGTGCTAGGCAAAATAATTTCTTGAGCTGCATCGTCCCAAACAATTTTGTCTGGGGTAATTACTCGTACTGTTAAGGTCATATTTTTATTAAGGTTAGTCGTTAGTCATTAGGTCGTTAGTAGTTAGTCGGTAGTCGTTAGGGAAGAATATTATCCGCTAACCAACAACCACTAACTACCAACTAACTGCAATTAGCCTTTCTTGAGTTTTTCGCCTTTGGCGATCGCCTCTTCGATGTTGCCCACCATGTAAAAAGCTTGCTCTGGCAACTCGTCGAGTTCTCCAGCCAGAATCATCTTAAATCCTTTGATAGTATCTGCCAAAGTGACGTACTTTCCTGGAGAACCAGTGAATACTTCTGCCACGAAGAAGGGCTGAGACAGGAAACGCTCGATCTTGCGGGCGCGGTCTACCGTCAAGCGATCGTCTTCAGACAGTTCGTCTAAACCGAGGATCGCGATAATATCCTGTAGCTCTTTGTAACGCTGTAGGGTGGCTTGTACGGCGCGAGCAGTATTATAGTGATCTTCACCGACAATACCGGGCTGTAACATCGTGCTAGTAGAATCGAGGGGATCGACAGCGGGATAGATTCCCTTAGCCGCTAGACCGCGAGACAATACCGTCGTTCCATCCAAGTGAGCAAAAGTGGTTGCCGGAGCGGGGTCGGTCAAGTCGTCAGCCGGCACGTAAACGGCTTGGATCGAGGTGATCGAACCTTCCTTGGTAGAAGTAATGCGCTCTTGCAGATCTCCTACGTCAGTTCCTAGGGTAGGCTGATATCCTACTGCAGAAGGCATGCGACCCAACAGCGCCGATACCTCGGAACCGGCTTGGACGAAGCGGAAAATATTGTCAATGAAAAGCAATACGTCTTGCTTGTTGACATCGCGGAAATATTCCGCCATGGTCAGCGCTGATAGACCAACGCGCATTCTTGCTCCTGGCGGCTCGTTCATCTGACCGTACACCAGAGCAATTTTGGACTCGCTGGGGTTGTCGGGGTTGATGACCTTAGATTCGATCATTTCGTTGTATAGGTCATTTCCCTCGCGGGTGCGCTCGCCTACCCCGCCGAATACGGATACGCCGCCGTGTTGAATGGCGATGTTGTTGATCAACTCCATCATGATGACGGTTTTACCTACGCCAGCACCGCCAAACAGACCGATTTTGCCACCCTGACGATAGGGAGTGAGCAAGTCGATCACCTTGATCCCAGTCTCGAAAACTTTGGGCTTAGTCTCCAGATCGACTAATTTGGGAGCGGGTCGATGGATGGGGAAAGTTTCGGTAACTTCAACGGGACCCTTTTCATCGACGGGTTCGCCTAAAACGTTGAAAATTCGACCCAGAGTAGCTTTTCCGACTGGAACGCTAATGGGAGCGCCCGTATCGCTAATGTCCATACCTCGCACCAAGCCGTCGGTACTGCTCATTGCAACGGCTCGAACTTGATTATCGCCCAATAATTGCTGGACTTCGCAAGTGACGGAAACATCTTGTCCTGCTGAGTTTTTCCCTTGAACTTTTAAAGCATTGTAAATCCGGGGAAGCTTGCCGCTAGGAAACTCGGCATCAATGACCGGACCGATAATTTGGGTGATTTTGCCTACGGTTTTTTCTGTTGTGGCTACCATGCTTATGTCTACTTGGTGGTTAGCTTATAATTTAGGCTATGGGCAAGAGTTTTACGAAATGTGAAATTTGCCATCTTTTAGATTATCACTTAATCGGGAACGTCGGATAAGCTAACCTATCCCTTCTTTAGTTTGGGCGAGCGATCGCCGACGCTAAAAACTATTTTGGCAATGTTTGTCGTGTTTTTTCCTCAGATTACGGGAGCCAGAAAATCTGAAGAGAAGATAAAAGCAATTTTTTCTGAATTCTGACTCCTACGATTTAATTATCGGGACACAATTTTGCGGGCTGGGAGCAATTCTTTATCTGCCAGATATTGGTGAAGTTCTAAGGGTTTCAATTTGCACAAATCTTTCGCCAATTCTTGAATCTTGAGGTGTTTGGGGAGGTGCGGCGCAATAGCTTCTCGTAACAGTCCTAAAATTTGAGGCTCGGCAACCAAAAGAAGCTTTTGAGCGTGATAAGCTTGCGTCAATTCGACTATCTTATTCACAATCTCCTTAGCAAAGCTGCGCTCGAACTCATTCAAATGATTTTGACGGTGGTCGTCGTAGCCGTGAGCTTGTCCGGCAGCACCGCGATTGCGTCCCGTCTTAGTCGTTGACCAGAGGTCTTTCCCGTGCAATTCGTTAGCTGTATTGGCAAGGCTATCTTTTTCTACCAAGTTGGGACCCGACTGATATTCTGGTACTTCTGCTTGTTCTAGGATAAAGAAACGAGCTTTAGTACCGTCAATAACAGCAACAACTGATTGATTCATAACAACTTCAAGAGCTATATTGATAGATTCTTCATCTTAACAAGAGTCAGATGTATCCTACGACACTCTGGAATAAAGCTTAAAATTGTATCTAGATCGGGATTTTTATTTACAAAACTAAATCAACAAACGGCGATCGCCGATACCACCTTAATTCTAACTCTGTAGGGAGAATTCGCGAACTCTCCCTACAAAAACAGAGGGTTTTTAATCAAGGCGATCGATCGGATGATTGACTCCTTTAAACACCAGCCATAGCTAAATGCTCGATTTTCGTTCCCAATAGCTTGAGAAATTCTGCCAGCCAGCGAGGATGAGCGGGCCAAGCTGGAGCCGTAACCAAGTTACCATCGACAATGGCTTCATCGACTGGGATATTTATGTATTGTCCCCCCGCGCGGACGACATCTGGACTGCAAGCAGGATAAGCAGAGCATCGCTTTCCTTGCAGCACGTCGGCTGCCGCAAGAAGTTGAGCGCCATGACAAATCGCGGCAATCGGTTTATTAGCGCGAGCAAAATGTTGCACCATTTCGATAACCGTTGCATTCAAGCGAATGTATTCTGGCGCTCGTCCGCCGGGAATGACCAGTGCATCGTAATCTTCGGCTCGCACCTCATCAAAGGTGGCATTGAGGGTAAAGTAATGACCGGGTTTTTCAGAGTAGGTTTGATCGCCTTCAAAGTCGTGGACGGCAGTGCGAACTTTTTCGCCGGCTTTCTTGCCAGGACAAATGGCATGGACGGTATGACCGACCATTTGTAAGGCTTGGAAGGGAACCATAACTTCGTAGTCTTCGACAAAATCGCCGACGACCATAAGGATTCGTTTTCCAGACATAGATATTCTCCAGTTCGATTAAAAACTTCTTCCTAGACTGGTACTTTTATACAAATAATAAAAGGCGAGCAAAATCTTTGGTCTTTGCTCGCCCGAAATATTGCTGCTTATAGATTATCGGCTCTAGAGGATAAATCTATGCTGCTTGAGGTTGTAATAGGACTCCCAACCGATCGATTCCTTTTTGTAAGTGGCGCGTTACCGTCATGGGACTGATCCCAATTTGCTTGGCTGCTTCTTTGCGAGGTAAATCCCGTAAAAACACACATTCGATTGCTGCTTTGGTTTTGTCCTCAAGCTGATTCATCGCTCTTTGCAGTTGCAGGCGTTCTTCTGCGATCGCTGCCTCAGCTTGACAGCGAGGATCGGGTAAAGTATCGCCGAAGGTAATTTGGGAATCTGTCGATTGACCGATAGTAGCATCTAAACTAACCAGCAAGCGATTTTGTTGGGCTAGCTGACACTCATGCCACTCTTGGAGAGAAACGCCGAGAGCTTTGGCTACTTCGCTTTCTCTAGGCGAGCGTCCCAGAGAAAGCGTCAATTCCTTGCGCAAGGTTTTTCCTTTAGCATAAAGCTCTTGCCAGCGGCGAGGAATGCGCATGATATGACCTTTATCCCGCAGATAGTGAAGAATTTCGCCTCTTATGTAAGGAATGGCAAAAGAACTGAACGCGCAACCTTGTTGGGGATTAAACCGCTCGATCGCACGAATGAGACCGATAAAACCAATTTGGACTAAATCTTCGTAAGATTCGGTGCATTGCTTGCTGAGACGGTGGGCAACTTGGCGTACCAGTCCGGCGTTTAACTCTACCAGTTTGTTGCGAAGTTTTAAGGAAGGGTTGCGAGAGTAGGCGCTCAAAAGTTCAATGTTACGAATAGTAGAAGACTGAGTGGTCATGAGTCCTAGTGTTTGAGATGCAGCAATTGATTTATTTAACTAATCCTTATTGTCCGCATCTGACCCCCTTGGTACTATCGGCATTTCACTGAAATCTTGAGAATGCAACTTTACGATCTCAGTGTTTATGCTGAGATTTTCTCTAAAATCCCGAACGAGACTCCAATCCAAAAAAATCGGCTGCCCAAACCAAGCCAAAATGACTTTGTTTGTACGTGACTTCGGTGTTCTCAACTAAGTCGATCGCTCGCTCCAATTTCGTTTTCTGTGAAGTCGTTCCACCGTCAGAGCATCGATTTCATATTAAACTGATGGTAATTGTGAATTGAGTGAATTAATAATTGGGAATTGCAAATTGGATTGACCGGGATTGGACCTTGATTCTATTACTTGTCGATTGAGAAATGAAAAATGGCTAATAAAACTCTTGGAATCGAACGCAATCTTTATGAATATTTCCGATCGATTGCTTTGCGAGAGCCAGAAATTTTAACTCAGCTTCGCCAAGAAACCGCCAAACATCCAATGGCGAACATGCAAATCGCTCCCGAACAAGGTCAATTTATGGCATTGCTCGTCCAATTGATGGAAGCGAAAAAAACTTTAGAAGTTGGCGTATTTACGGGGTACAGTACTTTAGCAGTTGCCTTGGCACTGCCACCAGAGGGAACGATCGTTGCCTGCGATATCAGCGAAGAATACACGGCGATCGCTCGCCGCTATTGGGAAAAAGCAGGCGTAATTCATAAAATCGATCTTCGTATTGCTCCCGCGATAGAAACTTTAGAGCAATTAATCGCTCAAGGACAAGTTAACACCTTTGATTTTGCCTTTATTGATGCGGATAAAAGCAATTATGATAACTATTATGAACAAGCTTTGCAATTAGTGCGTCCGGGAGGGCTAATCGCGATCGATAACGTTTTCTGGGGAGGAAAAGTAGCCGATCCCAACGCGACAGATAATCGAACCCAAGTGATTCGACGGTTAAATCAAAAGATCCATCAAGACGATCGCGTTACGATGAGTCTAGTTCCTATTGCCGATGGATTAACGTTGGCGCTCAAGCGCGGCTAAGAGGACATCCCAAAAGTCCATTTTGTCACTCCCAGTGCAGGAGAACGTAACGAAGAATCCTGGTTGACTGATAAATCTTTATCCCCTCATCCCTTCTCCCACAAGGAGAGAAGGGACTTCAAGTACAGTTACTGTCAAAAACTCTCCGCACACAGAACTGCTGACTAATTGCGAACTGATAATTGCCAACCGACGCGGACTTCCACGAAGTGGAGGAGCATCGGCGAATTGGTAGAAGATGTTTCGCTTCGCGATCGCTCCGCTCAACATGACATTCTATACTTTTGGGATAACCTGTAACATCAGCTGTAACATCAGGATGAATTTGTCTGCGTTTGGTTATTAGTAATCGAGCAAGACTTATCATAATGGTGGAAAAATTTCTATGATAGGAGTATAGTTGCCCTTCATTTGCCATGGAAGCTATTTATATTCCGCAACTCCTCAAAGCGCTAGAGAGAAAAGAGACGCTACAGATCCAGGAATTTATTCCCGGTTTAGAGACTTTAACGCCCGTGCGGGGAAGCATGACAGTCAACCATCGAGGAAATTTTCTAGAAGTTTTTGCTAAGGCAGAGACGATTGTGACGTTGACTTGCGATCGCTGTTTGAAGCAGTACAACCATCGCCTGTCTCTCGATACTTCCGAAATTATCTGGCTTGATAAAAATGCCGACCAGGATAAAGCTATCCCCTTGGAACGGGAAATTTCGATGGAAGATTTGTCAGAAACACTGCCGTTTGATGGCTACTTTGAACCGGATACCTGGTTGTACGAACAGCTATCCCTGCTGCTGCCACTGCGACAATTATGCAGTCAAGATTGTCAGCCAGCCGTCCCCACCTATTCTCAAAACGAACCTAGCATAGATACTCGCTGGGCATCCCTAGAAGCGTTGAGAAAGCAACTATCAGAGTAGATCGTTAGGTTTTAGATGGCCTTAGCTTGAAGCTGACAATCTTCCAAGGATTAATCTCAGATATTTTCTTTAATGGCTGTTCTAATAAATCGACGGGAGTCTCGCTTGCCCATTGCAGATCGCCCTTGAGGGAATATTTCACCGTTTTTCCATGGCATTCGTAACAGCGTAAAATCCAAGCATTTGGATCGTCTTCAGACTGTTTGAATGCCATTAAAATCAGATTTTCTGAATCCAAATCTAATAACTGACTCGTAGCAGGCAAAGAATGAGTCTTTTCCCTGTTATCTAGTTCGCATGAGAGAACTGTTAGCGGAACATTCAACTCATATCCGTAACGAACTGTCTTTGCTGCTTGCCAACTTCCCTGGTGAGGATAGATAGCGTAGGTAAATTGATGAGTGCCTTTATCTGCGTTAGGATCGGGCCATTGAGGACTGCGAAGTAAGGTGAGGCGTAACTGAACCGGTTGGCTATCGTAGCCGTATTTACAATCGTTGAGAAGACTAACACCGTATTCGCGATCGCCTAAATCTGCCCAGCGCAGGGCATAAACTTCCCATTTGGCTTTTTCGGCTGGGGTTTGAGGCTTGGTGGGACGTTTGATAGCCCCACAGGGAATTTCATAGGTTGCGAAGTCACTTTCTACGTTTAAAGGAAAAGCCGCTTTTACCAGGACGTGGGTTTCTTGCCAGTTTACCATTGTGGCGATTTTTAGAATAGGCGAGTTGGCATGAAGAACATAATCCTGACAAAATTCTGAGTTATTGAGTTGTTTGATAACCCGTATTCGCCACTGCAAGGGGCCGCATTCCAAATACTCAATAGATTTTAATCGTGCGGGCGGTAAGGGATGTTGAGCATAGTTGGGGTCGATATTCCAAGCATCCCAGTATTGACCTTTGTCTTCAAACGCTTGTAGTTGATTTCCTGCTCCTTTGAGAATTTCCCGTCGAGCGATTTTATCAAAGATGCTATTTAAGTCTCCGGTTTCGGGGTTGATAGTTACTCTAAGCTTCTCGTTTTCTAAAATAAAGTTTTGATGTGAGGTTAGGGGTTGGCGAGCGGTGGTTGGTTGTTGGCACGGACATAGCCAGAAGAGACGATAACCAACTGAGGGAATATTTTTGGCTAGAAAGAGAAGTTGACCGTCTGCCGATAACTGGGATAGAAGTTTTTGTCCTGCTAAATCGTAGATTTCCCAGTTACCTGAAGGAATGGAACAAACAACAACTTCAGATCGTTGCCAATTGAGAGAGTTAAAGATGATAATAGGTCGAGCGTTTGGGTGAGGCGGTGGAGGTAAGGTAATCTGGGAGGCGATCGCACTCAATGATCCATCTAATATTTTCTGCCCGACTCTTTTTACTTCTTGCCAAGTTTCATTCGCTTCGACAAATACTTCTGGAATAGACGTTCCGGGTAGAATATCGTGAAATTGATTAAAAAGTACTTTTTTCCAAGCGTCTTCTAGTTCGGTTTTGGAATAAGCTTGACCCAGAATAATTGTTGCTAAAGAAGCCCAAAGTTCTGCTTGATATAACAATCCCTCACAACGACGATTGTAGGATTTTTGATCCGCATGAGTCGTATAACAACCTCGATGGAATTCTAGATATAGTTCGTCGTTCCAAATGGGGATTGTCCTTTGTCCTTTGTCCTTTGTCATTGATTGTTTTTTAAATGACAAATGACCAATAACCAATGACAAATACTCAACTGCTTTCGCAAACTTTATCTGAGGGAAAAAAGGAGATTGCCGCCAGCGCCGCTGCACTTCTAACATATCTCGACTTGGACCTCCGCCGCGATCGCCTACGCCAGGAAGCCAAAAAGTATCTTTTAATCCTGTTTGACGTTCCCAATCAATGGCATAGTTCGCCATCGCAATCGGATTGGTATCCATCACTCCCATCACGTTGGGAGGAGACATCAGCGTTAATAACTGAGTTCCGTCGGGAGATTGCCACCAAAAAACGCCATGGGGAAACTTAGTCGTATCATTCCAGTGCAATTTTCCAGTAACAAAATATTCAATCCCGCTTTGCTTAAAGATTTGTGGGAGTTGCCAAGAAAAACCAAAACTATCTGGCAACCATGCGACTTGAGTAATTGCCCCAAATTTTTCTCTGATGTAGCGTTGACCGTACAGAAGTTGGCGAACGATAGATTCTCCAGAGGTTATGGTGACTTCCGGTTCGACCCACATCCCTCCTAAAACTTCCCAGGATTTAGCTTTAGCAGCCTCTTGAATCGCTTTAAAGAGGTCTGGACGATGTTTTTCTATCCAGGCATAAAGAGCGGGGCTAGTGTGGCAAAACGTGAGTTCGGGAAAATCTTGTTGTAAATTGAGAACCGATTCAAAGGTGCGTTGGGCAACTTCCCAGGTTTCGCTAGTCGTCCACAGCCAAGCCATGTCAAGATGGGCGTGACCGAGTAGATGGAAGCAACGTTTTTTTATGGATGCGGCAAGGGGTTGAAGGGTTTGACGCAGAGTTGACAAACAGCGATCGAATTTTTCTGCATCACAGACAACATTCCAGTCAATCTGTTGTATGGCTGTTGCAAGAGCGTTTAATTTTTCAGGTTCAAATGTTTCTAAATATTTATGCAGTACCGTCAATTCGTCGGCAACAAAACCGGGTTCGATGGGATTTTGGTTTTTTTCATAGATTAATTGCGATCGCATTAATGCCCCAATATCGTGTCCGGGACTGACTAAGCGCAAAGCAACAGTGATTTTTTCTCCGGGTTTGGCTGAAGGGGTAAGGAGAAGTCGTACAGAGGAATCGAATAAATCGCCTTCTTGTACTAATTTGCCGTTAATGAAAATTTGCGCTTGTTCTGCCCACCAAGTCAAAACTAGTCGCAATACCAGTCCTTCTAGCGGATAGCCTTGTAGGTCTTGGGGAATAATAAATTGCTGCACTAACCATTGTACTTGACGACCCGACGACCAGCAGAGGTATCCTTTTTCGTTAGGCTGAGCGAGTTGCCAATTGGAGGGATCGATCGCCTCAACCGATAAATCTTCGCTAGCATAACGCCAGCTAGTCTGTACGTCAATCTGTGTTAGTTGGCGCAGCTTTTCTTGCGTTTGAGCGATTGTTACTAAGATAGAGTCAGACAAGTCGATCCAGCATAGCGATTAATATAGTAAATTTTAGCTCCTATTAACCGATCGCCGCTCGAAGATGGCACGTCAGCGCTCCAAATTCGATCTTCCTACAAAGATTTGCCCCGTCTGCGGGCTATCTTTTACTTGGCGCAAAAAGTGGGCAAAATGTTGGGATAATGTCAAATATTGTTCGGAACGTTGTCGCAGACGGCGATCGCCAGCCGAGCAATAATGTCTTAATTTGCTCTTAATTTGCATCGTCTGTTACATAAACCGATTGGCTCGTTAAAAACTTGTGAGTGTTTGTCGATCGATGATAATAGGATCGAGCAGAAAAAAATAGCTAAACGATCTTTAATGTAAGCTATGAGCGATACAGTCTTCGGTAAGATTATAAGAAGAGAGCTTCCAGCAGATATTGTCTACGAGGATGAATTATCTTTGGCTATCCGAGATATAAACCCTCAAGCCCCAACACATATCCTTGTTATTCCTAAAAAGCCGATTCCTCAGCTAGATGCCGCTACTCCAGAGGATCGAGATTTACTGGGTCATTTACTGCTAACTGTTAAAAAAGTTGCAGAGCAAGTAGGACTGGGTAACGGCTATCGAGTGGTCATCAACAATGGTCATGATGGCGGTCAAACCGTCTCTCATCTCCATTTACATATTTTAGGCGATCGCCAGATGAAATGGCCCCCCGGTTGAGAAAGGCATCGGGCAGAAGATGTTAACTTGACGAGCTTTTTCGGGCAATCTATAAGTGTAACATTAAACTCCCTTATCGATCGATAGCTACTCCGATGAAGACGATTCTAAGTGCCTTAGTTGTTGTATCGGGGGTTGTTCTGACTCCCCTAGCTGTCCGTCCTCAAGAACATTCAGGCTGTTTCATGCGCGGTTCCAATGGTCAGTTAGTTGACCTCGGATATGTCTGCGCAGACACTACCGTTCAACCTCAAACCTCTGCATCGGGAACGTTTCGCGTCCCAATTAAACGCCGAGATGCTGGAATTCCCGTTATTGACGTGACATTTAATGGAAAACAACGCTTCGAGATGCTCTTAGATACCGGGGCAAGCGCGACGACAATTAGTCCCGAAATGGCTAAAGCACTTGGCGTTAACATAGATAGAGAAATCCCCGTAGCAACTGCTGGTGGAGTCGTTCAAGCGGGTATAGGACGCGTTGCTTCAGTTCAAGCTGGCGGAATGGTTATTAGAGACTTAGATGTCCTAGTTTCTCCCCATCTTCCCATAGGACTTCTGGGACAAAATTTCTTTGGCGGTCACGATGTAACGATTAGAGATAGCGTAGTCGAGTTGCATATCCGCTAAGATTACATCGCCTATCAAATAAAAGAGGTGACGCAGAAACGCATCACCTCGCTCGTCGTGCTTACACTATAGCTTTTTCGTTTTAGTAACGGCTGGAATTAGGCTTGTGAACGATAAAGCTCATCGTTTGGCACTGCTTAATGTTGTCAAAGCCAATGACGCGAATGTAGCAGTTGGAATACTCAGCACGGCATTCGCGCACTTCATTAAGAACTTCTTGGGGAGAAGTCGCACTAAATAGCGGCAACTTCCACAAAGTCCAGTGGTGATCGCTAGGTTGGGGATTTTCTTCAAACTCAACCGCAGGAATATATCCCTGGTCTAACATGTACTGGATCTGCTTGGCAATTTGCTGATCCGTCATGGGAGGCAAATAGGAGAGAGTTTCGTAACGGCGCTCTTTGGGTAATGTTTTCATGGGTTCTGTCTTTCTATCAATCTAAAATCTATGGTTGTGAGTCTGAAGATTCGTTTGGCTCCGAATCGGGGGATTCTGAATGAGGCCTTGAAGTGGTAGATTGGGTCTGAGTAAGGCGTTCCAATAACTGGCGACGGCGTTCCATATTCGCCTGACTAATACCCGTACGTACCATTTCTGGCAGGAAGTCTAATACGGTTTCAGCAAGGTGTTCTCTTACCGTCATGATCCGCAAGACTAATTCCTTGTTTTCTGCCATCAAGCCTTCAAGGTAAGCCTCGCTATCCTGAATGTTATTAGTAGAGGAATACTGCGAGAGCCAAATTGCCTGAGTCGGATTCGTTTCCGATAACTGATCGATGATGGTACGAACTGCTTGGTAAGTCAGGTAACTCTGTAAAACTTTTGCCGTATCGCGAGCAATTTTTTTAGGATACATTAATGCCTACCTGTCCCAACAGGGCTGTGTTGTTAGTTATGAAAGATTTGTTTTCCTTCAAAACTAACAATCATCTAAGGATTAGAGTGTATCCACTGCCTCAAACTCGAACTTGATTTCCTTCCACAGTTCGCAAGCAGCAGCGAGTTCGGGAGACCAGCGAGCGGCTTCGCGGATCACGTCGTTACCTTCGCGAGCTAGCGAACGACCTTCATTACGAGCTTGAATACAAGCCTCCAAAGCCACGCGGTTAGCCGTTGCACCAGGTGCGTTCCCCCAGGGGTGTCCGAGCGTACCGCCGCCGAATTGGAAGCAAGCATCATCGCCGAAGATTTCTACCAGCGCAGGCATATGCCATACGTGAATACCGCCAGAAGCGACGGGGAATACTCCAGGCATGGAAGCCCAGTCTTGGGTGAAGAAGATCCCGCGAGCGCGATCTTCTTCGATGTAGTCTTCGCGCATCAGATCGACGAAGCCCATCGTGATACCGCGTTCGCCTTCGAGTTTACCAACGACAGTACCGGAGTGCAGGTGATCGCCACCAGACATGCGCAAGCACTTCGCCAATACGCGGAAGTGAATGCCATGGTTTTTCTGACGGTCGATTACGGCGTGCATCGCACGGTGGATATGAAGCAACAAACCGTTATCGCGGCAGAACTTCGCCAGGGTAGTATTAGCGGTGAAACCACCCGTGAGATAGTCGTGCATGATAATGGGCGTGCCGATTTCCTTGGCGAATTGCGCCCGCTTGAGCATTTCTTCGACTGTAGGAGCCGTTACGTTGAGGTAGTGACCCTTGATTTCGTTGGTTTCGGCTTGGGCTTTTTCGATCGCCTCTTGTACGAAGAGGAAGCGATCGCGCCAGCGCATGAAGGGTTGAGAGTTGATGTTTTCGTCGTCTTTGGTTAAGTCTAAGCCGCCGCGCAGACACTCGTAAACGGCACGACCGTAGTTTTTAGCCGATAGACCCAGTTTGGGTTTAATGGTACAGCCGAGTAGAGGGCGACCGTATTTGTTCAACTTATCTCGCTCTACAGTAATACCATGAGGAGGACCTTGGAAGGTTTTCAGATAGGCAACGGGAATGCGCAGGTCTTCTAGGCGCAAGGCACGTAGCGCTTTGAATCCGAAAACGTTACCAACGATAGAGGTCAGCATGTTGGTGACTGACCCTTCTTCAAATAGATCTAAAGGATAGGCGACAAAGCAAAAATACTGATTATCTTCGTTGGGAACTGGCTCGATGTCGTAGCAACGACCTTTATAGCGATCGAGGTCGGTCAAGTTGTCCGTCCAAACCGTCGTCCAAGTTCCGGTGGAAGATTCTGCCGCTACTGCCGCTCCTGCTTCTTCAGGAGGAACGCCAGGTTGGGGCGTTACGCGGAAACAGGCAAGAACATCAGTATCTTTAGGGGTGTAGTCGGGAGTATAGTAAGTCAGGCGGTAATCCTTTACACCAGCCTGGAACCCTTTTGATTTGGCTTGTACCATTAGGTCATTCCTCCATAAATGTCATTTGTATTTCTCACTCTTTAAGGTCGAGCGCCGGGGTGCGATCGCCACGGTCTCTCTGAGAAATTCTTTATAGTAAACTCTTAAGCTTCTAGAAAATTCTGAAGCCAACCATCCAGTTTGACTATCTGTTTTTCGAGTTCTCATCTTAACATAAATTTTAGATTATTCAGACAAAATTTTTTCTGATTTTTTTAAATTTCTGATTAGAAAATTTTTTCAGGTCTATTAATTCAGCTAATCGCAATTTTTCTTTGTTAAAAAAATTAATAAAACGTTATCTATCAATACTTGAGCATTAAGATTTTTGTCTAAAAACTGATCGACAATAGAAGCCCTATCGCTCTCAAGCTACTGTTCAGAGCGCAAAAAGCTTTATTCAATTGTTTCCTTTAGTTTAATTACTCACTCACAGTTTTGATAATTTTCTCGCTCTTTAACTTTGTTGATTTTTTGAAGAAAAACTTTTTTATTCTTCAATTATCTTTATGGGTAAAGTTAACTAAAAATAACACTAATTGTCTCTCAAAATCTAGCTTTAGAGAAGTTCTTGGAATAGCTCCAGAATTTTTGCAAAAAATGGCTATAAATCTCTCTAATCTTTATCTGGTTGAGAGCGCTTAAAAGAGTTGCGTTCTGGAAAAAGCGATACCAATAGCTGGTTGATATATACTTGACCGATAACGGGAGGCTTTGAGGTCTGGGAAGACGATTCGGGCTTAGTCTGGTGAGTATCGACTTCAACGGTTGATTCTACAGCGGACTTACCACTTTCTACTTCAGAAGGCGATTTAGTTTTCTCTGGACGTTCCTCGCTCTCCAATTTCCTTTTCGGTTTGAGGGGAGATTTCTTGGATTCCTGTACTGAAGTAGAGGAGTTGTTATCAGCTACTGACGTTTTCAAGTTATCTGTCTGGGCTTCTACAACAATAGCGACCTGACGAGAAGGATCTCCAATTAAGGAACCCGCTGGAATCACAGCCATCTTATCTACGGAGGCGTTAAAGATAGTTGTTGCCGAACCAATACAGGCGTTGCTGCCAATTTTAACTCGACCGATCGTCAACACTCCCGCTCCCAAAACGGCACCCTCTCCCACTTCGATCTCGCCATGGCAAGCATTAAGAACAGTGCCCATACCAACGCAGACTCCGGCTCCAATGACAATCCGGCTATTGGGAGCGGCGTTGAGGATAACGCCTGGAGCAACTACCGCACTCTCGTGAATAGTGACATCCCCACTCACATAAAATTCTGAATAACTGACAGGTTGTAAGGGCGGTAAATGCATACTTGGTAAAGGAAAAAGGAATAAGGAAAAAGGAAAAAAGAAATACTTTTGCCTTTTTCCTTTTGCCCTTTTACTTTGTTATGGGCGTTGAATAACGGTTTCCAGTACACGCCGCTTAGCTTTGGGGTCGATGCCAATTAAGCGGACGTATTCGCCTTGGTGTTCGCTCAGGCAAGCTTCCAGAGCAGCAACGACCTCAGATTCGCGATTGCTCTCGATGGGAGCGCAACTCTGCCAAGAACTTGTTCTGAAGCGGCGTTTATCGGCGTGTTCGGTGCCGATTTTATAGCCTTGCATCAAAAGGGAGCGCACTTGGGAGATGGTTTCGGCATCTAAGCTACTGCTAACTTTTACATTCGCACTATTTGATGTGCTGTAGCTGGAGTCGCTAGAAGTTGAGGCTGCTGTTGTAGAGTTGTAACCGTTTTGAGCGCTATCTCCTGGGCGTTGAATGATAGTTTCCAGTACGCGCCGTTTTGCCTTTGGATCGATGCCCAGCAAGCGGACGTATTCGCCTTGGTGTTCGCTCAGACAAGCTTCCAGAGCAGCAATGACCTCAGATTCGCGATTGCTCTCGATGGGAGCGCAACTCTGCCAAGAACTTGTTCTGAAGCGGCGTTTATCGGCGTGTTCGGTGCCGATTTTATAGCCTTGCATCAAAAGGGAGCGAATTTGGGCAATTGCTTCGGCACTCAAGCCGCCGTTACTGGTGGCAACACCAGCTTTAGTGCCGTTGCTAGCTCCCCTGACTGACGAGCCATTTGAGCTAATGCTTGCTGTTTCGCCGGGTCTTTGAATAATTAATTCTAAAACGCGCCGTTTGGCATTGGGGTCGATTCCTACCAGACGCACGTATTCTCCTTCATGCTCGCTCATCGTTGCTTGTAAGGCACGGATAGCCTCCGATTCCTGTCTGGCATCGATGGTAGAACCCGTCAGCCAAGAGCCAGTCTTGAAACGACGTTGGTCGGCAAATTCAGTGCCGATTTTGTAGCCTTGGTTAAGTAGCGATCGCACGTGAGACGCTATATCGCCGCTGATACTTCCGTTGCCGTCCCCCGATCTGACGGCCGTTCCGTTAGTTGCCGCCTTGTAACTGGTTGTTTTAGCGCTAGCAACGGGAGCGGGCGCATCTCCAGGGCGTTGAATAATCATCTCTAATACGCGCCGCTTGGCTTTGGGATCGATACCGATCAAGCGCACGTACTCGTCTTCATACTCGTTTAGGTAAGCATTCAACTCTTGCATAACTTGGTCTTCGCGCTTACCTGAAATCGTGCCGCAGGTGAGCCAAGAGCTAGTCTTGAAGCGGCGCTTGTCTGCGTGTTCCGCACCGATGGTATAGCCTTGAGACAACAAGGAACGTACCTGTGCTCTGATATCCGAACTTAAACCCATACTCTCCATTGAATTTATATAGTTAGTTTCATTAGTGTCTTGTTCAGATCGCTTTAGCTGTTGCCGAATGGGAGCAATACAAGCAGCACTTTCCGCACATTGATACCCTTCTCGCAGGGCGTCGTTAACTTCCACCACGTGATAGACAAAAGCGCGATCGCTCTCCTGCACGTCCGGCAGTCGATCTGCCTGTTGCTGGTTGACAATCGTCGCCCCCGATGGAACGTATTTTCCTGGCGGAATTTCCACATCTTGAATCAAGGCGTGCATCATAACGATACAGCCTTCGCCTACTCTGGCATTAAACACCGTCGAGCGAAAGCCGATAAAACAGCGATCGCCGACGTAAGCTGGTCCGTGAATCAATGCCATGTGAGTAATACATGCCTGTTTGCCAATCCAGACCGAATACTCTCTGCCATCATCCCCGACAACCCGTCCTTTTTCTAAACCGTGAATGACGACACCATCTTGAATATTTGTGCCTTCGCCGATATAAAATGGCGTTCCTTCATCGGCGCGAATGGACGTTCCGGGAGCGATTAACACGTTGGCATTGACCTTGACATCCCCGATCAAATTCGAGAAGGAATGTACGTAGGCGCTTTCATCTATTTGCGGTTCAGCTAAACTTTTCGACCAAGGAGTCGGGGGAGCCGCCTTAGTGCGGACTACCATTTTTACTCATTCCTCCCAATGTCACTTATCAGTGGTAAAGACGCGCTCTTATCGCGTCCGTGTCTGTACATTAGTTGCCCATTGTCAATTACCAGTTGTTAGGATTTGGAGTTCCCAATTAAGAACGATAACTCCAAGCTTGTATTGGTCACTGAGCGCCGAGTGCCAGTCTTCTATATTCGTCTTTTTTGCTGTAAAGTAGGCGATTTTCTACCGTTATCGTATCGATAATTCCAACCACCATTGCATCTAGCGGACGACTTTCGCAGTCACTCTCAATGCGGGCTGCGCCGCCTCTGGAAACTAGCACCCATTCATCAATCCCTGCGCCTACCGTATCTCCGGCGACCTCATATTTAGGGAGAAGTTGTCCGTCGGCATCGATAAACTGCAACAGCAAGAGCTTCATTCCCGTCAGACTGCGGGTTTTTTGGGTGCTAACAACCGTGCCCCGAACTTTAGCAATTTGCATTCCTAGTTCAGTTGCTCTATACTCTTCTCAGCGGTTGGGGATTAACACTCTCACGAAACTGCTCTACTGCTTCGGTATAGCGAATTGGCAGCACGTATTCCAAGTTTTCATGAGGACGAGCAATGATATGGTGAGAAAGAACTTCTCCGCCCCTGACTCGCTTAGCATTTTGGATGCCTGCGGATACAGAAGCCTGCACTTCAGAAACGTCGCCTCGAACAATTACCGTAACCCGACCGCTGCCGATTTTTTCATAACCGACTAAGGTGACGCGGGCAGCTTTAACCATCGCGTCGGCTGCTTCTACGACGGCTGGGAAACCCAAGGTTTCCACCATTCCAACTGCAATTGACATAAATCTCTACTCCAGAATCTTTGTTGTTTGTCATTTATCCTTTGACTAAGGACGAATGACCAATAATTAATGACTAATGACTAAATCTAATACGTTCGGAACTGCTCCACTTCTTCTGTATAGCGAATTGGCAGCACGTACTCTAGGTTTTCGTGGGGACGAGCGATAATGTGAGTAGAGAGAACTTGACCGCCATTAACGCGATTAGCTGCATCGATTCCTGCGGAGACTGAAGCTTGCACCTCAGAAACATCTCCGCGAACGATAACCGTCACGCGACCGCTACCAATTTTTTCATAACCCACTAAAGTCACGCGGGCAGCTTTAACCATCGCGTCGGCTGCTTCTACAACGGCTGGAAAACCTAGAGTTTCAATCATTCCTACTGCAATTGGCATTTTTGATTTCCTCGCTTATCAAGCCAAATTAAACCGATTTACAAACTGAAATAAGTAAGCAAAAACAAATTCCTACCTTGCTTCTTTTCCAACTTGGGAAGGACAACGATCGACTCCGGCTTCTTTTAGGGCTGCGGCGGACCGAGCCGCTACTAGCTCCGATCGCTGATATGCCTTACGTCTGAACTATCCCACTCCACTTAGCTGGTTGAAAAACTTGACGGGATTGGCTAACTTATCAGCCCTTAAAATCAAGCATAGGAAACCTTGTTCCCTTTGACAATATAAATCGCGATGATATTTTTTAATATTATAGTTAATAAAAGTTAATCCTAAGGATTGATTGGACTCTATCAAGCCATCGCAAGCAGAAAACTCCTTGAGGGGTTAAGACTGTTTTATAATCTTTTTATACTAATCGATTTAGAAAACAGGACTTAGATCGGCAAAAGTAATGCAGGATAAGGGTTTGACTATTGTCTCGATCGGGCGAAGCAATAAGTCTATTTTCGCAAAATTTATCTAGAGAGACGATTCTTCTATCCCAAAGAGAGTTTCTTCAGATTTGCTAGGTAATCATACCGAACTGATTCGGTATGATTAGAAAAAATTACCATTCTCATAAGATTATCTATTGAGTTAAAAAGTTTATGGCTTAATCTCTAAGGTTAGGCTAAATTAAGCAACTCAATTGACGTAACACTTTTTAGAACGGCAATACAGATCGAATCAAAAAACCGCTTAAGCGGGTGTTTTTCTCGCTTTGAGTCCAAGGGCAATTTTAATGAGCGATTTCCTTCTCGAACATTGTTGGTTTATTCCTTTTTACAGCTTGATAGGCTCTTTTTTAACGCTGCCATGGTCGATGAGAATCGTTCGTCAGACGGGACCCCGACCAGCAGCCTACCTCAATTTATTGATGACAGCTATCGGCTTTGTGCACGGCTCGATAGCCTTTTATTTCATTTGGCAACGACAGACAGAACAATTAGTTTTTCACTGGCTTCAAGTTGCAGACTTAAATCTGACCTTGTCGATAGAGCTGTCTCCCGTCAGTCTGGGAGCATTAGAAGTAGTCACGGGTATCAGCTTGCTAGCGCAAATCTATGCTCTCGGCTATATGGAAAAAGACTGGTCGTTGGCTAGATTCTATAGTCTGATGGGCTTCTTTGAAGCGGCACTAGGGGGCATTGCTTTAAGCGACTCTCTCTTTCTCAGTTATGCTCTCCTGGAAATGCTCACCTTGTCTACATACTTGTTAGTGGGCTTCTGGTATGCACAACCTTTAGTCGTCACTGCCGCCAGAGATGCCTTTTTAACCAAACGAGTCGGAGACATTATTTTGCTGATGGGATTAGTGGCACTTTCTAGTTACGGCGCTGGGCTTTCTTTCTCCCAACTCGAAAATTGGGCGTCTACTTCGCCGTTAGCGCCACTGACAGCAGCGCTGGTAGGACTATCTCTGATTGCAGGACCGACGGGGAAATGCGCTCAATTTCCCCTTAATCTTTGGCTGGATGAGGCAATGGAGGGACCGAACCCCGCAGGGATTATGCGAAATTCGATCGTCGTATCTGCTGGAGCATATGTATTGATTAAACTCCAGCCTGTATTTACTTTATCGCCCATTGCCTCAGATGCCTTAATCGCGATCGGTACGATCACGGCGATTGGCACGTCGTTAATTGCTCTCGCACAAATCGATATCAAGCGAACGCTCTGCCATTCTACGAGCGCTTATTTGGGGTTGGTCTTTATTGCGGTAGGGTTGGGGCACGTAGACATTGCCTTTTTGCTGCTATTAACCCATGGGGTTGCTAAAGCCCTCTTATTTATGAGTGCGGGGTCGATTATTATGACTACCAGCAACCAAAATATTACAGAACTTGGCGGTCTGTGGTCGCGGATGCCCGCTACAACCTCTGCTTTCGTCGTGGGAGCTTCTGGTTTAATCGCGCTGATGCCGATGGGGATGTTTTGGACGTGGCAGCGTTGGTTGAATGGCTCTTGGAAAGTGGATTGGTGGTTGTTAGGGGTACTGCTATTCGTTAATTTCCTGAGTGCATTGAATTTGACTCGCGTCTTTCGTTTAGTGTTTCTCTCTCAAGCGCAAAGCAAAACCCGCAGAGCGCCAGAAGTGCCTTGGCCGATGGCATTACCAATGGTCGTTTTGACGGTTATTGTCCTACTGACTCCCTTAGCTCCGATTCGATGGCCGTTGTGGTTGAGTCCGACAACTCCCCTAGCCAATAGCGATCGCGCTATTTTTCAATATGCAATCCCCTTATTGGTGGCATCGGGTTTATTTGGCTGTATTATGGGAGCTACCATGGAACTGCGTAGGTCAT
The DNA here is from genome assembly GCF_000317025.1 of Pleurocapsa sp. PCC 7327. Taxonomy (NCBI): domain Bacteria; kingdom Bacillati; phylum Cyanobacteriota; class Cyanophyceae; order Pleurocapsales; family Pleurocapsaceae; genus Pleurocapsa; species Pleurocapsa sp. PCC 7327. The sequence goes on along the minus strand of NC_019689.1, from coordinate 350,486 downwards.
GGGCAAGACCGACGCAACTTTACCTGCGGTTTTTCCAAGATTTGTTTGCTTACGACTTTTACGTCGATAAAATTTATAATTTCACTGTAGTTTGGCTAGTAGCGTCGCTATCGAAATTAGCATCTTGGTTCGATCGCTACGTTATCGACGGAGTCGTTAACTTTGTCAGTCTGGCTACCATTTTTGGCGGCAATGCCCTTAAATACAACGTTTCCGGTCAGTCTCAGTTTTATCTGCTGACCATTGTGCTAGGCGTAAGTTTCTTGCTATGGTCGGTGCTTAGCGGTCAGTGGACGATCGTAACAAATTATTGGTCGTCGCTTCTCAGTCAATAATTAGCGGTTAGTGGATAGTAGTTAATAAGTCAAGGAGCGATTAACTACTAACGACTAGCAACCAATCAAACCATCATTTTTATAAGGAGATAAGTTAAAAGACAATGCTCAGTGCCTTAATCTGGGTGCCTTTATTAGGAGCAGTACTAATTGCATTTTATCCGGGGAAGCTAGAGGCTTTTCATACCAGGACGATAGCTTTGGCGATTGCCAGTTGCGTATTATTTCTGAATTTAGTTTTGGGATTTGAGTTCGATCCAACCAACCCCGACATTCAACTATCCGAATATCTTCCTTGGATTAGCTGGCTCGGTTTGAGTTACCATTTGGGAATTGATGGGCTGTCATTTCCTTTGATTTTCTTGAATAGCCTGCTGAGCTTAATTGCTATCTACAGCACGAGTCAGTCCATCCATCGACCCCGATTTTACTATTCTCTGTTACTTCTCCTCAGTAGCGGCATTGCTGGCGCTTTCTTGGCACAGGATTTACTGCTATTTTTCCTGTTCTACGAACTAGAAATTATTCCCTTATACTTCTTAATTGCCATTTGGGGAGGAGAACGCCGAGGCTATGCAGCGATGAAATTTCTTCTGTATACGGCGATTTCGGGTTTTTTGGTGCTAGTCTCTTTCTTAGGACTGGTATGGCTGACGGGAGCTTCTAGTTTTGATTATGCACCGTTGCGATCGCATACTTTACCCGTAGGGACGCAACTCCTCTTACTCGCCCCACTTCTGGTTGGTTTAGCGATCAAGATTCCGATTTTCCCGTTCCATACTTGGCTGCCAGATGCTCACGTGGAGGCCTCTACTCCGGTTTCTGTGCTGTTAGCCGGGGTATTGTTGAAGCTGGGAACCTATAGCTTGCTGCGGTTTGGCGTAGGGTTATTCTTAGATGCTTGGGCGATTTTAGCACCCGCTATGGCAACTTTAGCTGCAATTAGTGCATTATATGGGGCTTCCTGCGCGATCGCTCAACAAGACATGAAAAAAGTGGTTGCCTACTCCTCCATCGCTCACATGGCGTATATTCTTTTGGCGGCGGCAGCTACTACTCGCCTCAGCATCACCGCTGCAATTTTCCAAATGGTCAGTCACGGTTTGATTTCTGCTTTGCTGTTCTTGCTGGTAGGGGTAGTGTATAAAAAAACTGGAAGTCGCGATGTCTATTTCTTAAAAGGATTGCTTAACCCCGAACGGGGGTTGCCCATCGCTGGAAGTCTGATGATTTTGGGCGTGATGGCGAGTGCGGGAATTCCGGGAATGGCAGGATTTATTGCAGAATTTCTGGTCTTTCGAGGCAGTTTCCCCATTTTTCCCCTACAAACTTTGCTCTGCCTGATAGGTAGCGGGTTGACGGCAGTTTATTTCTTGCTGATGGTTAACCGCGTCTTTTTTGGTCGCCTTACCCCAGAATTATCTCAATTACCGCAAGTTTTGTGGTCGGAACGGATGCCTGCGATCGTTCTCGCCTTATTTATCGTTATTTTAGGCGTTCAGCCAAATTGGATGGTGCGTTGGAGCGAACCCCAGGCAGCGATCTTGTTGACTGGTACTGAAGACGCGATCGCCACTCAGATAATCGGCAATAATAACAGTAATTGATAACAAAATTCGATCCCCATCCCTAAAATAAGAGCCTGTCATGGTTAGCACTCAACTAGAGCCATCCAAACATCCCCTAGCCAAATATATCTATCGCCTAGAGTCAGGAGACGCGCTATTGAAAGACTCTCCTGAAAACGTCACCGAAGTGGTCGGCATTCTCAAAAGTTACGGGGTCGTGCTAGATGCCTATTCGCGCAATTTAATTTATATTGCCGAAAATCAGTTTTTGGTACTATTTCCTTTTTTCAAATATTTCAATGGAGAAATCACGTTTGCCAAGTTACTGCGTCATTGGTGGCACGATCGCATTAACTTCGAGTATGCCGAATACTGCATGAAAGTGATGTTCTGGCACGGCGGCGGCGGATTAGATGCCTATTGCGATACGCCAGCCTTTAGGAAAGCCGCAGAAAAAGTCATCCAAGCTAAATTCAGGGGCAATGTAGCGATGCTAGGACTACACAAAATCTTCCCGGAGTTTTTGCCCGAACAAATGCGGCAGATGGCTTATTATAGCGGATTGGGACAATTTTGGCGAGTGATGGCCGATATTTTTCTCAATCTATCAGATCGCTACGATCGCGGCGAAATTCAATCTATCCCGCAAGTAGTACAACACATCTTGGATGGTTTAGTCGCCGCTGCCAATAAACCGATTACTTATCAAGTTAAACTTAAAGGTCAGGTTTACGATCTGATTCCCAAATCGGCAGGCTTAACATTTCTTCCCGATACGGCAGTTCCTTATGTAGAGTCAGTATTTTTTAGGGGAACGCCCTTCCCCGGCACGATTTCTTACAATGCTCAAGCTTATCAAATTCCCTACGACCAAGAGATGTTTGCTTATGGGGCACTGTATGCCGATCCTTTGCCAACCGGAGGTGCAGGCATCCCGCCAACCTTGCTAATGCAGGATATGCGTCATTTTCTGCCGGAATATCTCCATGAAATCTACCGCCAGAGTTTCCGTAAAGAAGATGACTTATTAGTGCAAATTTGTCAAAGTTTCCAAAAGGCTATGTTTTGCGTGACGACAGCAGCCATTAAGGGATTGGCACCCTATCCATTAGATACTACCGATCCAGAAAAGAAAAAAGCCAATCGGGCTTATCTAGAAAGATGGATGAATCGCTTCAAGACTTCTCGGTTAGTAGATGCAAATAGCTAACAGGAGAGAAAAGTTGGAATAATTGAGTCGGGCGATCGCTTGATTTCTTATTTTGTCCTTTTCTACTTGTTTCCACAAGTTTGATAATTTAGAAAATTGATAGGATAGACTACCCTGGGTCTAAAAAGGAAAACGCATGGCACTCATTGTCCAAAAATACGGTGGAACTTCCGTTGGTTCGGTCGATCGCATTCAAGCAGTAGCCCGACGGGTACGGCAAAGCGTCCAAGACGGCAACGCAGTCGTCGTTGTCGTTTCTGCAATGGGAAAAACCACCGATGGTTTGGTCAACTTAGCCAAGCAAATTTCCCCTAATCCCTGTCGCCGGGAGATGGACATGCTTCTCTCGACTGGGGAACAGGTATCCATCGCGCTGATGAGTATGGCATTGCAGGAATTGGGACAGCCTGCCATTTCGCTAACGGGTGCCCAAGTTGGCATCGTCACCGAAGCCGAACACAGCCGTGCCAGAATCTTAGAAATCAAGACAAAACGTCTCCAGCACCATCTCGAACGAGGAAAAGTCGTCGTCGTAGCTGGTTTTCAGGGCATTAGCAGCATTGACGACCTAGAAATCACGACCCTGGGACGCGGGGGATCGGACACGTCAGCCGTTGCTTTGGCTGCCGCTTTAAAAGCCAATCTGTGCGAAATTTATACCGACGTTCCCGGCATTCTCACCACCGATCCTCGCATCGTACCACAGGCGAAGTTAATGGACGAAATTACCTGCGACGAAATGCTGGAGTTGGCCAGCTTGGGCGCAAAAGTTCTCCATCCGAGGGCAGTTGAGATAGCCAAAAATTACGGCGTGCCCCTAGTCGTCCGTTCGAGTTGGAGTGACGAACCGGGAACGAAAGTTATCTCGCCCATACCAAAACCTCGTCCCTTAGTCGGATTAGAAATTACCAAGACAGTCGATGCAGTCGGGTTCGACGCAGATCAGGCAAAAGTCGCGCTCCTACGAGTGCCCGATCGCCCCGGCATTGCAGCGCGGTTATTTGGCGAAATTGCCCGTCAAAACGTCGATGTCGATCTCATCATCCAGTCAATTCACGAAGGCAATAGCAACGACATTGCCTTTACCGTCGTCAAAGACATGCTCGTCAAAGCCGAAGCCGTAGCAGAAGCGATCGCCCCCGCTTTGCGCTCCCATCCGACAAATTCTGAAGAAGCCGAAGTCATGGTAGAAAAACGCATTGCCAAAATTTCCATCGCGGGGGCAGGCATGATCGGCCGTCCGGGGATTGCCGCCCGGATGTTCAAAGCCTTAGCCGAAGCAAACGTCAATATCGAGATGATTTCGACTTCCGAGGTAAAGGTGAGTTGTGTCATTGCTGAAGACGAGTGCGATCGCGCTATTAAAGCCTTGTGCGAAGCATTTGAAGTAGAAGATTCTCCCCTCCTCCCCCCAACCGTCGTTACCGAATCTGCCGACTCTCCACCCGTGCGCGGAGTCGCCTTAGATACCAATCAAGCACAAATTGCGATTCGTTACGTGCCAAACCGCCCCGGCATGGCGGCGCAAATTTTTGGAGCGCTTGCCGAGAAAAATATCAGCGTAGACACGATTATTCAGTCCCAACGCTGTCGCATCATTAACGGCACCCCCGCCCGCGACATCGCTTTTACCGTCGCCCAGGCAGACGCAGAAGCAGCACGGATAGCCCTAGAAGCCCTAGCTGCTAGCACGGGTTGCGGCGAAGTTAAGGTAGATACCAATGTGGCTAAAGTTAGCATTGTCGGCTCTGGAATGGCAGGACAGCCAGGGGTTGCGGCTCGATTTTTTGAATCTTTAGCCCAGCAGAACGTCAACATTCAAATGATTACTACCTCTGAAATTAAAATCAGTTGCGTAGTAACCAAAGAAGATGGTATTAAAGCCTTACAAGCCGTTCACGAAGCTTTTGGACTAGCAGGGCAAGATATCGTTCGAGTTCCTGCCTAACGAGAATTGTAATTTAGGTAGTGCGAAAGATCCTTTGCTTACACTCAGGACGCTTCGCGTCTTGCTCGCGATTTTTAAACACGCACTTTTCAAGACGCTCGTACTCACAAATCCGAGAAGATTGTCATAGCATACCATCATCGGCGAGTTGGAGATTTTCCAATTCTCACCTCGAACGGTTGTCTAAGTACCCGAACAGGTGCTACACCATAAAGATGTAATGTAGAATGCCCTGCTGAGCGATGAAAGACTTTTTTATCAATGTTTCTCGTTACCCGACCTATCTTCTGAGTCTGATTCTGGGAATTTTTATTGCTTTTTTTGACAGCTTAAAACCCTGGTTCAAAAATCCTGTAACGGCAATTGCAATCGTAGGGATATTAGCAGGCGGATTTGCCTTTATCGCCTTCACGCTCAGAGCCATGCTGGGGTTATCAGCAGCCTAGCCAATCGCAACCTGAAAGTCATTAGTTTTCCGAAACGAAAACCGCAAAATAACCGACAATAGACAAGGGATAATACCTAAAATTGCCCATAGTCAAAAAAAGGGGGCGAAAATTATGGCTGATAATCGTCGGGTTTCGCGCGTTTCTTCTCTAATCAAACGCGAAGTTAGCCAGATGTTGCTCAACGAGATCAAAGACGATCGCGTGGGCGCTGGTATGGTCAGCGTTACAGATGTCGATGTCTCTGGCGACCTGCAACATGCTAAAATATACGTCAGCATCTATGGCACAGAAGCGGCAAAAGCCGAGACGATGGCAGGATTGAAATCTTCTACTGCCTTCGTGCGCCGCGAACTCGGTCAGCGGATTAGACTGCGCCGAACGCCAGAAGTCGTGTTTGTCGAAGATCGTTCTCTAGAGCGAGGCGATCGCACCTTACATCTGTTAAACCAAATTCGCGACACTCATCGAGAAGAGGACGAAGAGATAGATAATCTTGAGCAAGAGGATTTAGGGTAACGCGCGCGACTAAAATCGTGAAAAATTCAAAGTTCAAAGTTTGAGGTAATTTTGAATTTTGAACTCTAAACTTTGAACTATTATGACTGACTATTTACCCGATTGGACGCAACTCTCTCTCAAGGAACAGATCGGACAAATGGTAGTGGTACGTGCCTCTGGCTATTTGTTCGACCGACAAATTCGCTATCCCGCTTGGGAACCGCCTGCTGCTAAGTTACGCTATTGGTTGCAGACGTTAAACCTGGGCGGGGTCATCTTATTAGGAGGTAGTGCTGCCGAAATTGCCCTGCGATCGCAACAGTTACAAAGTTGGGCGACGATTCCTTTATTCATTGGCGCGGATATTGAAGAAGGAGTCGGACAGAGCTTTGCGGGTGCGACATGGTTTCCGCCGCCGATGGCAATCGGAGCGATTGCCGAGCAAGATCGCGATCGCGCCAAATATTATGCTACCCAAATGGGCGCAATTACCGCTCAAGAAGCGTTAGCGATCGGCATTAATTGGATCTATGCTCCCGTTGCCGATGTCAATAACAATCCCGATAATCCAGTCATCAACGTTCGTTCGTTTGGGGATACGCCCGAACTCGTCGGTCAACTTATAACAGCTTTTATCGAAGGCGCAAAATCCTATCCCGTCCTTACCACCGCTAAACATTTTCCAGGGCACGGAGATACCGCTACCGACTCCCATCTAGATTTACCCGTCCTGCCTCATGCTGCCTCCCGACTGGCAGAAGTGGAGTTACCCCCCTTTCAAAGCGCGATCGCGGCAGGGGTAGATAGCATTATGAGCGCTCACTTACTCATCCCTGCTTGGGACTCAGATCGTCCTGCAACCCTTTCTCAACCCATTCTCACAGGTCAACTGCGACAACAGTTAGGGTTTGCCGGATTAATCGTCACCGATGCCCTGATTATGGGCGGCGTTGCTAACTATGCCTCGCCAGAAGAAGTTGCCGTGATGGCAGTCGAAGCGGGAGCAGATATTTTGTTAATGCCTGGAGATCCCGAAGTCGCAATTGAAGCAGTCGATCGCGCAGTGCGATCGGGACGTTTGAGCGAAGCAAAAATTCACGAATCCATAGAGAGAATTTGGCAAGCGAAACGAAAAATCCTCCGCGATAAGACAGAAAAAGAGTCTTTATTCTTTATTTCACAATTAGAACAACCTGCGGCAATTCAAACAGTCGATCGTATTTTGCGAGACTCGATGCAAGTGGGCGGTTCTTTGCCGCTAAAACCTTCTAGCGAGGAGAAGGGAAGAAATTTAATCGTAGTTGACGATCTGCTCAATTGCGATTTTTTAGATCGCCACACGCCAGCAGTTACCATTCCCAAACAACTCGGTTACGAGTTGCAATTAGTAGACCAAACCACCCTAAATTTTGTTGGCGACGATCCTAGAAAAACGCTGCTACAAGTCTTTATTCGGGCTAATCCCTTCCGAGGAATTGCCGGATTAACGCCTCAAGGAAGGGATTTTTATGAGAAATTGCTCCGGGGCGGTTCGATTCAAGGACTAATTATTTACGGCAGCCCCTATATTTTGGAGTGGTTTCGTTCTCAACTCCCGTCAGAATTACCTTGGATATTTTCCTACGGTCAGATAGAACGGGCACAAGCGATCGCAACTGAAGTTATGTTCGAGCCATCTAAGTTTGCTATCTCTGTTGCAAAAGACACATTTCAGTAAAATAAAGATTAAAAAAAATCAAAAGATTTAGCCTCCTATTATACTCACTTTTGAGGCTATTTTTTATCTGCATGTTTCTTAAAATTCACAGAAGTACAAAAACTCACCACACATAGAACTGCTGACTAATTGCGAACTGATAATTGCGAATTACTAAGTAATAACGGGAGTAGGATATATTCTCTCTAACCTCACCAGCAACATTACCCTGTTGGTACTCACCTATGGCATAATTGCAGGCATAGGAGTGGGAATGGCTTACGGCGTACCGCTTGCCATTTCAGCTAAGTGGTTTCCAGACAAGAAAGGACTAGCTGTTGGTTTGACAGTAATTGGTTTTGGTTTGTTTCCCCTAGTCACCGCTCCCATCGCCAAACAGCTCATTAATGCTTATGGGGTGCAACCAACTTTCATTATTCTAGGGATCGCCTTTACAGCAATCATATTGGTAATCTCGACTACTTTGAAGGCTCCTCCAACAGGATGGAAACCTGCGGGTTGGAATCCTCTCGAATCTGTAACGGCAAATGGGCTAGTACAGCGTAAGCCTATGCTCCAAACTCAGACATTCTATGGTCTTTGGCTATACTACACTATCGGGTCTTTTGTAGGATTGTCGGCGATCGGAATTACCAGCTCGGCAGCGCAGGAAATTATCGGACTAGATGCAAATACGGCAGCGAACACACTATCTCTGTTTGCGATATTTAACGGAGCAGGTCGTCCCTTCTTTGGTTGGCTGACCGATCGCACTAGTTCCAAAATAGCGACAATTGTTTCCTTCGTACCGATCGTCATTGGCTCGATTATGATGCTAAATGCCAGACAAGGGGAAGTACCGACTTATTTGGTTGCATTCTCCATATTTTTCTTCTGTCTTGGAGGGTGGCTAGCGATCGCTCCTAATTCAACCTTGAGCTTGTTTAGAGCAGAAGACTATGCAAAAAACTACGGTATTGTCTTTACTGCCTATGGAGCAGGCGCATTAGCAGGTACGCTCATAGCTGGTCGGATCAGAGATTTCTTTGGCTCTTACACTGCTTTCTTCTATCCTACAGCAGGCTTGGCAATGGTAGGAATTGTCTTAGCCGTCTTCATGCTCAAACGCACCCTTAAGGCAGCTTCTGTTCCTGAAACTCCAGCAGAACTGACGCACAGAAATTAGACATAGATCTTTTGAATAGAGACGCAAGCGATCGCGTTCCGTTTAACTCCGTCAGTTTATTACTCTCATCAGGCGAAAAACTGCCAGTTTACATGCAATTAGAATGCCGATCGCTTCATCGTCGTTCATACTATAAAGTAGAAAGTAGGAGAGAGTAAGCGAGGTGGTTGCGGATTGGCAAAATTTGCCAATCTGAGGAAAGTCCGGACTCCCGAAAGACCAAACTTGCTGGGTAACGCCCAGTGTGCGCAAGCGCGAGGATAGTGCCACAGAAACATACCGCCAATTAGTCATTTGTCATTTGTCATTTGTTTTTTACAAAGGACAAAGGACAAAATTGGTAAGGGTGCAAAGGTGCGGTAAGAGCGCACCAGCAGCATCGAGAGGTGCTGGCTCGGTAAACCCCGGTTGGGAGCAAGGTCGAAGGGACTACGGTTGGTCTTTTACCAGTCCCGCTGCGAGAGAACCGCTTGAGGTGTCTGGTAACAGACATCCCAGATAGATAACCGCCCGTGCAACAGTTAGCCGATCGCTGTAAGCTAAGCTATTGATTGTACGAACAGAATCCGGCTTACGTCTTACTTTCTCCTTTTGTTTCTCTATAGCTATGAAAGCTCAATTTTTTTCTCTATCGGCAATTGTTCTATCGATCGCAGTTGCTGAGTTGGCAACCTTCCCAGCTTGGGGAATTCCTTTTGAGGAAATCCCCGTCCATCGATACGTCGCTCACTACGATATCGACGAACTAGAAGGCGTTGAAAAAGTGATTCGCGCCAATCCTAACGACGCGAATGCTTACATGCATCGCGGGATGATTCGCTCTCACAGCCAAGAAGACTTTCCAGGCGCGATCGCAGATTTTAGTCGGGTCATCGAACTCGATCCCAATCGCGCAGAGGCTTATAACTACAGAGGAACTTCCTATTTCTGGCTCAAAAAATTTCGACAAGCCCTAGAGGATTATAACCAAGCAATTCGTCTCGACCCCAAACTGACTATCGCCTACTACAATCGCGGCTATGTTCGCATAGAACTGGGCGACAAGAAAGGGGCGATTGCAGACTTTCGCCAAGGCGCCGCACTATCCAAACAAGAAGGCGATATGATGTCCTACGAGCAAGCCTTAGAAATTATTCAAGGCTTAGAACAATTCCAAAAACCCGATTAGGGTATGGTTACACCCTATCTCACTTCCAATATGATTCCCGATCCTCGACGCAGCAAACAGTTACAAACATTAGTGCAAAAATTGGGATTGCCTACAACGGCTCCCGTTAATTGGTCGCTGCTAGACTTAGCCTTAACCCATCCGAGTATTTCTAAAGAAAGAAATTATCAGCAGCTAGAGTTTGTTGGCGATGCAGTGGTGCGACTGGCGGCGGCTGAAGTGCTGCTAGAAACTTATCCCGATGCTGCCGTCGGAGAATTTGCCGCCGTGCGATCGATTATGGTCAGCGATCGCACTCTTGCCGAGTTTGCCGAAAGTTACGGATTAGAGCGCTATTTATCGATCTCTAGCAGTGCTGCTGCTGACAAAGCGGGAAGGGTGTCGCGTTTGGCAGATGCCTTTGAAGCCGTATTGGGAGCGCTTTATCTCAGCACCCAGACAATGGCATTGGTGCGCCCGTGGCTAGACGATCTACTCAAGGAGAAAGCGGCTGAAATTCGTCAAGATCCCGCTCGCCAAAATTACAAAGATGCCCTGCAAGAATGGACGCAGGCGCAGTACAAAATTCTGCCAGACTATCGGGTACGAGAAATTCAACAGGCGAATGGCGATCGAGAACGCTTTACAGCAGAAGTCTGGCTCAACGATCGCAAATTAGGTGTGGGCACGGGCAGATCGAAAAAAGCTGCCGAGCAAGCAGCTGCCAAAGAAGCATTTTTATCAGTGATTCGCAGCTAACAAAAAACTTACCAAGGACTGCCGATTAAAGTAAAACTCGCCCAGTAGAAGGGATGGGAGAGATTGGTTTCTTGGCTTTCGGCTAAGGCTGGCGGCAGGGAAATATCTCCTCTAGAATTGACGAGTTCCCTTTCTCGCAAATAGACTTTTCCTTTGAGCATGGCAATTTGTGTCTGTCTGAGCGCCTCTGCTTTTAGGGGTATATTTTTCAACTGTTGATAGAATTCGCTCATCAGGGCTAAAGTTCCGGCATCGCTGACGTACCAAAGGCTTGCCAATGCCGATCGCACGCCCGATTGAAGGGCTAAACCAGCAAAACCCATCTCGGCAGTGCGATCGCCTACCGCCGTCTGACAGGCACTCAGGACTAACAACTCTACGGGAGGCTCTTTCCAGCCTAGCTCGTTGAGCTGGTCTAGGGTTAATTTGCGATCGGAAAATTGAATGTATGAATCGCGAGGCTTCCCGGGAACAAAGTCGGCATGGGTAGCTAAATGAATGATTTGAAAAGGTTCGCGATCGCGTTGAGCTTCTAAATTTTCGACGGTAAATCCTTCGTTGAGAATTGTCTTTCCTTGCCAAGGATCGGGAGTAATAGCCGATAATTCTACAGCTACAGCAGGCAAAGAGACTTGCTCTTCAAATTCGGTAGCCCCCATTGCCAAAACTTTTGCATCGCTCAAATTGCCGTGACTTATCGGCGTTAGATAAAAGCCAGGTATTCGGGTGAGGCTGTATTTTTCTATTAAAAAACGCTCCCCATCGTATAAGGCAGCGAAGGGAAGCGTCCGCAATCCACCTCCGAGACACATAATTAAAGTATCTATTTGCTCGGCTTCTAAGTAAGGTTCGATCGGAGAAATCAGCCACCGATGCAATAACCGTGCCGAGGCAAGATAACCGTTAGAAAGATTGCTAAGTTTTTCGACAAAATCCTGGGAGACTTTTGAGAGCGTTTCTCGATCCGCTGCCCTAATTTCTTGGCTAACTGGCGCTCCTTGAGGCGTAATCAAAAGCAAATTAAGCTGTTTTGGCTGCGACATTACCCATAGGACGGCGGGTTTTTTCCCAGTTTCTCTACTTATTTCTCTCAGTTTTTTGGCGATTTGTTCGGGAGTTAGCTTCGAGCTGATAAAATCTTCCTCAAAATACTCTTCATATTGTTTTTCCCATTGACTTTCAACCCCAGTAATGACCCTACCCCAGTTTTGTAAGCCATCGTTTGTTGCTTTTTGGCGATTGTCTATAGTAAGTCTATCTATACTGCGATCGCGCCCTTTACTAGGAATCGCTTGTGAATGACTGGTGAAGCTACTAATAGCAATGACGCAAATTGCTATGAAAAATAACAAAAGTTGTCTGGTTTTTTTTCTCAACACGACTTATACATCTAACTCATACACTTCTCGATTTAGTAGCAACAGCTACTCTAAATTATGCAAATAGCGCTACGGATCGAAATATTTTTTTAAAAGCAGGATGCGATCGATATCCATTGTCAGAATTTCCAATGAATGCAGTAGAAACGAACGATAATCGCTTTTTTGATCGAGATTGCGATCGCCGATCTAGCAATTTTTCTTCTATGAGGCGATCGCGCCCTTTTTTGTTTCTTGCGTTTTCGTCCCTAATAACTTTGGCAAGAACAATCCCGAATTGGCTTTATAGTCTTCAAATTCTCGATAGCGAGAAAGCGACTTATCTTTTTTGAGCATATTGGGAACGAAAACGAGACTGAAAAAGAATCCCAAAATGACAAAGGGCAGCCAATGTTGAACCAGTAGAGCAAAGCCGAGATAAATGAATGCTTCTCCGAGATAATTAGTATTGCGGCAACGAGCAAAGAAACCTTCTGTAATCAATCCGGGTCGATATTTGAGAGTATAGTATTTTTGCGCGTCGCTGCTATAGTGCAGAAAGACTCCGAATAGATTAATCGCAACAGCAGCAGCAATGAGAGGAGGTGCAGGTTCGATCCCGCGACTGATGAGAATAAAGGGCGCAACCCAATATAATCCCAGGAGAATAAAAGTCGTCATACCCATCCCAAAAGAAATTTCTTGCTCCCACTGTTTATCGGGATAGATGCGGTCTTTGAACAGCCACATAATGCCATAGGTTCCGTGAAGGGCAAGGTAAACCCAAGCTCCAGTAGTAAAGTTATCATAAGCTACCATCAATCCGAGAATGACTAGGAAGGTAAAAGCTTTATGGAGATTGATTGCGTGTTTAATTTTCATCGATCCGAATTTCCAATGAATGCAGTAGGAACGAATGATAATCGCTTTTTTTCTAAAAATTGCGATCGCTCTTAGCGTAACCTATCCTATTGAACATCAGTTTCCAAATTCCAGACTCAAGAGGTATGGCAAGTCCAAGAACCAGCTATTCGAGTATTGTAGAAATCTTGCGCGAGCGCGCTCTTTTCCAACCCCAGCAAATTGGCTATACTTTCCTCGCCGATGGAGAAACCGAATCCGGTCATTTAACCTACGAAACCCTAGATCGACAAGCAAGAGCGATCGCAGCTCGCCTACAAGCGTTAGATGCAACGGGATCTCAAGCGCTAGTCGTCTATCCCTATCACGCTGGTTTAGAATTCATTGCCGCCTTCTTTGGCTGTCTCTATGCGGGAGTCGTCGCCGTTACCGACAATCCCCCACGCCACAGCAAAGCACTCGATAAACTGCAAGAACGGGTCATTTCCTCGCAAGCAACCGTCGGCTTGACGACGAAAGAACTTTTAGGGAACATTAAAGAAAAATTAGCCCAAAATCCCGACTTAGCCCCTAAATTAGCTCAAATCGAGTGGATAGCCACCGATGAGATTTCTGCCGCTAGCGCCTCGGACTGGCACGAACCCAAACTGACTAGAGATGCCCTTGCCTTCCTACAATACACCTCTGGTTCTACCGGAAAACCAAAAGGTGTCATGGTAACTCATGGCAATCTCCTGCACAACTCAGAAATTATCTATCAGTCTTTCGAGCATCGCGACGACAGCCAAGGAGTGATTTGGCTGCCGCCTTCCCACGATATGGGACTAATTGGCGGCGTAGTGCAGCCTCTTTATGGCGGATTTCCCGTTGTTTTGATGTCGCCCGTGGCATTAGCGCAAAAACCTTTGTATTGGTTGCAAGCCATTACTCGCTACAAAGCTACTACTAGCGGCGGACCCAATTTTGCCTACGATCTCGTAACCCACCTAGTTACTCCCGCACAAAAAGAGCATCTCGATCTCAGTTCTTGGGAAGTCGCCTTTTCTGGCGCCGAACCCGTCCGTGCAGAAACCTTGGAGCAATTTGCTACTACCTTCGAGCCTTGCGGCTTTCGTCGGGAAGCTTTCTATCCCTGTTACGGAATGGCTGAGACGACTTTGTTTATTTCTGGGGGAAAGAAAAAAGCCCGTCCAAAGATTCAGTATGTCGATGGAAACGCCTTGGAACAACATCGCGTCATTCCCGTCGAACCTTCCCGAGAAAACGCGAGAGCGATCGTCGGCTGTGGTCGTCCGTGGTTGGGCGATAAAATTATTATCGTCGATCCCGATGCTTTAACTCAATGTCGCGATCGCTGTGTGGGAGAAATTTGGGTATCGGGTGCAGGAGTCAGCAAGGGCTATTGGAATCTACCCGAAGAAACCAAACGCAATTTTCAAGCCTATCTTGCCACGGGAGAAGGACCTTTTCTGCGCACTGGCGACTTAGGCTATCTCGACAATGACGAACTGTTTATTACAGGTCGCATCAAAGATTTAATGATCCTATGGGGACGCAATCGCTATCCCCAGCCAATCGAAGCGACGGCGCAAAAAAGCCATCCTTCCTTGCGACCCAATTGCGGGGCTGCTTTTTCAGTAGAATTAGCAGGAGAAGAACGATTGATTATCGCTCACGAGGTAGAGCGAAGCCATCTACGATGCTTAGTCGTCGAGGAAGTCGTGGCGGCGATTCGTCAGGCAATCGCTCAAGAACACTCGGTTGATGTCTATGCGATTCAACTGTTGAAAACGGGCACCCTTCCCAAAACTACCAGCGGCAAGATTCAACGCCGCACCTGTCGGGCTAAATTTTTGGAAGGCAGCCTCGATGTCGTCGGCGAGTGGCGCAATCCCCATCCAGAGGAAAATAGAATTTCTTATTTGGGATAGATGGCTTATTGAGTGGGGGAGTGTGGGGAGACAACCAACAACTAACTACTAACCAATAACTACTATGAAAACTATAGAAAAACCCATCTCCAAACAGAGCCGGGAAACGAGCAAACACTATAAACTTAAAAAGCAACTAACGCCCTATTTATTTTTGCTTCCCGCTTTAATCGTGCTGGGACTGACAGTATTTTATCCAGTCTTGCAAGCCTTTTCTTTGAGTTTTACTCGTTATGAAGGATTTACCCAACCCCCTCAATGGATAGGATGGGAGAATTTTCAAAGGTTGTGGATAGATAAAGTTTTCTGGGAAACGCTAAAAAATACTTTTCTCTATCTCGTCGGCGTTGTGCCTATTTTGGTGGTTGCCCCTCTAGGACTAGCTATTCTAGTCAACCGAAAACTGCGAGGCATTCATTGGTTTCGGCTATCTTTTTATACGCCCGTCATCATTTCTACTATCGTAGCTGGAATTGCTTGGCGGGCGTTGTATGATACTAACGGCATCTTCAATCAAGGGCTGAAAGCGATCGGTTTTACAGAGTCGATTCGCTGGTTGACTAGCCCACAATTAGCCCTTTGGAGCGTGATGGCGGTAACGATTTGGAAGGGCTTGGGCTATTATATGGTCATTTATTTAGCCGGGTTGCAATCGATTCCCGCAGAACTGTATGAAGCTGCCTCCCTCGATGGTTCGGATGGATGGAAAAAGCATTGGGATCTTACCGTCCCGTTGATGCGTCCCTATTTACTGCTAGTTGCGGTTATCTCTTCGATTTCTGCAATGAAAGTATTTGAAGAAGTCTATATCATGACTCGCGGAGGTCCGCTCAATAGTTCCAAGACTGTCGTTTATTACGTCTACGAGCAAGCCTTCACTGCTTCAGATTACAGCTATGGTTGCACTATCGGCTTAGTTTTGTTTTTAGTCATTTTGGGATTGTCAATTCTCAACCTCAATTTGTCCCGCCATTGAGAAGGAGAGAGGAATTGGCAACTTTAGGCGAACTCTCATTCCCGCAACCAGAGCTTGCAGGTTAACGAAGAGACTTATATTCTTAATTCAGAACGGATATAATCTGAAGTTGCTAGTTGCAGCAATATTTCTCTAGCTCAAGGCAGTCTAGCTGCGATCGCAATTGTTGCGCGAGCTTGAGAAAAAGTAGAGTTATGAATCGAAAAATCAACCAAATTCTACGAGAACTTGCAGCTCGAACGCCTGGAATTGAGGGAGTCGTTTTGGTGTCGTCTCAGGGAAAACCACTCACGTCATCGATAGGTATAGGATATGAAAGGGCACTGATTACCGCGATCGTAATGCTGAGCTTGGGAGAGCACATTCGTCAGGAATTTAGGTGGGAAAGGGTTCAAAAAATTTCCGTGCAAGCAGAAGAAGGTTACATTACGCTCATCCCTTGTTACCAGCAGATTTTTTTGTTGATGAGAACGATTAAAGCTCCATTGGGGTTTTTCGAGGATGACATCAAGCGCGCGATCGCAAAACTAAAAGCCGAATTTGAGAAAATTAATTCAGTCGAACTCGTACTGTTTTTAGACAATCCCCAAACTAGAAACGCCGACATAACGAAAACCCAGGTCGATTCGTCTTTCATCCACGATTGCCAACAGGAATTAGTAGAATTTATCGGTCCCATCGCTCCGATCGTTTGCCAGCATGTCCTCGCCCAAAATCCCGAATTGTCGGCATCTGACTTCGTAGAAGCCATAGCCAATCAAATTCCCGACCGACAACAAGCGATCGAGTTCCAACAGCGTTTGCTCTCCGATAATTAATAAAAACGCAGTCGCGATCGCCCGCGTCATAATTATTAGAGGTTAGAAAAATATAATTTTGGTCTATGCTCTTACAATCTACTCCAGCCGTAAGGCAATTTCTTGGCTTGGAAGCCACATCGACTTACGAAGCTGCCAAAGTCGTGATTTTGCCTATTCCCTACGAAGCCACCACCACCTTTCGCAAAGGTTGTGAAAAAGGTCCCGATGCCTTGCTAGAAGCATCCGACCAACTAGAAGCCTATGATGAAGAACTAAAACGGGAAACCTGTATCGAAGTTGGGATTTACACCCACCCCGCCATCGCCGATACGCGCCAAAATCCCGATCTTTGTGCTGACGAAATGCTAGCAGTCACTACCGAAACTGTCTCTCGCTTCATTGCCGACAATAAATTTGTTATTGCTGTAGGCGGCGAACATGCGATTACGACTGGAATCATCAGGGCGTACCAGCAAGCGATAAACGATCCCTTTTCCTTTACCGTCGTACAAATCGATGCTCACGGGGATATGCGCCACGAATACGAAGGTTCCTTGCACAATCATGCTTGCGTAATGCGCCGGGTTTTAGAGATGGGATTGCCAACGCTGTCGGTCGGCATCCGCAGTATTTGTCAAGAAGAAGCGTTATTAATCGAAGAAAAACAAATTCCCGTCGTTTGGGCGAGAGATATCGCTAACAATCCGAATTGGATAGAAGACGCGATCGCGCAGATATCAACCCCTAAAGTTTTCATTACCATCGATGTAGATGGGATCGACCCCAGTCTAATCCCCGGCGTAGGAACCCCAGAACCTGGAGGCTTGGATTGGTATGGCATCACTAAATTTATGAGGCGAGTGTTTGAAACCCATCAGGTTATCGGTTGTGACATCATGGAATTAGCCCCCATCGTCGATTCCGTCGTTTCCGAGTATACCACTGCCAAATTGCTTTATAAATTAATCGGTTATCAAGCACTTACTCAAGGATGGTTTTAGTCAATGACCAATTATTAAATTTTCGATGAAAGGATTGGTAAGAGTTAGTAGTTAGTGGTTAGTAGATTGTCTTGTTCTTCTTCTTCGGAGTCCCGTCGTCTTCCCTGCCTCCCTGCCCTCCGCTACCCAGTTCCAACTTCTGAATTCTTCCTTTTTCCAATAACAAATGACTAATGACTAGCGACCAAAAATGCTATGTTTATGGGGAGAAAATTAACAATAGAGATCGTAGTTGCGGCAAAGGCATGACTTACCATCGAGTTTTACTCAAGCTGAGCGGCGAAGCATTAATGGGGGATTTGGGTTATGGCATTGACCCCAAAGTAGTCGCAGACATTGCTCAGGAAATTTCAGATGTCGTTCAACTGGGTACCCAGCTAGCCATCGTTGTTGGTGGCGGTAACATTTTTCGCGGGGTAAAAGCAGCCGCAGCAGGAATGGATCGGGCAACGGCTGATTACGTTGGCATGATTGCGACTGTCATGAATGCCATGACCTTGCAAGATGCTCTAGAGCGCAATAATATTCCAACGCGGGTTCTCACCGCGATCGCCATGCAAGAAGTGGCAGAACCCTACATTCGCCGTCGAGCCATTCGCCATCTCGAAAAAGGGCGCGTGGTGATTTTTGGGGCGGGTTCGGGCAACCCTTTCTTTACCACGGATACTACAGCAGCGCTCAGAGCAGCAGAAATCGATGCTGAAGTCGTTTTTAAGGCTACCAAAGTCGATGGAGTCTACGATAGCGATCCGCACGTCAATCCTAGCGCCCGTCGCTATCGGAGCTTGAATTACGGTCATGTCCTTACCCATGACTTGCGAGTAATGGACGGAACGGCGATCGCTTTGTGTAAAGAAAATAACATTCCTATTGTTGTTTTCGATCTTTCGGTTCGAGGCAATATCCTTCGAGCCATCAAAGGAGAACCTGTTGGAACCATTGTCGGAGGTTTTTGTGAAGTTAGCTGACGTTCAAGAAAACATGCAAAAGACCATTGAAGCCACCCAGCGAGCGTTTAATACCATTCGCACGGGTCGCGCCAATGCTGCACTGTTAGACCGCGTTACGGTGGATTACTATGGGACTGAAACCCCGCTTAAGTCTCTGGCGAATATCAGCACGCCCGATGCAACCACGATTATCGTTCAGCCTTACGATAAGAGCAGCATGGCACAAATCGAAAAAGCTATTTCAATGTCAGATGTGGGTTTAACGCCGAATAATGACGGTCAGGTCATTCGGTTGAATATTCCTCCCCTGACCGCAGAAAGACGCAAGGAACTGGTCAAATTGGCGGGGAAGTTGGCGGAAGAGGGGAAAGTTGCCTTGCGCAATATTCGTCGCGACGCGATCGATTCGGTGCGCAAGCAGGAAAAAAATCACGAAATTTCCGAAGACGAATCCAAGGATTTGCAGGATCGAATCCAAAAAATTACCGATCGCTTTACCGCTAAAATTGACGAGTTACTGGCGGCTAAAGAAAAGGATATTACAACGGTTTGATCCGACTCAAGAGGAGACTATCAATGCAGGTCAAACGGCTTCCAGCTTTGTCTGATAATTACATTTTTCTCCTCCACGATCGCAATCAAAATACAGCAGCGGTCGTCGATCCGGCAGAAGCTCGACCCGTCCTGCGCTGCTTAGAAACCCTGGGGGCGGAGTTAGTGGCGATTTTCAACACTCACCACCACGGCGACCACGTTGGGGGCAACCGAGAACTGATACGGCACTTTCCCAATCTCTGCATCTATGGCGGAGTAGAAGATCGCGGGAGAATCCCCGGACAGCAAGTGTTTTTACAAGAGGGCGATCGTGTTGAATTTGCCGGGAGAGTTGGCGAAATATTCTTCGTTCCCGGTCATACCCGCGCTCATATCGCCTACTACTTTCCTCCGACAACGGAAGGCGATCCCGGAGAATTATTCTGCGGGGATACGCTCTTTGCAGGCGGATGCGGCAGACTATTTGAAGGCACTCCCGCCCAAATGGTCAATTCTCTGAGCAAACTGCGGACGCTGCCAGACAACACGCGCGTCTGGTGCGCTCACGAATACACCCAGAAAAATTTACAGTTTGCCTTAACAGTAGATCCCCAAAACCCAGACTTGCAAACCCGCTATCGCCAAGTGCAAGAGGCACGCCACCGAGGAGAAGCAACCGTTCCTTCCCTTTTGGGAATCGAAAAGCGCACTAATCCCTTTTTGCGATGGGACGATCGAGCATTGCAGTCAGCCGCGAACAGCAACGATCCCGTTAGGGTTTTTGCTCGTTTGCGAGGAATGAAGGATCTATTTTAGCTCTTTTCTAGCCGCGCGCTAATCTCCTGTCGCGGCATAATAATATTTAGAGAGTTTATTGAGTCAAATTCCTCATGCCAAAAGCAATCTGGAATGGTGCCGTTTTAGCCCAAAGCGATAAGTGCGAAATCGTAGAAGGGAACTACTATTTTCCTCCCGACGCAATTAACAAAGAATATTTTAAAGACAGCAATACTCACACGACTTGTCCTTGGAAAGGAGAAGCAAGTTACTACACCATTGAAGTGGACGGGCAGCAGAATAAAGATGCTGCTTGGTACTATCCCAATCCCAAAGAAAAGGCAAAAAATATTCAAGGATACGTTGCATTTTGGAAGGGAGTAAAGGTAGAACCATAAGTTCTTAAACAAGCAACTGTAGAGACGCGATACATCGCGTCTCTACAAAACTTGAAAAAATTAGAATTAGAAAATTTTTGTCAGTTAATTTTTTATGCAAATAACAAAATGCCTTCATACGGCAATTTTAGTTTCTAATCTGGAAAAAGCCGAACATTTCTACGGCAAAGTTTTAGGTTTATCTAAAGTCGATCGCACTTTAAAATATCCTGGGGCTTGGTATCAAATCGGCGATTATCAAATTCATCTCATCGTTCATTCCAATTTCTCTACAACTCTGTCCAATACAGAAAAATGGGGTCGCAATCCCCATTTTGCCGTAGCAGTCGATAATTTAGGCGAAGCGATCGCCCTCTTGCAATCGCAAGGATATCCCGTACAAATGAGTGCCTCTGGGCGATCGGCTTGTTTTACCAAAGATCCCGACGGCAATATTATCGAGATCGGTCAAGCGTAAGTTAGAATTCAGAATTCAAAATTCAGAATTCATCCCATGAAAATTATCGCCTATTCCTACAGCGACCCTTTCCTAGAATCTCCGCCAGATCGATCGATTTGGGGTTTAGAAGTCGATAAAATTTATCAAGATTTGGGCAAGCGCCAGCAGTTATTTCAATTATTAGAAGATTGTCAAATAAATACTCCAGAGTACTTATTAATTCGTAACTTAGAAGAATTAGGAGATTCTGTAAAAGAAATTAGCGATCGCATGACTCAACTTGAAACTCTCGGCGTAGCGATCGTTGCCACAGAACAAAATTACAATTCTTTCCAACTGAAAGATGCTCCCACGAGCGATCTTCGAGCAAATTTAACTAAACTCCTGCACGAAATACAATATATTAAGCATCGCCGCCGCCTCCGTCAAGGGCACGCCCGCAACCGAATCAAAGCTTTACCGCCGCCAGGAAAAGCCCCCTACGGCTATCGTCGCGGCAAAGATCGCTATATCCTCGATCGCAGCACTGCCCCAGTCGTTAAAGAGTTTTTTGAACGCTTTTTGCTATTTGGTTCCCTACGCGGCGCCGTCCGCTATCTAGAAAAAAGGTACGGGAAAAAAATTTCAGTATCTACAGGTCGAAATTGGTTGACCAATCCAGTTTATCGAGGCGATCTCGCCTATCAAAATAATGAGATTGTCCCCGATACTCACGTCCCCATTATATCGAGAGAAGAAGCGGCTCAGATCGATCGCCTGCTGCGTCGCAACGGACGTTTGCCCTCTCGGACTGCTAGCGCCCCCCGTTCTCTAGCAGGTTTAGTTATCTGTGGGCAGTGTCAATCTCACATGACAATTACCCGCGTGACTGCCAGAGGGAAAAAAAAAGAATATCTCTATCTGCGTCCGATGAACTGTCCTTTGCTTCCGAAATGTAGCGCTATTTCCTATCAGGAAGTCCTCGAAAAAACTATCGATCGCATCTGCGAAGATTTACCTCGAACAGTAGCGAAATTAAACTTACCTAATCCAGAGGGAATTAAAGAAAGGCTCAGATCGGAAATCCATACAAAACAAGCAATTATTGAGCAATTATCTTCTCTAAAAAAACAAGGAATTTTAGATGAAGAAACAGCTGCATTACGCCGTTATAAATTGCAGACAGAAATTTCTCAATTGACAAGTAAACTCAATAGTTTGCCGCCCGGAGATTTAAAAGTTATCGCTCAAGCTGTATCCCTACCTCAGTTTTGGCTCGATTTATCAGAAGCGGAACGGCGATTTTATTTTCGAGAATTTATCCAACAAATTGAAATTATTCGATTTCAATCTCAAATTTGGGAACTAGAACTTACCTTTATTTTTTAACAGACAAGAAAATAAAAATCCTATTTTACGATCGCTTTAGAGTTTTATTGATTTTGATTTCTGAGCAAATTTTAATATAACAGAAGCAAGAAGTAATAACAATAATGAAAAATTTAATTGATTTTGTTAGTAATACCTGTCTAGATTGCTGATAGATTTTTGAGATTTACTAGAGTAAAAAATTGTTATTTAAACTTGACAAATATCTTCACTAGGTTGTCATCTAAACCGATATATTGAGCGCAAATTATCATTTTAGATTTTACGGAAATAACCGGTGTAATCGTTCCTAAAGATAATAAATCTCCTTTTTTTAGGAATTTTCCTCGCGATTGCAAGTCATCTCGTAACCAAACAATAGCTTTTACTGGGTCGCCTAATAAAGTTTTACTCTCTCCAATGGCTAGTTGTTTTCCATCGCGATCGCGAATAATTAGTTGAATTTTTCCTAACTTTTCTTGCCATTCATTAATATTAGTTAAAGGAATCGATTCTCCCATAATTCCCGATCTAGCACCAACATTAATAGCGACTATTTTTGGGGCAGTTAATTTGATATTTTCTGCATAAACTAGATCGGGCAATTCTAAAAAGGGAATAACGGCATCGAGTGCGGCTAAAACTTCTTGTGGCGTTCTGGCAGTATTAATTGTTTCGCTACCGACTCTAACCATCAAATCGCCTTCGATTAGAGGTCGAGTGCCGAAATTTGCTGGAACAGTCGCACCACTTTTGAGTAACATTTTTTCTAACAAGATGCCAGAAACGGGGCGATCGCTATTGAATTTAGCTTGTACGTCTTTATTAGTCAGTCCAGCTTTATAACCAATCGGCTTGCCGTAACTCGGAACAAGAAGTCGAACAAATTGGTCTTGAACTTGTAAAGCCTGCCCTAAAGTTAAATTATCGGGAAGCGATTGGAGAGGAATTTTCTTGAGATAGCGATCGGCAATTTCTTTAGCTAAAGCTCGGTTATTAAATTGAGCGATCGTTATCGACTTTTGATTTTGCTTAAAACGCGATATCTCTTTTCCTATTTTGGATAAAGAAATCCTTGGTGTAACTGACTGTAAAAAGATGATTTGAAGGGCAATTAGAAAAGACAAAACAAAAACTTTATTTTTTTTCATAGTTTGATAGAGTGAGTAAGAAGTAAGATTGTTTAAATATACTCTCATGCCAAAAGAGCAAGTTTCCATAACCAAATCTCAGGCGATAAAAATTCTGGGAATGATTTGGTTAGCGAGTAACTTGTGCGATCGCCTGTGGTTGGCTTTGGATCGTTCTGTCCCAGCTTGGGATCAAAGTAATCACCTCACTCTCTCTCTAAAATATTTAGATGCTCTCCAAAATCCTCAATTATTCGACGGGCAATGGTGGCGAAGCTTTTGGATGCTTTCGACGAAATATCCGCCTCTTACTTATATTCTCACTGCACCCTTTCAACAAGTTTTTGGAACGGGAAATGACCAAGCATTACTGGTCAATTTCCTCTACAGTGCGATTTTGCTGATTTCAACATACCGCATCAGTAAAACCCTCTTCAGTGGGCAAGTTGGTTTATGGGCGGCGGGGTTGTGCGTGCTGTTGCCCAGACTGTATGAAGCGCGACTGACTTATCTCATCGATACTCCATTGATGACTTTAACCGTCGCCTCTTTTTGCTGTTTAACCATCTGGCGCAGTCAGAAAACCTGGTTAGGAGAATGGCTATGGGCAGTAATTTTCGGAATTAGTTGGGGTTTAGCCCTATTAACCAAACAGAGTGTCATGTTTTTTATATTCGTGCCTCTGCTGTGGTTGGGAGTTAGTTATCTCTGGCAGCGAAAATGGTCGAGAATCGCCCAATTAATAACAAGTTTTCTGGTTTCTGTTCCTATTTGGATGCCTTGGTATCGTACTAACTGGATTTATCTATTCAGTACTGCCCAGAACTCAAATGCAATTCCTGCCACGCTTGAGGGAGATCCTCCCCTTAATACGCTAGCAGCGTGGACCTATTATTGGAACGATTTGCCAAAAGCCTTTTCTTGGGCATTGCTAATCGTTCCTTTAGTCGGTTTGCTGCTGCATTTATTGGGGAGATTTCCTAAAGAGTTAGATAACAAGAAAGTAAGCAGAAGTATAGCTTGGTTAGCCCTTTATTTTATTAGCGCTTATTTAATCTGTTCTGCCATTTTTAATAAAGATAATCGCTATATCATGTCATACCTGCCAATCCTGGCAGTATTTTTAGCCTATTGTCTGACTCTGTGGCGAGGACGATGGCAAATCGTTCGTTGGCTAACGGTAGGATTGGCTTTTTTGGTGATGTGCGGCAAATTGTTTCCCCTGGCAGGAATGGGAGGAGTTGCGATCGCGTTAAGTCCCGGTGGTTTATCCTATCCCTATCTGGGTGCAGAAGTGCCCAATCCTCAAGTCATTGAGGAAATTATTGAGACGACTCCTTATCTGCGGGCGAATTTGGGTGTAATTCCCAGTACGCCTTCAATTAATCACGATACGCTCAACTATTTTGGGGCACTAGAAAAACGTCAGGTATACGGACGAGAACTCGGTTCTAGTGTAGAACAAGTGGCGCAGGACGAGCGATCGCTCGATTGGTTGCTGGCCAAAACAGGCGATAATGGCATGGCACGAGAAGCACAATTAGCCTTCGCTAACCGTTTAGAGACTAATCCAGCCTTTCGTCTCCAGCAAAGTTGGCAATTGCCAGATGATACTACTCTCAAGCTTTATCATCGGCGATCGCCTTCCGTTACCGTCGAACCCCTCTCTCAAACGAGGGAAAAGGTGTACTTAGATCGCGTCATCGTTCCTACTAGAGTTCCTCCTGGCGTTCCCGTCCCTATTACCTACGAGTGGTCGGGTTCCTGGGAACAATTAGAATCGGGTTTAGTATTGTTGACTTGGATTCCAAAGGAAATTTCACAATCTAACTCGAATTCTTTTTGGCTGCACGATCGCGGCATTGGCATGGGAACTTTATATTCGGGACAATCCAATGCTACCAGTCAAGCTTTTCGCGTCATCGAACAGACTGCCATGCTTCCTGATGCAGAAGTCGCGGGGGGCGATTATATCCTCACTGCTACCTATCTCAATCGCGCCACGGGAGAAACCTATCCCTTAACCGTTCCCCCAGCCACCATTGCGATCGACCCCAATGCGCCTGCCGTACCCGCACCAGAATTAGATTTGGTCACGCAATTGAGAAAACTAGCGTTAAATTTACAAAAAGGACCGAAAGGCTTGGCACCCGTGTTCGAGCAAGTTGCACGCCTGAATCAATACGATCCCATTCAAGACTATTTAGAGCAAGCAGCACAGACTTTAGAATATCGTTTGACGAAAATGTCTCCAATTGGAGACAAAAAATTGGATTGGACTTATGGGTTAGTTTTAGCTAGAGTTTTGCAAGAAGATGCGCCCAGCGCGATCGCGGCTTTAAAAAATCTCGTACAACTCGATCCAAACAACGCCTACGCTCATGCCTATCTTGCCTTTGTCTATCTCTATGACTGGCAACCCAAAGCAGCACAGAAGGTACTTCAACCTGCCCTAGAACTCAAACCCGATGACCGCGAAATTCAGGCGTTAAATGGCATTGCCGCCCTCATGCAGGGAAACCTAATTAAAGCTTGGATGATTCTTTCCCCTCTTTTATAAGAATTGATTCGCACCGAATCCTACAAAAGCGCCAGCCGATAAATTAGAAGCATAGATCTCTTACTAGCAGTAGGGGAACGAAGATGAAAAACTCAGAAAAGTTCTCAAATTTCAGAACTCCTCTCGACCTAATCTTGAGAAATCCTCAGTTGACCCCCATAATCTTATTCGTTTTTGCTGTCGTCCCCTTCGTCACTCTTGCTCTGATTATGGCAATTCTTTTTCTCGACCTGCCTGGGGGGCGTTAAACCAATTTATAGAGACGCGATCGCGCCTTTAGCCATCTGCGCGATCGCGCGTTCGTTGGCTTTAGGCAGGTGATAATATTTGCCACCTGCTTTGAGTGCTATCTCCTTGGCAAATCCAGTCGATACGAACTTGCTTTCCGTATCGATGACTAACAGCTTCATCCCCAGGGCACGAAGCTTGGCAGCAATTTCTAACAACTCTCCCTTGATATCTGGCTTTTCTCCTTCAGGTAAGGGTTCGCCCAGCGATCTCGCCAAGGGAATATTTCCTCGTCCGTCAGTAATCGCCACGATGACCACTTGACCGATATCGCCAGACAACTTGGCATTCATCCCCACGTGTACCGCCTGCGTCAAACCGTGGGCTAAAGGAGAACCTCCGCCACAGGGCAAGGTTTCTAAGCGCCGTCGCGCTAAAGCAATCGAACGAGTCGGCGGCAACAAGACCTCTGCCCTTTCGCCTCGGAAGGGAATCAAGGCAACTTGGTCGCGATTCTCGTATGCTTCAGCAAGCAATCGCAAAACTGCGCCTTTTGCCGACTGCATGCGATTGAGGGCCATCGAACCGGAAGCATCCACCACAAATACGATCAATGCCCCCGCTTTTCTGGCGAGTCGCTTTGACCGGATATCCCCTTCTTCTATAATCACCTTGCGATCCCGATGGCGCAAGCGGCGGGCTTTTTGGTAGGGGGCAGCCGCCCGCAGGGTGGCATCTACCGCGATGCGTTTGACCTTGCCCTTGGGCAGCATCGGCTTGATATAGCGCCCTCGATCCTCCGAAAAAATCAAGCTGCGGCTTCCCGATTTCCCTTGTCGCTGCGCCATCTGCGCGAAGTAAAGCACGGCGGGATCGAGAACGACTCCTTCGGGATCGAAAACGAATTCCTCTGGGATGCCTGGGGGTTCTTGTTCGGGTTCTTCTGGGTTTTCCTCTTCTCGCTCCTCTTGGTCTTGTTGCGATTCGTCTTTGGGCTGTTCTTGAGGCGGTGGAGGCGGTGGGGGAGCCTCTTCCGGTGGCGGTTGCAGTAGAGTTGCCCTGGGCACGATAACGAATTCTACTGCCCTTCGCAAGTCTTCTGCCGTAACGCGATCGCGTCCTTCTAGGGCGGCGGCGGCTTTGGCAACTCGCACGGCAAAAATTTCCGCCCGATGTCCTTCTACCCCGCCGCGAATGGCTTCTTCAACGAGATAGGCAATCTGGTCGCGGCTAATCTTGACATCTTTCAACCATTCCCGCGCCAGAATAATCTCGGTTTTAAGGTCGTCTATCTCGCCAGCATACTGCTCGATAAAAGCTTGGGGAGAATTGGCGTAGGCGATCGCGTGATTAATGGCTTCCACTCGCTGGTCTAAATTTAACACGCCATCCGCCGAAAGCGCGATCGCGATGCGATCGAGTAAATGCTCTCGCAGCGCCCCTTCTTCTGGATTGTAGGTGGCAATTAAGATAGGTTTGCATGGATGCTGAAAGCTAATCCCTTCCCGTTCGATCTGATTGCGCCCTTCGCTTAAAACGGTTAGCAGTTGATTGGCAATTTGGTCGTCGAGCAAGTTAATCTCATCGACGTACAACACGCCTCGGTGCGCCTCTGCCAGCAATCCGGGTTGAAAGATGGGTTCCCCTCGTTTGACCGACTCTTCCACATCTACCGATCCCAACAGTCGATCTTCTGTCACGCCTAAAGGAATTTGTACGAAAGGCGCAGGAATGACTTCAGTAGGAATTTCTGCCGCATTCCCATACAATTGCTGCGTTTTGTCGTCCCATTCGTCCGGGTTAGCCGGATCGCAATTAAAAGGGCTGCCTTTAATGACTTCAATCGGCGGCAGTAGGGCGTGAATTCCCCGTGCTAATACCGATTTTGCCGTCCCCCGACGACCCGCGATCGCCACCCCTCCCAATCCCGGATCGACGGCAGCCAATAGCAGAGCGAGTTTGATGGCTTCTTGTCCGACAACGGCAGTTAAAGGAAAGCTCAGGCTAGTGCGAGAAGTTGTTAGAGCAGGCATTGGAATGAAAGATGAATTTGGGTTGGCACGATCCAGTTTAGAACACAAAGGGGGTTGGCTTCAAAGGTTGGAGCGCGATCGCGCTTTTGGTAGATCGACGAATTTATGGTGCGATCGCCTCTATCTTATCCAAAACCCTGATAATCTTAAAAGATGAAACGTTAGACAGATCGCGCAGGGTGAAAGTTCTAGTTGTTGGAAATGGGGGTCGGGAACACGCTTTAGCCTGGAAACTGCTACAATCTCCCCAGGTAGAAAGCTGTATTTGCACTCCGGGTAACGGTGGCACGGCAGGGCTAAAAGGCTGTCAGAATATTGCGGTATCGGTAGACGATTTCGACAGCATCGCTCGCATCGCCCAAGAAAGAGGAATCGATTTGGTGGTAGTCGGACCGGAATTCCCTCTGTCTCTGGGAATTGCCGATCGCCTCCAACGCGATAAGATTAAAGTCTTCGGTCCCACTCAAGCGGGAGCACAAATCGAAGCGAGCAAGTCTTGGGCAAAGGCATTGATGGAAGAAGCTGGCGTGCCCACTGCTAAATCGGCTACCTTTACAGAAGCCGAAGCCGCTAAAACCTACATTGCCCAACAGGGTGCGCCGATTGTCGTCAAAGCCGACGGATTGGCAGCCGGAAAAGGAGTTATCGTAGCAGCTACTGTAGAAGAAGCGCAAGCTGCGATCGATACTTTATTTCGAGAAGGCTTTACCAAGCTAATCGTTGAAGAGTATTTGCTAGGCGAAGAAGTCTCAGTACTCGCGCTAACTGACGGTTTTACCGTCCGTTTCCTACTCCCGGCACAAGACCACAAGCGCATTGGGGAAGGCGATACGGGCAGCAATACGGGAGGAATGGGCGCTTATGCCCCAGCTCCTATAGCTACGCCAGAATTAATGCAGCAGATCGAGCAAGACATCCTCAAACCGACTGTTGAAGCCTTGCGCCGTCGAGGAATCGACTATCGAGGCGTTCTTTATGCGGGCTTGATGATTTCGCCTCAAGGCGAGCCTAAAGTACTAGAATTCAATTGTCGCTTTGGCGATCCAGAAACGCAAGCTATTCTTCCTCTGTTAGAGACTCCTCTAGACGAACTGCTCCTCGCTTGCACAGAAAAACGACTAGCCGACTTCCCGCCGCTGCGCTGGAAAGCAGGCAGTGCAGTATGCGTAGTCATAGCTTCTGCCGGATATCCGGGAGCGTATGCAAAAGGAATGGCGATCGCGGGAATAGATAAAGCCGAAGCATCAGGCGCAATTGTCTTTCATGCGGGAACGAAACTCCAAAACAGGCAACTCGTTACTGACGGCGGTCGCGTTCTCGGCGTAACTGCAACGGGAGATACGTTTGCAAATGCGATCGCTCGCGTTTACCAAGCCGTAGATTGCATCGAATTTGCAGGCAAGTACTGCCGACGCGACATCGGTTATCGAGTCAGGAAATAGTTCTGTTGCACAAATTGATAAAGAGTCCACTTCAGTAAACTTGGTATATTAGCCAAGAAATTAATGTCTTGGCACATGAGGAATTTTAAAGGCTAAGAGCTTAATCTTCTCCTCCTCATTGCTACTAGCGATCGCCCTCTCATCTAAAGCTCCTACTCGCCGCGCCAGGTATAGATTACTTAACCAAAAACTATGAGCGGTTTGATTGAAAAAAATCTAGAAAAAACGTCCAAATTAACGAGCACGCAATTCGTTTGGGTTTGTTGCAGCTTAACGATTTAGAAAAGCTAGGACAGTATTTTTGGAAACAAATGAAAGTGTTTCCTATTGATAATTCAGATAAATAATTAGATCTATTTGTTCTTTTTTTAATTATTGAAACTCAATAAATTCATCAAATTTCTCTAGAAACCTAACATTAATAGCTTCGGGGTTTTTGCTTAGCTCAGATCTTTCACCTACGCTTCACTCAACAAGGGAATGAATTCCCAAGCTCGATCGCAAAAGTCCTCGCCTCTAGGACTAAATGATGACTAAATAAGGCTTTTAGTCTATTTTAATGGACTTATGCTGTTAGCCAAGAAATTTATTTCTTGGCGAGATTTTAATGTTTAAGAGATGGCTTCACGAAGCGAATGCTCTTGTCTCGATCGCTTGCATAATTAAGAAGAGGATTAAGAAGAGGTAGCATAATTGTTTGATAATCAGGTATTGCCATCACATTAAGCACTAAAATACTTCGCTACCGGATGATAAGTAATAATCGCCGTCGTAGACTGTTCGGGATATAATTGCTCGCTTTCATCCATATACATATTAATGCGATCGCATTTCAACAACTCCAACTGCTTATACTGATCTGCAATATTCGGACAAGCAGGATAACCAAAGCTGTAACGAGATCCCTGATAGCGTTGTTGCAGGACATCGCGAATATTATTCGGTTCTTTATCGCCAAATCCTAATTCCCGCCGTATCCTGGCATGCGTCCATTCTGCTAGCGCTTCCGCCGTTTGTACTGCCATACCGTGATAGTAGAGATAATTTGTGTATTCATTGCCATCAAATAGCTTCTTGGCATATTCCGTAGCAATTTCTCCAACCGTCACCGCCTGCATGGGGAAGACATCGATAATACCAGAGTCTTTGGGTGCAAAGAAATCGGCGATGCAGAGGCGACGACCAGATCTTTGACGCGGGAACTCAAATGTCGCAATGGGTGCCAAATTATCTGGTATCTTTCCCTCTGTTGTAATAACTTCTGGATCGTAAACCAATAAAGTATTTCCCTCAGACTGACAGGGGAAATAGCCATAAATTACTGTCGGATACAACAAATTCTCTTTAATAATTCGTTGCTTCCACTCTTCTAAAATAGGATAAACCTTCTCGGCTAAAAAGCGATCGTATTCTTCCCGCGATTGTTCTTTTGGTTTTCGAAATTGCCACTGTCCGACAAATAAAGCTTGCAGATCCAAATACCAGAAGACTTCCTCAAGAGAAATTTCTCCTGGATGTAAAATTTTTGTTCCCCAGAATGGCGGTGTAGGACGATTGATATTAACTTCTACTGCTTCAGAACGTCTAGTATCTATTTTTTGGGATTCTGCTTCTTGTCTATCTGCTTTATCGATAATTAAAGTATCGGGATTAACTTGAGATTCTGATTCAGCTTCTTGATGTTTTCCTTTGCCATTCTCTTCAGCATATTCGCCTAAAAATCCTTGAATATCGTCCCATTGATTTGCGGCTTTTGCAGGCATTAATTTATCCATGAAGTGAAGGTCGGCAAAGGCATCTTTTCCGTAAACGACTCGACCTTTATAGGTATTTTGACAATCCTCATAAACAAATTTTGGCGTTAGTGCCGCACCGCCTAAAATAACAGGAACGGTAATGCCTTGTTCGTTAAATACCTCTAAATTCTCCTTCATAAACGCCGTCGATTTTACCAATAAACCACTCATGGCGATACAATCGGCGTTGTGTTCTCTATAAGCTTGAATAATATTTTCTACTGGTTGTTTAATTCCTAGATTAATAACTTTATAGCCATTGTTAGAAAGAATGATATCGACTAAATTTTTACCAATGTCGTGAACATCGCCTTTTACCGTTGCAATGACAAACGTTCCTTTAGTACCTCCATTGGTGTCTGATTTTTCCATGAAAGGTTCTAAATACGCTACCGCAGCTTTCATTGTTTGTGCGGACTGCAACACAAATGGTAACTGCATTTGTCCCGAACCAAATAATTCTCCTACAACTTTCATTCCATCCAACAGGAAGGTATTAATAATCTCTAGTGGAGAATATTGCTTGAGTGCTTCTTCTAAAGCTTCTTCTAAACCGATTCGTTCGCCGTCGATAATGTGGCGCGTTAGCCTTTCTTCTACAGGTAAATTAGCTTCAGCGGACTTATCGCGTTTAGTGGTTTTTCCAGCAAATAATTCGGTTAGCTTAGTGAGAGGATCGTAAACGCAGATCTCTCCTTCAAACTTACGGCGATCGTAAATTAAATCTCGACAAACTTCTTGATGTTCTGGTTCAATTTTAGAGAGGGGTAAAATCTTACTAGCGCTGACAATCGCGCTATCCAAACCAGCTTGCATTGCTTCGTGCAAGAAAACTGAATTGAGTACTTGACGTGCGGCAGGATTTAAACCGAAAGAAACGTTAGAAACCCCTAAAACGATATGGCATTCTGGAAATTCTTGACGAATGCGGCGAACAGCTTCGATGGTTGCTTTGCCATTTTCTCTGTCTTCTTCAATCCCCGTAGAAACAGGCAAAACTAGCGTATCGAAAAAGATTTCGCGAGGCGGAATTCCATATTCAACAGCAGCATGATAGGCCCGTTTGGCAATTTCAAATTTCTTATCTGCCGTTCTTCCCATTCCTTCTTCATCGATAGTGCCAATAACGACGCCAGCACCATATTTTTTGGCTAATTCTAAGACTTTTAAAAATCTTTCTTCGCCATCTTCATAGTTAGTGGAATTGAGAATGCACTTCCCGCCAGCAACTTTTAATCCTGCCTCCATTTTTTGCCATTCTGTCGAGTCTAACATCAGTGGCAAGGTGATATTATTAACTAAACGAGAGACCAATTGGCGCATATCGCGCACGCCATCTCTTCCCACGTAATCTACGTTAACATCGAGAACGTGTGCGCCTTCTTTGACCTGAGATTTTGCCAGAGAAACCAAACCATCCCAGTCTTCTGCATTTAACAAATCGCGGCATTTTTTAGAACCGCTGGCATTCAATCTTTCTCCAATAATTAGGAAAGAATTGTCTTGGATATAAGGTTGGGTGGTGTAAATTGATGCCGCCGATGGTTCGTAGTGAGGATGACGTTCTTTGGGTTTTAAATCCTTCGCCATCTCGGCGAGGTGTCGGATATGATCGAAACGAGTTCCGCAACAACCCCCAATGATTTGTACTCCCAAATCTTCGACAAAGTGCATCAATGCCATTCTCAACTCCATCGGAGTCAATCGGTAGTGTGCTTTACCGCCGAGGTTTTCTGGCAATCCTGCA
This sequence comes from Pleurocapsa sp. PCC 7327, assembly GCF_000317025.1. NCBI lineage: Bacteria > Bacillati > Cyanobacteriota > Cyanophyceae > Pleurocapsales > Pleurocapsaceae > Pleurocapsa > Pleurocapsa sp. PCC 7327. Next base: position 317,382 of record NC_019689.1, on the reverse strand, counting down.
TTGGGAATACAAGAGATAATGAAGGGAGAATTTTCGGAGAGATATCTGATATGAGGTTTCATTAAATCGGGTCCCGTCGCGCAATTGAGACCCAAAATATCGATGGGATAGCGTTCTAAAATCGCTAACGCCGCGCCAATTTCCGTTCCGATGAGCATAGTTCCCTGTTGTTCCATAGTGACAGAAACCATGAGCGGAATGCGATCGCTTTTTTTGAGAAAAACTTCTTCTATGGCATTTAGCGCCGCTTTAATTTGTAGGACATCCTGGCAAGTTTCGACGACGAATAAGTCAACTCCGCCGTCATAAAGTCCTTCTGCTTGTTCGACATAGGCATTTTTAAGCGTATCGAAGTCAATATGTCCCAACGTTGGCAGTTTGGTTCCCGGTCCCATTGAACCCGCCACAAAGCGAGGTTTTTCAGGCGTGGAATATTCTGCGGCGACTCGCTTGGCTAGTTGGGCGGCAGTTTTGTTGAGATAATAAGCCTTGTCTGCCAAGTCGTATTCTGCCAATACAATGGAAGTTCCGCCAAAAGTATCGGTTTCAATTACGTCCGCACCCGCCTCTAAAAAGCCTCGATGTACCGCCTCTACAGCTTCTGGTTTGGTGTGTACCAGATACTCGTTGCATCCTTCATATTGAGAACCGCCAAAGTCTTCTGCGGTCAAATTTTGCATTTGCAGGTTAGTTCCCATGGCACCGTCGAAGATGAGGACGGGACGTTCTGGACTGCGAAGGCGATTGAGGAAGGAACTATTCATGGGTCAATTCATAGGTTAATGCGACTCGTTTAAAGCGATGGGCGTTAGCTTTATCTAAAAATATACGCTTTTTTGCCTTTTACCATTATTGTGTAAAAATCTGGGGATTTGGGAGGGACACAGGAGAAAAAAGTCCAGCTCTCGATATAGTTTACTTCAACGACTATCTATTTTGTTCTTGAGAAGTCACACGGCTTCGTTTGAGTCAAGATTTGGGATAGAACAACTAGAAAGTTTATTTTCTCTATAGACTGACATGCATGAAAACAACCTATTGTCAAACTCTTACCGAAGGCAGAAGAGTAAAAGCTTTTGGGCAAGATTTAACCGAATTTCTTATTAAGAAGTGTAAAATTGACAGCAACGTTACTGACTAACTGATGCTAAATCAGCTTGAGGTGTCATAGGCAAAATGGGAGTTGACATCTATAATTAATTCCCCAATACTTCACTGTTAATTATTAATTTGCCGTTTATCATGCAAATCTTTAAACCCATTGCCGAACCGAGTAATTCAATACTGCCACTGCGGACAGCCACGCTAGTCCTTTTAGGAATAATAGGGTTTTTCGGAGCGATCGCAACTGCCTGGTTTCTTGAGGAAAGAACGATTTCAGAACTTTTTGAACGGTTGTATTTCTGGCAAGAAAATCCTCCTTTTTGGTTAGCCGTACCGGAGTTTAGCAATCCCTATTTTTTATTATTTCCGACAATAATTCTCTTTAGTATTGTATACACAATCATGAAGTTATCGCCCCAACCCAAACCTTGGTCGCGGACGATAGTTGTATGTATTTTACTGGCTTTAACCCTTCGCTATATCCTATGGCGATTGTTCTCTACGCTAAATCTCTCCAACCCCCTCGATGGGATTTTTAGTCTTGCCTTACTGTTCCTAGAAATGATGGTGGTTGCCGGAGGAACCATCCAGCTATATTTAATGCTAGATATCAAAGATCGCCGTCGCGAAGCCGACCGATACAGTCAAGCCGTCCAAGATGGCACCTACTTTCCTTCAGTCGATATTTTAATTCCTACTTATAACGAACCAGAATTTGTTTTGCGGCGAACGATTATTGGTTGTCAAGCTATAGATTATTCTAACAAAAAAGTTTATTTATTAGATGATACCAAAAGACCAGAAATTAGAAAATTAGCTAAAGAACTAGGCTGTTATTACATTTCGCGAGTAAAAAACCATTTTGCAAAAGCTGGCAACTTAAACAATGCCATTCAAAAAACTAAAGGAGAATTGATTGCTGTTTTCGATGCCGATTTTATCCCCGCCAAAAACTTTTTGACGCGCACGGTAGGTTTTTTTCAAAATAACAAAATTGCTTTAGTTCAAACGCCGCAAAGTTTTTACAATAGCGATCCCATTGCTATCAATTTAGGATTAGAAAAGATTTTACCTTCTGAAGAAGAAATTTTTTATCGCCAAGTTCAATTGATTAAGGATGGTGCGGGTAGCGTCGTTTGTTCGGGAACCTCTTTTATCGTCAAGCGTAGCGCTCTTTTAGAAGTCGGCGGTTTCGTGACGGATTCGATTAGCGAAGATTACTACACGGGGATTCGCCTGTCGGCAAAAGGTTACGAATTAGTATATCTCAATGAAAACTTGAGTGCGGGATTGGCAGCCGAAAGCATGGCTGCCCATATCGTTCAGAGAATCCGTTGGGCGCGGGGTACGCTACAGGGACTTTTTATCGATTCTAATCCTTTCACGATACCAGGGTTGAGCTTACGACAAAGATTGGCGCATTTAGAAGGATTTTTGACTTGGTTTGCGATTATTCCTCGTTTGTTTTTCCTAATGCTGCCGATCCTCTACACTTTCTTTAGCATTGAGCCGCTTGTCGTCAGCATGCAAGAAATGCTTTATTTCTTCGTTCCTTATTATTTTCTCCAGTTAACTGCTTTTTCTTGGTTAAACTTGCGATCGCGTTCTTTAATCTTCTCCGACGTCTATGCGATTCCATCGTGTTTTCCCCTATTTATTACGATTATCAAAGTCATGCTCAATCCCTTCGGACAAGGGTTTAGAGTGACGCCAAAAGGGATTTTTAGACATAAAAGTCAGTATAATTGGTCGCTAGCCTTACCTTTGATCGTATTTTTTGTTGGAATTTCTATCAGTTTTTGTAGTAGTTTAGGGCTGCTCGATTCTACTCATACGAATGGTTTCAGTCTGATTTTAGTTTGGGATGTTTACAACCTAATTATTCTTGGCGTTGCTTTATTAGGTTTGCTAGACGTTCCCAAAACAGACATTTATGAATGGTTGCCCGTTCAGCATAAGGTACGCTTAACCAGCAGCGAAGGGACTGTCTGCGGCACGATGACCAAACTCTCCGAAATAGGGGCTGAAATCGAATTGAAGCAACCTGTCGATTTAAGCAGCATTTTAACCTTAGAAATTCCTGAAGAAGGATTAAAGCTGCAAGCGCAACTGATTTATACTAATTTGACCAAAAAAATGCTAAGAGTACGAGTTAAATTTGAAACGCTCGATCTCGATCGCTATCGACGTTTAGTAGATATTCTCTTTTGTCATCCAGAACAGTGGCAGCGCCGAGATGCGCCAGGAGAACTGCGATCGCTTTGGCTTCTAATAAAAATTTTACTGCGACCGATAGTATTTTTAATTTGGTCGAATAAGAAAGCAAAAGTACTTTTGCCTAAATCTACTTAGCTATAACTAGAGAGGGGGAATGAATGAATTCTTCAGTTATCAAAAAGCAATCTAGATAAAGATTTAAGATTGAGAACTAAGCTTCAAAAGCCTACCTTGCACTGAAACAGTTTCGAGTTTACCTCCCGCTTTTTCTATAGCAGAAAATAGTTTTGTACTCGGACGAAAAACAAATACTTCAGATTGATTTTCTGCCAAGATTTCCCGAACTTTTTCTGGATTAGTCGGATAACTAAACAATGCGAGGCGAACGTCGGAATCGAGTATATAACCTAAAGAAAGTAAGTCGCCAAGATTAGTCCAATCGTCGCCGCGATCGCTAATTAGTAAGGGTGACGAACTCGCATTGATTGTTCTAGCAACTTCCCAATTATGAAAGCTCAAATCTTTGCTCCAAGAAGTATCGGCTAAAGCATTAAGCGTACAGGAATAAATAGTAACTGACATTATCGCCGCAAAAATTATTCGCCAAAATTGTTTTCCTTTGATAAGTAATCGAGCCATTAAATAACCGACAGCTAATTGCACGCCTGGAAAGCTAGGAAGGAGATAGCGAGTTACGGCGGAGCGCTTTCCTCCTGAGATTAAATCTGGCAGTGCGAGTAACAAGAAAGGAACAAAAATTGCTGTAATAATAAATAGCCAAGTCGATTGCTTTGTTTGGCGACAGACAGCATAAGCAGAGAAAAGAATAAGTAAAACAAACGGAAATCTTATGGCGTAAGTTTGGATATTATCAAAGCCAAAATCTAGATCGACAAATAGAGAAGTAAAACTCAAAGTCCAGAGTTTAATTAAATAAGATAACTCGACCCTCAAACGCGCCCAGTCAGTCGTATTTAAGGCACGTTGATAGTTAGTAGTAAGGACAAATATCCAAGGACTATAAAGAATAGCCGTAGCAGCGATCGCCAATCCAAATGATAAGATTTTTTTGATTTCTAACTTATCAAATAACCAAACACCAAGAAGAAAGACGGTATGACCGATTAGCGTCAAAATAAAAAAGGGATGGGTATAAAATCCAACCGTACAGACTACAGTATAGAGACTCCAAGTTTTCCAGTTAGAAATTTTTAAGGCTTTTAAAAGCACTAAACTACTAGCAATTACTGTCAATGTTAGTAAACTATATTGTCGCGCCGTTTGAGCAAAAAGAATATCGCAAGGAGAGAGAGCTAAAAAAATTGTCGCGAGTATGGCAGCTAGTTTTGAAGAAAATAATTCTAGGGATAAAAGATAGATTAATGGTAATGATAAAAGACTAATCAATACGGGTAAAGTTCGCGATGCTGTCAGAGAACTGCCGAAGCTTTGCATCCAAAAACGAGCCATTAAAAAATACAAAGGTGGATGCTGCGGATCTTCTATGACAAGAGAGTTAATTGTATCTTTAAATGTACTTCCTGGCTTAATTTGCTGAGCTTTTTGTAAGTCCTCAACTGAAAGTAAACTATCTGGAAATAGATCGCGATCGAGTTCTGTACGAGTATAGCCAGCTGCTCGCATAGAAGTATAGGCTTCATCGTGCCAATAGAGTTTTTTATCGAGATTGAAGAAGTGAAAAAAAATCCCAATAATTAAGAGGATAGCTAGTAGCAATTGAAACCATCTTTGATGAGTGAGAGAAGTTTGTCTTCTTTTCCAAACCAACCAATTTTTTTTCATTGACGCTCTAATAGTTTTGATGCAAATTAATAAGGTTGTTTTCTTTGTAAGTTAAGAAACTTAGTTAATTCGGGCTGGAATAACAGTTTGACAGTGCCTGTAGGCCCATTTCTATGTTTGGTAACGATAACTTCTGATATGCCGCGATCGGGGGTGTCTGGATGATAATATTCATCGCGATACAACATAATAATTAAATCTGCATCTTGTTCGATCGAACCCGATTCTCTTAAATCTGACATCATCGGACGCTTATTAGTTCGCGATTCGACGGCGCGACTGAGTTGGGATAAAGCAATAACAGGCGTCTGAACTTCCCGTGCCAATCCTTTGAGAGAACGGGTAATTCTCGACAATTCTTGTACGCGATTATCGCTGCCGCTTCCTTCCATTAATTGGAGGTAATCGATTAAAACTAATCCTATTTCTCCTTTATGTTCTGTTTGCAGGCGACGGACTTGCGATCGCATTTGCATGACTGTCGCATTGGCAGTATCATCGATAAAAATGGGTAGACTAGAAAGCGTTCCTAAAGCTTCAAATAAAGGTTCTAATTCTTTCTGAGAAAGTCGCCCCGATCGCAATTTATTACTTTCAATTCCTGCTTCGCTAGCTAGCAATCTTAAGGCTAGCTGTTCTTTAGACATTTCTAAGCTAAAGATAGCAACTGGAAGATTTTGTTTGGCAACATTATGAGCGATATTAAGAGCAAAGCTGGTTTTCCCCATTGACGGTCTTCCAGCAATAATAATAAGATCGGAACGCTGAAAACCGCTAGTCATAGCATCCAAATCGTAAAAACCGCAAGGAATTCCCGGCTGAGCAACTTTTTGATGCAGTTTTTCAATATCGTTCAAGGTTTGAACTAAAGTATCGCCAATAGGGATCAAACCTTCTTGAGGACGCTTTTGAGTCAGGCGAAAAATTTTCTTCTCTGATTCATCTAAAACGATATCTAATTCGGTTGCCGTATCGTAACCCAAATCGACGATTTCGTGTCCTGCTGAAATCAATTGACGGCGCAGGTATTTATCCATTACCAATGCCGCATAGCGATCGATATTGACAGCCGATACAGTACGATCTAGTAACTGAACTAATTTCATCGTCCCGCCGACTCGCTCTAGCAGGTGGCAGTCTTGCAGCCAACTGGTAACTGTCATTAAATCCGTCGGTTTGCCCTGCGCGTGAAGCTTCAGGGCAGCTTCATAAATATCCTGATGTGCTTTTACATAGAAAGCTTCTGGCAAAAGCACATCGACAACCCGTCCGATCGCTTCTGGATCGAGTAAAATTCCGCCTAGAATAGATTCCTCAGCCTCTATATTTTGAGGGGGAAGAGAGTTGTTAGAAATCTGAGGAAAAAATTCTGTCATTTGAATCTTTGATATACTTGATATACTCCTATACTGGGCTGGCGCTACTTCTATCTCTCATCTAGTATAAATAAAGATGTCCGCAAGCCTCGGAGTGACAGGTTTTTTCCTAGCAATCCCTGGTTTGATAGGTAGCCAATCATCAGCGACGCGATCGCGCTGTTGCAACAAAGCTAAAGCAGTTATTAAATCTTTTTATTGTTCGCCCAATGAGGGCTAATCTTCGCTAATCTGGACGAGGAATAGTATTTTATCGCGCGTTTAACCTGAGAAAGGAGCCAAGCTTCTATGTCAGATCTAAATCGTGGAATTATGAAATTCGAGGGAGCGGACAAACCTGCGGTTGTCGCTGTCTCGGCATTACTCGTGTTAGGTACGATCGCTGCCCTGATCGTGTGGGCGCTCAGGGTTGCTTACGCTGTCAACTAATACGAGGTAAGCGATCGAATGGTCATTGTTCGACACGATCTACCAGGCATTGAATCTGGATAGTTTTAGAGGCGCGAGCGATCGCGTCTCTACATGCCTTGTCCCTAGTAGCTACACTCCTCGTTCTGGTTCAGTTTCCACGTCTTCGGTAACAACTTTGTAGATTATTTCACCGTGATAGAACCCGTGGTTCCTCTAGAAATGAGGATGCCTCAATAAGAATTGTGTCTTTATGGCATTTGTGTAGAGTTCGACGTTAAAGTTAGATTACTGAGAAATATTTTCGGTTATTTAACTAAACTTTATAGACTTCTCTCCGAATCTAAATCTCTACACCCTTTGATTCTGGAGGTGTTTTATGTCAATTTATGTCGGCAATCTATTTTACATCCCTATAGTTGTCTCACCTAGCTTTGCCCGTTTTGTGGCTTCAGAATTACAACCACAGTCACTTACGAAAAAAGACATAGTTAAATGCCTAAAAGCTTTGGGAATCAAAAATCCAGAGATTTTGAGCCTTAAGTGGAAACAAGAATTGTGGATTCAACTACAATTTGCCGCCGTCTCTAAAATCTGAGCCGGATATCAACAAAAATCCGTTAAAACAATGCAAGCTTTATTAAATAGATCTTCTCAAGCGCTGACTCATCCTAAAACTGGTAACAGTCAAAATAATACAGCCATCTATACCAGACGATCCATAATGAGAAAGCATACTTGTCCTTGCTGCTCATGCACTTTACTCCGTCATATACGTTTGAGCGGTATTTACTGGCGTTGTAGCTACTGTTACCAAGAAATGCCAGTTTTATAATCCATTACTCAACTGACTAACAAAATATAGGAAGACAAAAGATACAGAAGTTAGGATGGATATTAAAGAACTTTTAAGCCGATATGCAGCAGGGCAGAGGAGTTTTAGAAATCTAAACCTGATTGCGGTAAATCTGAGAAATACGAACCTCAAAGGGGCAGATCTCAGTGGTGCAGATCTTAGGGGTGCCAACCTGACGAGGACGAATTTAAGCCATACAAATCTCACCAATGCAAACCTTCAGGGAGCAAATTTAACTGAAGCCAACCTGAGTTATGTAGACTTGAGTGATGTAAATCTTAGCCGTGCCAATTTAACGAGGACGAATTTAAGCCATACAAATCTCACCAATGCAAGCCTTCAGGGAGCAAATTTAACTGAAGCTAACCTGAGTCAGGCAAACCTGAGTCATGTAGAACTTAGTGATGTGGATCTCAGCCGTGCCAACTTGCATAGGGCGATCGCGACGGATGGGGGAAGTTCCAGTTGGAGATTTCAATAATTTAGGTCAGAAGTTTGACCGCTCAAGAAAGGCTCGATTCACGATGGCGAAAACCTGACAAAACGCGATCGCGAGACGCGATTGCGATGCCAGAAATTGCCGATAGAAGCAACCAACCGATCGTATTGACTCGCAGATCGAAGACAGTCACGTCAAACATGTTAAATAAAACACAACTACCAAAAGCAACCAAATAAGTAAACAAAATTAACCGATCGCTGTGTCTGCAAAGTTTAACTTCTTTCGACGAAACCGCCGACCAATTTTTTATGAGTCTTAGCGCCTCAAAAATCACCCAACCGACTAATCCAGATAATAAAAGCGTTCCTGGAATGCCAATTTCAGCCAATAGCATCAGAAATAGATTGTGAGGATGTCCCAACCACAAACCCATTTTTGCCTCGTAGAGAGGGGTAAAATTGCGCAGCCCCCAACCCATCCAGGGACGTTGAGCCATCATATCCCACGCAAACTGCCATTGGGTCGATCTTAAAGTGGCTAAGGGGCGATCGGGATACATTTCATCAGAAAGACGCGCCCAAAAATAGGCGGGAACGATCTGACGCAACCACTCGCGACTGGGAGAAGGTCCCCACGATGACCACAAAACGCTACTTGCCGCAGCTGCCACCCCCCCGACGAGCCAACGCCAACCCAAATAAAGCGCAAAAGCAAGACAAGCTAAAAAGGCTAATGCCCAAGCGTTGCGAGACTGGGTTAAAATTAGCCCCATGCTATCGCTAATGACAACCAAACCCAACCATCCTAACATCCAGATGCGATCGCGCTGCTTCAAATCCCATCGCCAAGCTTGGTAAGTATCGATCCACAACCCCAGTCCGAGAATAAAAACGATAACCAGATAGGCAGCAAGGATGTTGGCATACATAAACACCGACGACATTCTGCCCGGTGGTTCGCCTCCAGGAACCAACTCCCATCCCAGAATCTGGGCGAGAAACGGGGGACTGTTCCAGGACGCGAATAACTGTCCCAAGCCCAAAATAACGATAGGAAATGAGGGAATAACTAGCAACCAGGCTAGCTGACGCAGTTGTGATGGTTTTTGGATCGCAAAAGAAAAAGCCGCAACTAGAGCCATGAAAGGCAAAAAATTTGCTAAGCCGAGAAAAGCTTCCTGGCGATTGACGGCGAAGCAGGACGAAAAAATCAACCAAAGGCTCAGCAGCAGAAGTCCCCAAATAAAAGGAATTTGAACCAGGCGGCGGTATTGCTGCTTCCAAAGACCGATAGAGGCGATCGCTAGACCCCCGGCTCCCAAAGCTGGAAACCAAGGAAAAACCAGTGCGCTTATCCGGGCACATTCCCAAGCCCATGTTGGTTGGAGATTGGGGATTAGCGATTGCTGAGTGGGCAATTTTTTTCTCCTGCTCCCCTACTCCTTTTTCCTTACTATCAGGCGGGTTCCCAACACTCGGTCCGGGTGAGGCGAATTTGTGCTAAAGCAAAAATAACAGGGATGATGCGTCCGTAGTTAGTTGCGATCGCTTTCCAACCGAGATCGGCTATAAACCAGCCCCAGAGAACGGGTCCCACAAAAGCAAATACGGTGCGAACTGCCCCATAGCGAGCGGCACTCATTGCCATGCCTCGCTCGGCTGCTTGGAGAACTACCCGGTTCTGAATCTGGGCAGCGACAGCCGTTCCGCCTCGAACGAGTGCCGATGTGGCTGCTTGGTAGGTAGCAAAGTGAACGGCAAACTGCTGGGCAATTTGTTTGAGGATCAAGGGTTTGAGGAAAGAATTGACGGCTATTGCGCTGCTGCCTTTGAGGATGATGTCGAGAGAATCTTGTTTTAGTTGAACGAGTAAAGGTTCTGGGGTATTGGATTTGGCAAGCGATCGCTGTATCCTTGTCATTAAGGATTTCTGTTCCAAAGCGGGCAAGCGTTTCCAGGCTTTGCCGATCAAGTGCAGAAAAATTTCCGCTTCGATATCGGTGGTTGCCATTCGCTTCGAGTAAGGAATTTTCAGGTAATGGCAAACGCGAACTAACGCTTGGCGATAACTAAATTGCTTAGTTTTTCCCCTTAAGACTGTAAAACCGTCCGCAGCTAGGTAGCGAAATCGCTTTTCGATCGAATCTATCCAAGTTTCCCAATCTTGGCTTTGTATTTCTATGGGGTCGGGAGTTTGCAAATAATCGAGCGGGTTGAATTTACGACAAAATAAAATTTGCGTTAGTTGTTGTAACTCGTCTTCTGTTGCTAATTCCAGCGCCGATCTAAGTTCGTCCAAGGTTAGGTCCTCCACCACTCATGGCTTGAGTTGGCTACGTCAACCATTCTAATATTAGCCCTTAACGATCGGATAGAGAAGAAATGACTAATCGAATACCTAAATTTGATGTTGCCGTTGTTGGTGCGGGTTTGGCTGGTTTAGTTTGTGCCAAACAACTACAGCAAGCCGACTTAAAAGTCGTAATTTTAGAAAAGTCTCGCGGTGTCGGAGGACGAGTAGACACGCGGCGTTTCTACGATACCTGCGTCGATCGCGGGCTACCCTATCTAGAAATTCAAGGCGAGCAGACTCAGCAATTAATCGATCGATTGTGCGAGCAAAAAATCGTTCGACCCTGGAGGGGTACAGCTTACGAATTGCATCCTCAAAACGATTGGCAGTTATCCCCGCCCGCTAATCGTTACATTGCCCCCCAGGGCATGAGTGCGATCGCGAAATTCCTCGCCACCGATTTAGAGATTTGGCGACAATGCCGCGTGAAAACGATTGTCCCTGAAGGTAAAACCTGGTTGCTGACTAGCGAGGCAGCCGAAAATTTTCCCAGCGCGATCGCGGCTAAAGCAGTTGTTGTAGCGATTCCCGCTCCTCAAGCGTTGGCATTGCTAGAATCTCTTACCTCTACCAATCGCCTGTTAGGGGTTCTCGATAAAATAGCTTCTGTCCGGTTCGATCCTTGTATTGCAGTTACGGCTAGCTACCGAGACGACCTAAAACCCTCGTGGCAAGCGGTCAAAATTATCGACCATCCCGATCTGGCTTGGGTCGGTTGGGATAGCAGCAAGCGCGAATCTTCCAAGCAGACCATCTTAATTATCCACAGCACAGCTCGATTTGCCCAAACCTATCTCGATGTCAGCGACTTACAACCTGCGATCAAACAACTGTGCGATCGCGCGGCTCAACTCTTGCTTCCTTGGCTAGATAGTCCCGAATGGTGTCAGGTACATCGGTGGCGATACTCTTTTCCGCGTCGTTTTCTGGAAATGCCCTATTTAGCAACAACTTCGACTCTACCCCTAATTTGCTGTGGGGATTGGTGCGGAGGGAACCGAGTTGAGAGTGCCTTAAACTCCGGTCTTGCTTCGGCTGGGGAAGTACTTAGGCATCTCTAGTTTCGATTGCTTGCTAATTCAGTTCTTTACAGTTTTACTGTTATTAGAAGTCTTGCGATCGAGCCAACCGAGTAATTTTTGAGAGATTTTCATCTGACCGTTGAGAATTTCATCGTATATCCCTAGAGCAATCAAAAGAAAAGCTAAGGATAAGATATCCATTGTTGCCACCTTTTTGTAGAGACTAGACGGTACAGTTTTATATCTAATAGAATAGACTGTACGGTTTGATATTGTCAATCCCCGATGCAAGAAACTTTGCCGATTCCTAGAAAAACAAACAATAGACCATGCCTAGAACCAGCAAAAGAGAAGAGTCGCGACGCACAAGTCGCCGCGAAGCACTGACTCGTTCTATAGACAAAGCGGAACAAATTTTACAAGGAGCGCTACCCGAATTTCTCAAGCACGGCTATGCCTGCACTAGCATGGATAAAGTGGCTCAAGCGGCAGGAGTTTCCAAACAAACTCTCTACAGTTACTTTTCAGATAAAGAAGGGCTTTTCACGGCTTTAGTCAAACGCATGGCGTGCCAAAAATTTAAGTTGGTTTGGTCGCAGCCATTAGAGGGAAAACCGGAAATCGTTTTGCGAGAATTGGCGTATCGATTGCTAGGAGAAGTTGACGATCCAGATTACTTGTGCTTTTTGAGGTTGATTGTGGCAGAGTCGGGAACGCGACCCGACCTAGCACAGTTATTTTTGAGCAATATCGCTCAACCCGCGCTGAAAATTCTGACGCGATATTTTCAGGAACACCCAGAAATTAACCTGCCCGACTCAGAAGCGACGGCGCGAATCTTTGTGGGAGCCATAGTTCACTTTATCCTTACTCAAGAGATGCTGCACGGTAAAGAGATCATGCCAATGGAAAAGGAGCGTTTGGTTGATAGCTTGATTTACGCGATCGCGAGGTGATTTCTGATAGCTAATTGGCTAAGCGTAGTTTACAACATAAACACTGCTACTATTTTCATCTATCCTAGGATAGAAATTTATATCTATCTTAAGAGATAACTTTTAAATAAAACGCTTGAACGTACAACGCACTATTACAAATCTGCAATGCGATCGCGAGCTACTTCGAGCGTATAGAGCTAGGTCGGGTATTTTAGACAAAGGTTATCGAGCTTGGCTCTGGAAAATAAAACGAATTTTGGTTTTTCGAGCGATTAGCGACCATCTAAAACAAATGTTTATCGTAGCTAATCATTCTTATTAATTTTTTTAAACTTAAGATTTTGCGTATCTAAATTGCATAAATAGAGTAGCTCGTATTTGTGAATTTCCTTCTTTATCTAATAAGGAATCTTCTTTAATTGTCGAACTAATTCAAATATATAGATCGACTATGTATTCTGAGAGCAGCACATGGAAGCAAATCAAATACTTTAGTTGCAATTGTGAGCGAGCAAGAACTTTAAACAAATGTTGGGAAGTTCTAAGTTTTCGTCTTAGAACCGACAAATTAAACGTAGATTTCTCTCAAAACAGACTTAAGACGCTCTGAGTTTATTTTAGCTATTGTCTTGTTCTAGAGGTATTGTTTGTCTTCTAAGTAGAAATACTTTTTTCTCTAATGTCTTACTCACTGTCGAACTAATCAACTCAATTCCTGTTAATAAAGTTAGGGTATATGCTTAATATTTTAGCGGCATAACCTGCAAATTCATAACTTTAAAAAAGACTCTTTTTCTACTGTGTTTAACAGTCAAATTAATTAAGACTTATAAATTTTCAAATCTCTCCATAAGTCTCAAGCTTGTTATTGTTCTAGTTAAACCTTCTAAAAAGTCTATTGAGGTTATTGTCTCTAGTCTATGTAAGTTAAATACATAGCAGTCTCTTGCTTGACTAGAAAACCTGCTTGGCTCGACTTCCTATTTCAGAGTCTTTAGGTTATAAACGTAGCAGTGAGCGATAAGTTAGCTCTTTCCTATTGTTTTGTTACTGTTGTGTTAGTTTTAGGTTGTTATTTTTTAAGTCACTAAATCTAACAAAGCTGTTTATTCCCCATGGTATTCAAAGCTACCTAACCTTTTCTCAAAGTTACGATCGCTTGACGTTCCCTGCCTGAAAACATCGCTCAAAAACCCTATTAGAGAAGGACTGAGGAGAAAAATTACTAAATTTTTATTCAATTTTTCCCAAGCAGCTAGGATAGAAATTTAAATATGCGATCGATTTTACCTTTACAATTTGGAAAAACTGTTTACAATTTGGAAAGACTGTTTATAATTTGGAGAAACTAATCGATACTTCTAATAGAGTAAAGAAGTATGAAATAAGCTAAGCGATCGAATAAAATAAAATGCGCCTAAGTCTAGTGTTAGCGGCACTAAACTTAGACGACTTAACCCCTTGTCAACTTCTTCAACATTCAACCACAAGGAGATAGATCTAATTATGCCACACTACAGTCTAGTAATTGCAACGCGAGTGAGTTTGTGTTCTCTGCTACGGACGTGCAGAGGAGCTTAATGAGTTTTAGAAAAAATTAAACAGAGAATTAGCCTTAACCTGTACTGAAAAGGATTTTTTACATCGGATGCTATCCTTTCTAAGCCGTAAGCAGGTTTGAGTTCTTTTTGCCTACTGATTGAGTTTCCCTAGTCAGAAAAGCTTTCAGGTACTTTTACAGTCAGAAAGTTGCAAGATCCTACCTAATCGTTAAAGAAGTTGAGTATAAAACGATGTCTACTTGTTTAGACTCCTCACTCGAATTAGGGTGCGAATTGTCTACTTTTGCCGATCTTTTGGCTTATAGAGCGCAAAATCAGCCCAATCGAACAGCATACACCTTTCTTCATCGCGGAGAAACCGAGGTGGGTCAGCTAACCTATCAGGAATTAGATCGACAGGCAAGGGCGATTGCCGCTCGCCTTCAGTCAGTGGGAGCCATAGGAGAGCGTGCTCTGCTACTCTATCAGCCCGGATTGGAGTTCGTTGCTGCCTTTATGGGCTGTTTGTATGCCTCTGTGGTTGCCGTGCCTGCCTATCCGCCCCGGCGCAATCAGAAGCTGACTAGGTTGCAAGCGATCTTAGACAACGCGAGGGCGATGATCGTTCTCACCACGTCAACCCTTCTAGAAAATATCGAGCGTCGGTTTGCCGAAGATCCGCAATTGGCAACCATGCAATGGTTGACTACCGATAATATCCCTAACGAGCTAGCATCGGACTGGCAAAAGCCGACAATAAGCAGCAACACGATAGCGTTCCTTCAGTATACCTCCGGTTCTACGGGAACGCCGAAGGGAGTAATGGTCAGTCATGGCAATCTCCTGCACAACTCAGTGCTAATCCATAAGTGTTTCGAACATACGCCTGACAGTCGAGGGGTAATTTGGCTGCCGCCCTATCACGATATGGGGTTAATTGGTGGAGTGCTACAGCCTCTCTACGGCGGTTTTCCCGTCGCGCTGATGTCGCCAGTAGATTTTCTCCAGCAGCCGTTGCGCTGGCTGCAAGCGATTTCCCGCTACCGGGGAACTACCAGCGGCGGACCCAATTTTGCCTACGAACTTGCTTGTAGCAAGATTACTCCCGAACAGAAGGCAAGTCTCGACTTAAGTAGCTGGGAAGTTGCCTTTACGGGCGCCGAACCCGTACGAGCGGAAACCATAGAGCGATTTGCTGCTACATTTGAGCCATGCGGCTTCCGAAAAGAAGCTTTTTATCCCTGCTACGGGATGGCAGAGACGACCTTGATTGTCTCTGGAGGATTGAAAGCAGCAACTCCCGTCGTGCAGCAGGTGGAGGGAGGGGCACTCGAACAGAATCGGGTAATAGCGGCGCGGGGCGAGGAAGGCAGCCGCAAACTCGTAGGCTGTGGTAAGAGTTTAGTAGACGGGAAGATTGCGATCGTCGATCCCAAGTCCTTAACTTTGCTGCCAGATAATCAAGTCGGAGAGATCTGGGTGGCAAGTCCCAGCGTTGCTCAGGGCTATTGGGAGCGCCCTGAAGAGACAAAGGCAACTTTCAATGCTTACCTTGCCGACACGGGGGAAGGTCCGTTCCTACGCACGGGAGATTTGGGATTTCTGCAAGAAGGCGAGTTATTTATTGCCGGGAGAATCAAAGACGCGATTATTATTCGCGGGCAAAACCACTATCCCCAGGACATCGAACTGACAGTAGAAAAAAGCCATCCGGCACTGCGACCTAACTGTGGGGCTGCTTTCGCGGTAGAAGTCAATGGTTCGGAACGCCTCGTAATCGTTCAGGAAGTCAAGCGGAGTTATCTGCGCAAGCTGAACGTCAAAGAGGTGGTCGAGAGTATTCGTCGAGCCGTAACAGCCGAGCATAATCTCCAAGTTTATGCAACAGTTTTGGTGAAAACGGAAAGCATCCCTAAAACATCCAGTGGCAAGATTCAGCGCCATGCTTGTCGCGCTGGTTTTCTCGCTGGCACTTTGAACGTTGTCGAAGACTGGAGCGAGAATCCAAAAAGCAAGGTGAAGTTCCTGCAACTGCAAGCGGACGTCGAATCCATTTTAGAAAAGCTGCAAGCTGTCAAACGGGTGTCAAACTAATAGTTTTAGTTGGCTAATGCCTTGAGTTGCATTGGCGCGATCGCGACTCTGTTGCAAGTGGCAAAAGACACTGCCAAGGGCCCGACTTGGTAAAACCAAAAAAAGGAATTGATAGGAATGGAAGTTCAAAACCTTGAATCTACGAAAGCTCGTCAAGCGATGGGAACCAAAGGTTTGTCAAGCCGAGATCGCGTCAGGGTAACAAACGATTATTTCCAAAAAATCTATCGGCGATTGAGCTTGATTACTGTCTTGATTCCCTTTATCGGGACGGTTTTCGCGATCGCACTGCTGTGGTACGTTCCCATTACAGCGGTAGAAGTAGGATTATTGGTCGGCATGTATGCACTGACCATCCTGGGAGTTGAGGTGGGTTTCCATCGACTCTTTTCGCACCGCGCTTTTAGGACGACGACTCCCGTCCGCGTTGCTCTCGCCATCTTCGGTTCGATGGCAGCACAGGGAGGAGTGATGTTTTGGGTAGCACACCATCGCTGTCACCACCAGTACACCGATCTCCCCAACGATCCCCATTCGCCCCACCTGCATGGGGAAGGCATTCGAGGACGACTGCGCGGGCTGTGGCACTCTCACTTAGGCTGGGTTCTCAAAGGCGAAATTCCCAACTCGATGCTGTTTGCCAAAGATCTGCTGCGCGATCCGGCGATCGCTAAAGTCAACCAGTGGCAGCAGTACTGGGTACTTCTCGGTCTTGTCATCCCTGCTGTCATAGATGGGCTGATCTCCCGAACCTGGATGGGAGTTTTACTAGGGTTTCTCTGGGGAGGACTCGTGCGCGTTTTCCTGGGACAGCAAGTTATCAACGCTACCAACTCCATCTGTCACATATATGGCGGTCGTCCCTTCAACTCCGACGATCGCAGCACCAACAACCTTTGGCTTGCGATTCCCTCCTTCGGACAGTCGTTGCACAACAACCATCACGCTTTTCCCAGTTCGGCGATTGTCGGGCTGAAGTGGTGGCAGATCGATCTGGGTAACTGGGTTGTTTGGATGCTGAAGGCGACAGGCTTAGCTTGGAACGTGAAAATGCCATCGGCGAGCCAAATAGAAGCCAAGAGAGCAGTTTAGTAAAGCAAACTAGAAACTAATCAAAAATCACAAACGAGGAGTTAAAACAATGGAAGTTCAAAATCCCCCAGTAAAAGAGATATCCGCCGTAGAAATTCAAGATTGGATCGTCGCTTATCTAGCGGACTTGCTAGAGA